>NZ_JBIWNY010000069.1:0-1219 GCF_044767465.1 Streptomyces sp. NPDC101237 | reverse complement strand
GGCTAAGGGCTGTCCCGTAACTGCGGTTGCGGACAGCCGCGCCCCGTCAGGTGCTCGCGTTCTTCCATAGATGTCGCTCTTCCAGGGTCCCGAATCGCACGTCTCCGCGTTCAAGGTCGACGAGGATGGGCCAGCAGTCCAACAGCTGCTCTCTCGCATCACGCGAGGCGAGGTACTGCACAGAGTTGTAGGGCACGACCAGGAGTCCGTTGCTCTCACGGACCTGCTCTGCGTCGATGGCGAGAAGCGGCTCGTCATCGCGCTGGCTGCGCGCGAGAAACGCCACCGCGACCTGCAGGGCCTCGTCCTGCTCCATCATCCGTCTCCAGTCCGTCGGCTCGAAGAAGGCACCCTAACCGGCCTGGGATGATCTTGGTATGGCTGGTGTGATCACGGCGTCGGAGCCGTCCTGGATAGCCCCGTTCACCGGGCTGAGCCCGCGTGCCTTCGGGAAGCTGGTGACGGTTCTGCGGCGCGAGGGCGGGGACGCAATCCGCAGGGGCCGGCCTTGGAGCCTTCCGCTGGAGGACCGGACACTGCTGGTCGCGGCGTACTGGCGCACGAACTTGACCATGCGACAGCTCGCCCCGCTGTTCGGGGTGTCCAAGTCTGCAGCGGACCGGATCATCGACCACCTCGGGCCGATGCTCGCTCTCCAGCCCCGCAAGCGGTTCGCCAAGGACACCGTGCTCATCGTGGACGGCACCCTGGTCCCCACCCGCGACCACACCATCGCCGCACAATCGAAGAACTACCGGTACTCCACCAACCACCAGGTCGTCATCGACGCCGACACCCGCCTGGTCGTCGTAGTCGGCCGACCGCTCCCCGGAAACCGTAACGACTGCAAGGCATGGGAGGAATCCGGCGCCAAAGCCGCCATCGGCCGAACGCTCACGATCGCCGACGGCGGCTACCCGGGCACCGGACTCGTCATCCCGCACCGCCGCGAACGCGGCCAGAGCGAACTCCAGGGCTGGAAAGAGGAACACAACAAGTCCCACAAGCAGGTCCGCGCCCGCGTGGAACACGTCTTCGCCCGGATGAAGACATGGAAGATCCTCCGCGACTGCCGACTCAAGGGCGACGGCGTCCACCACGCCATGCTCGGCATCGCCCGGATGCACAACCTCGCCCTTGCCGGATAGGTCGGCGGGGCCGAACAGCAGCCCACCATGCCCGAGGCGCCCCGGAGATCATTTACGGGACAGCCCTTAGA
>NZ_JBIWNY010000068.1:0-1282 GCF_044767465.1 Streptomyces sp. NPDC101237 | reverse complement strand
GGAGTACCTCGACTCCGAGAAGTACCAGCTCAAGCCCCGCGACTGGACCCGCGCGGACACCGAGGGCATCGCCCCCCTCATCACCCGCCTCAACATCGTCCGGCGGGAGCATCCCGCGCTCCGGCAGCTGCGAAACCTGACCTTCCACCACACGGACAACGACTCCGTCATCGCCTACAGCAAGCGGGCCGGCGCGGACACGGTCCTGGTGGTCGTCAACCTCGACCCCCACCACACCCAGGAGGCCACGGTCTCGTTGGACATGCCGCGACTCGGCCTGGACAGCGGCTCGGCCCTGTGCGTGCGGGACGAACTGACGGGCGAGACCTTCGCGTGGGGCAGGGCCAACTACGTGCGCCTGACACCCGGCCGCACGCCGGCCCATGTGCTCCAGGTAGGTCGACCCGCACCAGCGAACGGAGGGCCCAGCGCGTCATGACTGTCAACGACCCCGTCCAGGACACCTTCGAGGACACACCGGCGAAGGACCGGGACCCCGACTGGTTCAAACGCGCCGTCTTCTACGAGGTCCTGGTGCGCTCCTTCCAGGACAGCAACGGTGACGGCATCGGCGACCTCAAGGGTCTGACCGCCAGACTCGACTACCTCCAGTGGCTCGGCGTCGACTGCCTCTGGCTGCCGCCCTTCTTCAAGTCCCCCCTGAGGGACGGCGGTTACGACGTGTCCGACTACACCGCCGTACTCCCCGAATTCGGCGACCTCGCCGACTTCGTCGAGTTCGTGGACGCCGCCCACCAGCGCGGCATGCGCGTGATCATCGACTTCGTCGTCAACCACACCAGCGACCAGCACCCGTGGTTCCAGGAGTCGCGCAAGGACCCCGACGGACCCTACGGCGACTACTACATGTGGGCCGACGACGACAAGCAGTACCAGGACGCGCGGATCATCTTCGTCGACACCGAGGTCTCCAACTGGACCTTCGACCCGGTGCGGGGCCAGTACTTCTTCCACCGCTTCTTCTCCCACCAGCCCGACCTCAACTACGAGAACCCGGCGGTGCAGGAGGAGGTCCTGGCCGCGCTGAGGTTCTGGCTGGACCTCGGCATCGACGGCTTCAGGCTGGACGCGGTGCCCTACCTGTACGCGGAGGAGGGCACGAACTGCGAGAACCTGCCGGCCTCCCACGCCTTCCTGAAGCGGGTCAGGCGCGAGATCGACGCCATGTACCCGGACACCGTGCTGCTGGCCGAGGCGAACCAGTGGCCCGAGGACGTGGTCGACTACTTCGGCGACTACGCCAAGGGCGGCGACGAGTGCC
>NZ_JBIWNY010000067.1:0-1282 GCF_044767465.1 Streptomyces sp. NPDC101237 | reverse complement strand
GGCACTCGTCGCCGCCCTTGGCGTAGTCGCCGAAGTAGTCGACCACGTCCTCGGGCCACTGGTTCGCCTCGGCCAGCAGCACGGTGTCCGGGTACTGCGAGTCGATCTCCTTGCGCACCCGCTTCAGGAAGGCGTGGGTGGCCGGCAGGTTCTCGCAGTTGGTGCCCTCGCGCTGGTAGAGGTAGGGCACCGCGTCCAGCCTGAAGCCGTCGATGCCGAGGTCCAGCCAGAACTTCAGCGCCGAGAGGATCTCCTCCTGGACGGCCGGGTTCTCGTAGTTGAGGTCCGGCTGGTGGGAGAAGAAGCGGTGCCAGAAGTACTGCTTGCGGACCGGGTCGTAGGTCCAGTTGGACGCCTCGGTGTCCACGAAGATGATCCGCGCGTCCTGGTACTGCTTGTCGTCGTCCGCCCAGACGTAGTAGTCGCCGTAGGGTCCGTCGGGGTCCTTGCGCGACTCCTGGAACCACGGGTGCTGGTCGCTGGTGTGGTTCATGACGAAGTCGATGATCACGCGCATGCCGCGCTGGTGGGCGGCGTCCACGAAGTCCACGAAGTCGGCGAGGTCGCCGAATTCGGGGAGTACGGCGGTGTAGTCGGAGACGTCGTAGCCGCCGTCCCTCAGGGGGGACTTGAAGAAGGGCGGCAGCCAGAGGCAGTCGACGCCGAGCCACTGGAGGTAGTCGAGTTTGGCGGTCAGACCCTTGAGGTCGCCGATGCCGTCACCGTTGCTGTCCTGGAAGGAGCGCACCAGGACCTCGTAGAAGACGGCGCGTTTGAACCAGTCGGGGTCCCGGTCCTTCGCCGGTGTGTCCTCGAAGGTGTCCTGGACGGGTTCGTTGACGATCATATTGTGGGTGACCCTCCGATCTGCGGGGACGGTCGCAGCACCGTGAAGATATGCGCGGGTCGTCGACCCGGTTCCAGGCGCACATAGTTGGCCCTGCCCCAGTTGAAGGTTTCGCCGGTGAGCTCGTCGCGCACCGGTACCGACTCGTGCCAGTTCAGGCCGAGTTGCGGCATGTCCAACGAGACCGTGGCCTCCTGGGTGTGGTGGGGGTCGAGGTTGGCGACCACCAGAACCGTGTTCGAACCGCTCCGCTTGCTGTAGACGATCACCGATTCCTGGTCGGCGTGGTGGAAGTGGAGATCACGCAGCTGCCGCAGGGCCGGACTGGCGCGCCGGACGGTGTTGAGGCGGGTGATGAGGGGGGCGATGCCCTCGGTGTCCGCGCGGGTCCAGTCGCGGGGCTTGAGCTGGTACTTCTCGGAGTCGAGGTACTCC
>NZ_JBIWNY010000066.1:0-3035 GCF_044767465.1 Streptomyces sp. NPDC101237 | reverse complement strand
GCCAAATTCCACGACCGACTCGCCCACACCCCCGCCCGCCTCCACAACCAATGGGGCGCCACCGAAGTCTCCATCGACTCCACCAGCCACACCTGTGTCCCGGAGGACGAGTGGGCCGGTGACGTGTCCCTCGGCGAGGCGATCGCCAACAACCAGGTGGTGATCCTGGACCAGCACCTCAACCCGGTGCCCGACGGTGTCCCCGGGGAGCTGTACCTGGGCGGCGTGGGCCTGGCCCGCGGCTACCTGGGTGACGCCCGCAAGACCGCCGCGGCCTTCGTCCCGCACCCGTACGCGGACGGCGAGCGGCTGTACCGTACCGGCGACCGGGGCGTGCGGCGCCCGGACGGCAGGCTGTCGTTCCTGGGGCGCGCGGACAGTCAGGTGAAGATCCGCGGCATCCGCATCGAACCCGCCGAGATCGAGCACACCCTGCGCCGCCACCCCGGCGTCCGCGACGCCGTCGTCACCAAGTGGGAACCCGTCCCCGGCGACCAGCGCCTCGCCGCCTACATCACCGCCGAGCAGGACGGCCCCGAGGGCGAGCTGCCGGCCGGGCTCACCACGCACCTCAGCGATCTGCTGCCCCTGTACATGATCCCCTCCAGCATCACCGTCCTGGACCGCATCCCCGTCAACGCCAACGGCAAGACGGACCACCGGGCGCTGCCCCGGCCGCGCTTCGAGGCGGACGCGGTCGCGGTGCGGCCGGCCACCGAGGCCGAGCAGCTCATCGACGGCATCTGGTCGGAGGTGCTGGACCGGACCGACCTGGACATCCACGCCAACTTCTTCGCGCTGGGCGGGCATTCGCTGCTCGCCACCCGGATCGTCTCCCGACTGCGTTCGGCGCTGTCCGTGGACGTCCCGCTGGCGCTGATCTTCGACAACCCGACGATCCACACCATGGCCACCGCCCTGGAGAACCTGCTGCTGGACGCGGTCGGCGACCCGGAGACGGACCAGGCCGGGGACACGACCGCCGAGAGGACCCGCTCATGACCACGAGCAGGACACCCCAGGCGGACCCGCGGGAGGCACGGCGCGCACAGGTCAGGTCGCTGCTCCAGGGCGCCCGTACCGCCCAGCGCGCCGACGCGGCGGCGACGGCCATTGCGGTGGCCGGTCCCGACGCGCGGGTGGCGTCGTACTCGCAGGAGCGGATGTGGCTCCTGGAGCAGATGATGCCGGGCTACAACACGTCCACCGTGATCAGGGTCCGCGGCGCGCTCGACGCCGAGGTGCTGGCCCGGAGCTTCACCGTGGTGGCCGGCCGGCACGAGGTGCTGCGGACGGTCTTCGACGAGCGGGACGGCGCCCCCGTCCCCCGGGTGCTGCCGGCCGCGCCGGTCGAGGTGCCGGTCCACGACGTCGTCGGGGACAGCGCCGGCGAACGGTACGCGGCGGGACTGGAGTTCGCCCGTTCGCTGATGCGTGAGCCGTTCTCGCTGGCCACCGGGCCCGTCTTCCGGGTCGCGGTGGTGCGGCTGGCCGAGGACGACGCGCTGCTGGTGCTGGTGGTCCACCACATCGCGATCGACGGCACCTCGATGCGGGTGCTGTGGTCGGAGCTGTCCCGGGCCTACACGGCCCTGGCGGCCGGCCGCGAGCCGCAACTGCCGTCGCTGCCGCTCCAGTACGGGGACTACGCGGCGTGGAGCCGGGACCACCAGACGCCGGAGCGGCTGGGGCACCAGCTGGAGCACTGGCGGCAGCGGCTGGCCGGCGCGAGCACCGACGAACTGCCGACGGACCGGCCCCGGCCGACCGTGCGCACCGGGAACGGCGCCCAGTTCTCGTTCACCGTGGACGGCGAGCTGGGGGCGGCGGTCAACCGCTTCTCACGGGAGCACAACGCGACCGCGTTCATGACGCTGACGGCCGCGTTCAGCGTGGTCCTCGCCCGGCACTCGGCGACCCGGGACGTCACCCTGGGCACGCCGATCGCCGGGCGGGTGCGGCCCGAACTCGATGAGATGATCGGCTACTTCGTCAACACCCTGCTGATCCGAACCGAGTTGGACGACGACCCGTCGTTCGAGGAGCTGCTGGCCCGTACCCGGGCGAACACCCTGTCCTCCTACGAGCATCAGGAACTCCCCTTCGAAGCCGTGCTGGAGGAGCTCCAGCCGGAGCGGGACCCGAGCCGCAACCCGCTGTTCCAGGTGCTGTTCGCGCTGGGCGACGAGGAGACCGACGACCTGGTCCTGCCCGGTCTGGAGACCGAGCGGGTGGAGCTGGTCGACGGCAAGTCGCGGTTCGACCTGAGCGTGGCCCTCACCCGCTCAGGCGACACGTTCTCCGGGATCGCCTACTACGCATCGGATCTGTTCGAACCGGCCACGATCAGCCGGCTGATGCGGCACTTCGTCACGTTCCTGCGCAACGCGCTGGCCGAGCCGGGCCGTCCCGTCTCCGGTGTCGGCATGGTCGACGCGGCAGAACGCGAGCGGCTGCTCGCCACGGGGCTGGGCGAGGCCACGGTGTTCCCGGAGGGCCTGCTGACGGATCTGGTGGACGCGGTGGCGGCGGCGACCCCGCACGCGCCGGCGGTCACCGACTCCGAGAGCACCCTCTCCTACGCCGAACTCACCGGCCGCGCCAACCACCTGGCCACCCGCCTCCGCGAGGCCGGAGTCGTCGCCGACACCCCCGTCGGCCTCTGGATGGACCGCTCCGCCGAGATGGCCGTCACCCTCCTGGCCGTCCTCAAGGCGGGCGGCGCCTTCGTCCCGCTCGACCCGGACCTGCCCGTCGCCCGCGCCGTCCAGGTGCTGACCGACGCGGGCGCCCCGGTGGCCTGCGCGGACGCCGAGCGGGCGGCCCTGCTCGCCGGGGCCCGCGACGGGTCCGGTGCCGGGTGCGCGGTGCTGGACTGCGGTCCAGGAACGCTCACCGAGTCGTCCCCGGCGGGCCCCGGCAGCGGTGTCACGGGGGACCACCTGATCTCGGTGTACTACACCTCCGGGTCGACCGGCACACCCAAGGGCGTCGCCTCCACCCACGCCGGCTGGACCAACCGCATGCAATGGATG
>NZ_JBIWNY010000065.1:0-4398 GCF_044767465.1 Streptomyces sp. NPDC101237 | reverse complement strand
CGACACCGTCGTACCCCAGAGCATGGGCATCACGTCCGGCCGCATCACCGAAGCCACCGAGGTCGCCGACCTCACCCTCTACCTCGCCTCCCCCCGCGCCGCCAACATCACCGGCACCGAGATCGTCATCGACGGCGGCCAGATCAAGACCCTCTGAGGCGATGCCGCGGGCAGCCGGACGGACGCCCGGTGAGCTGCGACCCCGGAGCCGCGCGGCCCGCGCACGTGACCGTGATGACAGGCGCATGCGGGACGGACTCCTTCCGAAGAGATAGAACGTTCTATACAGTTAGCCGCACGGACGGTCCGGCACCCCGCCGACCGGCTCGCTCCCCCCGTGAGAGGACCCGCCATGCCCGTGCCCGAGATCGGTACGCCCGCCCCCGACTTCACACTCCCCGGAGTACTGCTGGGAGACGACGGCACCGTCGACCGACAGGACTACGCACTGTCGGCGCACCGCGGTGCGCCCGTCGTCCTCGCGTTCTACCCCGGCGACGAGTCGGCGGTCTGCACCAAGCAGCTGTGCTCCTACGCCTCCGACCTGGACCGCTTCCGCGACCTCGGGGCGAACGTGTGGGGAGTCAACTTCAGCGACCTCGACAGCCACGAGCGCTTCGCCCGCAAGCGCGACCTGCGCTTCCCGCTGCTCGCCGACACCGACCGCTCGGTCGTGAAGGCGTACGGCATCCAGATGCCGGGCCTGGGCCTCAAGCGCTCGGTGTTCGTGATCGACGCCGACGGCATCGTGCGCTGGAAGCACGTCGCCCGGATCGGACTCACCTACCAGGACACCGAAACGATCACCAAGGAGCTGGCCGCGCTCACCCGCCGGTGACCGGCGGCCCGACCACCGCGAGGCCCGGGTCCCGCGAGGCCCGGGTCCGGTGCGGCAGACATAGTTGATCGACTGCTCCACAAAGCACGCCAGGCTGGCGCCATGGACCTGTTCTGGCGCCGCGGCTACGCCGGGACCTCCCTGCAGGACCTGCTCAAGGAACTGTCCATCGGCAGCGGCGGCTTCTACGCGGCCTTCGGCTCGAAGGAACGGGTCTGCCTCCGCTCCCTGGAGCGGTACGTCTCCCTCCGAGGCCGCCGGCCCGGCCGAGGCCGTCGGCGGTACGGCCGAGATCCGCGTCGCGGTCCGCGAGGTGCTCGTCTCCCTCGTGGAGGCCGATCCGACCGACCCCACACGCGGCTGTCTGGTGGTCAACGCCTCCGCCCACGGCGGAGCCCTGCCCACCCCCGCCGACCGTGTCACGGCCGCGCTCCGGCAGGTCGAGTCGGCGGTCGCCGGCGCCCTGGAGCAGGCGCGGGCGCGGGGCGCGATCTCCGCGGACAAGGATCCGAGGGAGCCGGCCCGGTTCCTCACCACGTTCACGCAGGGCCTTCGCGTCGTCGGCCGGGGCCGCACGGGACGCGAGTTCGCGGCGGACGCCCTGTCCACCGCGATGCGCGCACTGGACTGACCACAGCGCGGCACGCCCGTGTCGCCGCCGCCTCCACGGGACCGATGCAGGCCCCTTCCCGGCACTGTGCCCGAAGAGGCAACCGACGTGGTCAGCGGGCTTTTTCGGGCTTCCGCCGCCTCGCCCGCCCTGACTCAACGACCCACCGCGCACCAGGGTCTGTTTAGCATTCAACTACCAACCCACGAGGGAGACACACATGTCGGTCACCGACCCGATCACCCCTGAGCCGCTTCTCCAGCTCGGCCTCGGCTTCATGGCTTCCAAGACGCTGCTCAGCGCGGTCGAGCTGGGAGTCTTCACCACGCTGGCAAACGGCGGCCGCTACCGTGACTCGCTCGCCGCCGAGGCGGGCCTGCACCCCAGGTCCGCCGAGGACTTCCTCGACGCCCTGGTCTCCCTCGGCGTGCTGACCCGCGACGCGGACGGCCTCTACCGCAACACTCCCGCCGCCGACGTGTTCCTGGACCGCGCCAAGCCGTCCTACGTGGGCGGCATCCTGGAGATGGCCAACAACCGCCTCTTCGGCTTCTGGAACAACCTCACCGACGCCCTGCGCACCGGCAACCTCCAGAACGAGGTCGCCCACAGCGGCGCCCCGTTCTTCGCCACGCTCAGCCAGGACCCGGTCGCCTGGCGGAACTTCCTCAACGGCATGAACGGCGTCAGCACCCCGCTCGCCGCCGCCCTGGCCGCCGACTTCGACTGGACCGGCCGCCGCCGCGTCGTCGACCTCGGCGGGGCCCTCGGTGCCGTGCCGGCCGCCGTCCTGCGCGCCAACCCGGACATCACCGGCGGCGTCTTCGAACTCCCGCCCGTGGCGCCGGTCTTCGAGGAGTTCGTGGCCGCCCACGGCCTGACCGACCGCCTCGCCTTCCACGGCGGCGACTTCTTCACCGACCCGCTGCCCGAGGCCGACGTCTACGTCATGGGACAGATCCTCCACGACTGGAACCTCGAACAGCGCCGGTTCCTGCTGAAGAAGGCCTACGACGCCCTGCCCGAGGGCGGCACCCTCATCGTCTACGACGCCATGATCGACGACGAGCGCCGCCACAACACCTACGGCCTGATGCTGTCACTCAACATGCTCATCGACACCGAGGGAGGCTCCGAGTACACCGTCGCGGACGCCGCTCAGTGGCTCCAGGCGGCCGGATTCGCCAAGACCGAGGCCCGGCCCCTCATCGGCGGCTACACCGCGGTGTACGCCACCAAGTAGCATCGTCGACCGCTGACGAGACAGACCGTTCTATGCTGGCGGCATGTCGAAGGTAAAAGACGTGTCCGTACCGATTCGCCCCTCCCCGGCGCGTGAGCGACTTCTGAGCACCGCGAGCCGGCTCTTCTACGGCGAGGGCATCCGCGGGGTCGGGGTCGACCGGGTCATGGCGGAGGCCGACGTGGCGCGGGGCACCTTCTACCGGCATTTCGACGGCAAGGACGATCTGGTCCGCGCCTATCTGGAGGCCACCGACCAGCAGATCCGGGAACGCGTCGCCGAGGCGGCACGGGAGATCACCTCTCCCGCGGACTTCCTGCTCGCGGTGGCGTCCGGGATCGGCTCGGAGGTCTGCGGCACTGGGTTCCGCGGCTGTCCGTTCATCAATGCCGCGGCCGAGTACCCGGATTCCGCGAGTCCGGTCCACCGAGCCGTGCTGGAGCACCGTGCCTGGTTCCGCGAGGTGCTGCGGGACGCCTTCCAGCGCCTCGGTTCGGCCGACCCCGGGCAATCAGCCGACGCGATGGTGGCGTTGCGCGACGGTGCCATGGTGGCCGGATATCTCGGTGACCCACGGATCGCCGCCGCGGTCCTGCTGCGCGGAGTCACCGTGCTGGTCTCGGCACGCTGAACACGCTCAATAGCCCGCACACAAGAAAAGCCCCGCCCGAAAGGGCGGGGCTTTTCCTGACTGAGCCCCCAAACGGAATCGAACCGTTGACCTTCTCCTTACCATGGAGACGCTCTGCCGACTGAGCTATAGGGGCTTGTCGCCTTTTCGGGGTTTCCCCCTCGGCAACGGAATAGATCATACCCCGAACAGACCCGGGTTCCCAAACCCGTTCAGAAGGCGGGTTGGAGCAGTCCCCCGAGCGCGTTGCACGCGGACACGATCCGCTGCATCTCCCGCTTCGTCAACGAGGCGTCCACCGGCAGCGCCAGCGTCGCGTCGGCCGCCAGCTCGGTCTGCGGCAGCGAGACGCAGCGCCGGAATTCCGGCAGCCGGTGCACGGGGGTCTTCACCGGCACCCGGCAGTCAACTCCCTTGCCCCGCAGAGCCCGCGCGAAGGCGTCCCGGTCGGGTCGGCCGTTCCCCGGCACCCGTACGACGTACTGCTGGTAGGTGTGCCCGTCGCCGCCGTCCGGCGTCCGCACGCCGCGGAGCTTCGCGTCGAGGTAGGCGGCCCGCTGCCGGCGCTGCGCGATCTCGTCGTACGGCGCCTCGGACTCGCCCTGCTCCAGGACCAGCAGTCCGTGCCGCTGGCCGAGCGCCCGCAGGCCCCGGACATCGGCCCAGCGCCCGAAGCGGTGCACGACAACGACGGCCGCGGACCGGGCGGTTACCGCCGCTTCCACCGCCGGGACGTCGAGGCAGTAGGTCACCGGATCTATGTCGGCGAACACCGGAAGCGCGCCGGCGAGTGTCACGGCCTCGGCGACCTCCGCGTTCCCGAAGGCCGGCACGATGACCTCGTCGCCGACTCCGACGCCGGCGGCCCTGAGCATTGCTGCGGTACCCATGCTGCGATGCTCGATGCCCAACGTGAACTTTGCGTTACGCATACCAAAAAAGGGCTGGACCCGGAACAGAAGTTCCGGGTCCAGCCCTTTGAATGATTGTTCGGCGGTGTCCTACTCTCCCACAGGGTCCCCCCTGCAGTACCATCGGCGCTGTAAGGCTTAGCTTCCGGGTTCGGAATGTAACCG
>NZ_JBIWNY010000064.1:0-3377 GCF_044767465.1 Streptomyces sp. NPDC101237 | reverse complement strand
TAGCGGGTGGGGTGATGGGTGGCTGGTCGTTGTTTGAGAACTGCACAGTGGACGCGAGCATCTGTGGCCAAGTTTTTAAGGGCGCACGGTGGATGCCTTGGCACCAGGAACCGATGAAGGACGTGGGAGGCCGCGATAGTCCCCGGGGAGTCGTCAACCAGGCTTTGATCCGGGGGTTTCCGAATGGGGAAACCCGGCAGTCGTCATGGGCTGTCACCCGCTGCTGAACACATAGGCAGTGTGGAGGGAACGAGGGGAAGTGAAACATCTCAGTACCCTCAGGAAGAGAAAACAACCGTGATTCCGGGAGTAGTGGCGAGCGAAACCGGATGAGGCCAAACCGTATGCGTGTGAGACCCGGCAGGGGTTGCGTATACGGGGTTGTGGGATCTCTCTTTTGCGGTCTGCCGGCCGTGAGACGAGTCAGAAACCGTTGATGTAGGCGAAGGACATGCGAAAGGTCCGGCGTAGAGGGTAAGACCCCCGTAGCTGAAACATTGACGGCTCGTTTGAGAGACACCCAAGTAGCACGGGGCCCGAGAAATCCCGTGTGAATCTGGCGGGACCACCCGCTAAGCCTAAATATTCCCTGGTGACCGATAGCGGATAGTACCGTGAGGGAATGGTGAAAAGTACCGCGGGAGCGGAGTGAAATAGTACCTGAAACCGTGTGCCTACAAGCCGTGGGAGCATCCTTGTGGTGTGACTGCGTGCCTTTTGAAGAATGAGCCTGCGAGTTTGCGGTGTGTTGCGAGGTTAACCCGTGTGGGGAAGCCGTAGCGAAAGCGAGTCCGAATAGGGCGTTTTAGTAGCGCGCTCAAGACCCGAAGCGGAGTGATCTAGCCATGGGCAGGTTGAAGCGGAGGTAAGACTTCGTGGAGGACCGAACCCACCAGGGTTGAAAACCTGGGGGATGACCTGTGGTTAGGGGTGAAAGGCCAATCAAACTCCGTGATAGCTGGTTCTCCCCGAAATGCATTTAGGTGCAGCGTCGTGTGTTTCTTGCCGGAGGTAGAGCACTGGATAGGCGATGGGCCCTACCGGGTTACTGACCTTAGCCAAACTCCGAATGCCGGTAAGTGAGAGCGCGGCAGTGAGACTGTGGGGGATAAGCTCCATGGTCGAGAGGGAAACAGCCCAGAGCATCGACTAAGGCCCCTAAGCGTACGCTAAGTGGGAAAGGATGTGGAGTCGCACAGACAACCAGGAGGTTGGCTTAGAAGCAGCCACCCTTGAAAGAGTGCGTAATAGCTCACTGGTCTAGTGATTCCGCGCCGACAATGTAGCGGGGCTCAAGCGTACCGCCGAAGTCGTGTCATTGCAGCAATACTCCCAACGGAGGCTGTGATGGGTAGGGGAGCGTCGTCTGCCGGGTGAAGCAGCCGCGGAAGCGAGTTGTGGACGGTTGACGAGTGAGAATGCAGGCATGAGTAGCGATTCACACGTGGGAAACGTGTGCGCCGATTGACTAAGGGTTCCTGGGTCAAGCTGATCTGCCCAGGGTAAGTCGGGACCTAAGGCGAGGCCGACAGGCGTAGTCGATGGATAACCGGTTGATATTCCGGTACCCGCTGTGAAGCGTCAAACATCGAAACAGGCGATGCTAAGTCCGTGAAGCCGTCCTGGAGCCTTCGGGCAAAGGGAAGTGGTGGAGCCGACGGACCAGACTTGCAGTAGGTGAGTGATGGGGTGACGCAGGAAGGTAGTCCATCCCGGGCGGTGGTTGTCCCGGGGTAAGGGTGTAGCCCGTCATCCAGGTAAATCCGGGTGGCTTGAGGGTGAGACCTGATGCCGAGCCGATTGTGGTGAAGTGGATGATCCTATGCTGTCGAGAAAAGCCTCTAGCGAGTTTCATGGCGGCCCGTACCCTAAACCGACTCAGGTGGTCAGGTAGAGAATACCGAGGCGTTCGGGTGAACTATGGTTAAGGAACTCGGCAAAATGCCCCCGTAACTTCGGGAGAAGGGGGGCCACGTCTGGTGACCGGATTTACTCCGTGAGCTGGGGGTGGCCGCAGAGACCAGCGAGAAGCGACTGTTTACTAAAAACACAGGTCCGTGCGAAGCCGTAAGGCGATGTATACGGACTGACGCCTGCCCGGTGCTGGAACGTTAAGGGGACCGGTTAGCTCCATTTCGGTGGGGCGAAGCTGAGAACTTAAGCGCCAGTAAACGGCGGTGGTAACTATAACCATCCTAAGGTAGCGAAATTCCTTGTCGGGTAAGTTCCGACCTGCACGAATGGCGTAACGACTTCTCGACTGTCTCAACCATAGGCCCGGTGAAATTGCACTACGAGTAAAGATGCTCGTTTCGCGCAGCAGGACGGAAAGACCCCGGGACCTTTACTACAGTTTGATATTGGTGTTCGGTTCGGCTTGTGTAGGATAGCTGGGAGACTTTGAACTCTGGACGCCAGTTCAGGGGGAGTCGTCGTTGAAATACCAGTCTGGTCGTGCTGGATGTCTAACCCGCGCCCGTGATCCGGGTGGGGGACAGTGTCTGATGGGTAGTTTAACTGGGGCGGTTGCCTCCTAAAGAGTAACGGAGGCGCCCAAAGGTTCCCTCAGCCTGGTTGGCAATCAGGTGTTGAGTGTAAGTGCACAAGGGAGCTTGACTGTGAGACCGACGGGTCGAGCAGGGACGAAAGTCGGGACTAGTGATCCGGCGGTGGCTTGTGGAAGCGCCGTCGCTCAACGGATAAAAGGTACCCCGGGGATAACAGGCTGATCTTCCCCAAGAGTCCATATCGACGGGATGGTTTGGCACCTCGATGTCGGCTCGTCGCATCCTGGGGCTGGAGTCGGTCCCAAGGGTTGGGCTGTTCGCCCATTAAAGCGGTACGCGAGCTGGGTTTAGAACGTCGTGAGACAGTTCGGTCCCTATCCGCTGTGCGCGTAGGAGTCTTGAGAAGGGCTGTCCCTAGTACGAGAGGACCGGGACGGACGAACCTCTGGTGTGCCAGTTGTCCTGCCAAGGGCATGGCTGGTTGGCTACGTTCGGGAGGGATAACCGCTGAAAGCATCTAAGCGGGAAGCCTGCTTCGAGATGAGGACTCCCACCCACTTGATGGGGTAAGGCTCCCAGTAGACGACTGGGTTGATAGGCCGGATCTGGAAGCACCGTGAGGTGTGGAGGTGACCGGTACTAATAGGCCGAGGGCTTGTCCTCAGTTGCTCGCGTCCACTGTGTTGGTTCTGAAACCACGAACGGCCCCATGCCATGGTCACGGTATGGTGCGGCTGAACAGTTTCATAGTGTTTCGGTGGTCATAGCGTGAGGGAAACGCCCGGTTACATTCCGAACCCGGAAGCTAAGCCTTACAGCGCCGATGGTACTGCAGGGGGGACCCTGTGGGAGAGTAGGACACCGCCGAAC
>NZ_JBIWNY010000063.1:0-7931 GCF_044767465.1 Streptomyces sp. NPDC101237 | reverse complement strand
TTTGGTGTCGGGTCTATTTCCCATTTTTGTCGGCCCGGCGCCCCCGGGCGGGGGGGGGGTTTGGGGGCGGCGGGTGCGGATCCACCGGCCGGCCCCGCCCGGCTGCCGTCCGTCCGGCCCAGACGACACTTCGTCTCCGGCACTCGTGCGATCCGAAGGACGGCGGAGTGCGCTCGTGGACCAGAAGGGGCGCACTGCCGGACGCACCCGGTACGGCGAGGAGCCGTAGCGTTCCTTCTCGGCAGCCGAGTGGGATGAAGCGCCTCTCGCCCCCACTCGGCCGCCGCCACCGCACGGGCCACCGCACCGAAATCGGGCTCCGCACAGGAACGACCTGATGAAGTCCCCTCGCGAGGCAGGCACCGGCAGCGAGCCGCACCGCGCCGCCCCCGACGGGGACCCGGCGAGCAGCCGTGGAAGGACCGGATCAACCGTGATCGAGTTCCGTCAGGCGCTCCCGTGCGGACACCACGTGCTGGGGGTTGCCGGACTCTCCGAGATCCACGCACTGGGCGTACACCTCGCGGGCCTGTTCTCGATGTCCGCCGGCGCGCAGGGCGTCAGCGAGGTGGATCAACGCACGGCTCTCCAGTCCCGGGTTCGCGCTCGCACGGGCCAGGTCCACCGCGACGCGCAGGTGGTCGGCGGCCTTCGCCCAGTTCTTGAGGAGAGTCTGGGCCTGGCCGATGGACGTCTGCACGTTGGTGCGATTGAAGGCGGCACTGTGCGGTTCGATGCTGTCGCCGGCCTGATCGAGAAAGGCGAGCGTACGGAGGTGCTCCGCGATGGACTCCTCGTAACGTCCCGCTCGCAGCAGGGTGTCGGCGTGGCTGCACATGGCGTGGAGGGTTCCGTGCAGGTCGCCCGCGGCCTCGAACAGCCGGGCCGCGTCACGGTTGTGCGGTGCCGCCGCGGAGTAGTCGCCGAGCTGGCTGAGCGCCCAGGCGGTGTAGCTGTGCGACCAGCCCTGCTGCGGAAGATCATCGGCGCGCCGAGCCGCCTCCAGGGCCTCGGCTGAACGATCGATGCTGGCGTGGTGGCGGCCTTCGCAGATCAGCAGAGCCCAGGCGTGGTTGTTCAGGTGAGTGGCTTCGAGACGGGGGTCGCCGAGTCCCTGGGCGCCGGCGGCGGCCAGGGCGAAGACCTCCGGCCAGTGTCCCCAGAAGATCCACTGGTCCGAGAACCAATGGAGGGCGTCCGCCACCTCGACCACGACGACATGGTCCCCTTCGTGCGCCGCGGCTCGGAAGGCCGCGAGCCAGTTGATGCTCTCCGTCTGGAGCCACTGGCGGGCGTGGTCGGCGGTCGACAGGTCGACGGCCCCCTGCCAAGTGGCGGGCGGGGCACCGTAGTCGGGCTCGAACCAGCGGCCGGCGACGACCGCGGTCTCCAGCAGCCAGCGATGCAGCGCGGACCTGGCCGCTTCGGCCGCCTCCTCCGGCTCCTCGGCACGGAGCCGGTCGCGGGCGTACAGCTTCAGCAGGTCGTGGAGGCGGTACCGGTCCTGGTCGGATCCCAGCAGTCCGGTCTCGACCAACTCCTCCAAGGTGTCCTCGACGTCGAAGTACTCCTGCCCGGTGAGCTGGGCACCGATGGCGACGCTGGCGTCGGGGCCGTCGACCAGGGCGAGGAAGCGGAAGAGCCGGGCCGCGTCGGGAGTGAGCTGGCGGTACGACAGATCGAAGGCCGCGGACACCCGGACATCGCCGGCGGCCAGGGTGTCCAGACGGCGCTCCTGCAGAGCGAGGCGATCGGCCAGGCGACGGACGGTCCAACCCGAGCGCGTCGCCAGCCAGTTGCCCGCCACACGCAGGGCGAGAGGCAGATAGGCGCAGCGCAGGGCGACCTCGGAGAGTGCGTCGGGATCCGTGTCCGCACGGTCCTTGCCGATCACACCGGTCAGGAACGTCGCCGCTTCGGCGGGGGAGAGCTCGCCGATGGGCAGGCGCTCGACGTCCTCCAGTCCGGTGAGCATCCTTCGACTGGTGATCAGGACCATCGCCCCGCCCGCGCTCGGCAGGAGGGGGCGGACCTGGGCCTCGTCCCGGGCATTGTCCAGCACCAGCAGGCAGCGGCGGCCGGCAAGTGCCTGCCGGTACAGCTCCGGATGCCCCTGCGGTCCGGCCTTGGCCAGGTCCCGGTCGGCGACGCCGACGGACTTGAGCACACGCAGCATCAGTTCCGCCGGCAGGGGAGGCTCGTCGTCCATGCCACGCAGATCGAGCACTAACTGTCCGTCGGGAAAACGGTCCGCGAGTTGGCGCGCGGCGTGCAGAGACAAGGTGGTCTTCCCGGTGCCCGGAGGCCCGGACACCGCCACGACCTGGGGCCGCCCGAGGGTCGCCTGCCCCGCCAGCGCGCCGAGTTGGGCGAGTTCCTGCTCCCGGCCGACGAAATCGTCGATGCCGCGCGGGAACGCACGCACGTCGGCGGGGCTCTGCCGCGGGTTGCGTCCGATCCGGGCCGCGGCAAGCAGGCGTTCGCGCTCCGCCTCGCGCAGGTTCAGGCCGTTCGCCAGCGCTGCCACCGTTCCTCGCTGGGGCGTGGCCCGGCGTCCCCGCTCCAGGTCCCCGATCCCGCGACCGCTGACCCCCGACGCCTCGGCCAGCGCTTCGATCGTCAGCGACGCCTCCAGTCGCAACTGCCTGAGCAGCTCTCCGAACCCGACGCCGTTCTCTTCGGTCACCTGACCCACCCCCGTGTGCCTCGCCCTTCTGTACCTGACCCGACTCGCGCTGCCCCGTGCCCACTTGCTCGCCCGTCGATGCCGGTAGGGCGAACGCCGCTCGGTGATCAGGACCGACCTGCGGCTACAGGATATTCACAAAATCATGCCGGGTCATGGAAGGTGATGCACGGAGGTGTCCGGATCGGCCCCCCGTGGAGGGCCTGTGCGGGCCGCCGACCGACACCGTTCAATGCTCAACACGGCGCCCTCGTTGCTGGCGTGAAACCTCTGCACCGTTCCACAGCCCCGGACACCGCGGAGGAATGACCGCAAGGTTCGGTTGTGTCTGGTTCCCTCCTGGGCAACCTTTCGTACATTTCCCGGCAAGTGGCGGCCGCGGGCAGGCCTAGGCTTTTCGGGACAAGAGTTGCCATCCCCCAGACTTTGTTGAACGGGCGGAGAAATGAGTCAACCGTTTTTCAGCGCAGCCGACACCACGGTCACCTGCGAACTCGCGGTGCGCGTGATCGTCGGAGGCGAGCCGCAGGTGTCCCTCCCCGCGGTATTCCACTATCACTGTGCCGACCCCTACGCCGTTCGTCTGTCGATCGGGGCGACTTCCAGTGGCCCGGTCGACTGGGTGTTCGCGCTCAGCCTCCTGAAAGTCGGACTGGGCCGACCGGTGGGCGAAGGGAACGTCCTCGTGTCGCCCCGGCGTTCGTCGCACGGCCCTGTCGTACGAGTCGTCGTGCGGTCCCGGCTCGGGTCCGCGGTGCTCGACATGATGGCTGGGCCTGTCGCTGAATTCCTCGACCGGGCTGAGGAACTGGTCCCGCCGGGCACGGAGGGACACCACGTCGACATCGACCGCATCGCGAGCCTTCTCCTGGCCACCGGCGAATGAACGATCGGCGGGCACCAGAACTCTACCCGCCTGACGCTTGGTTCCGGAGCGTGGAAGCCACTGTGGTAATCCCAGCCCGGTTGGCATTTTTGAGAAAGCGCACGTAATTCCCCCCGTGACGAGCGTCGGCCCCCTGAAGCCCGGCCGTCCGACCGGCCCTCTTGGAGCCGGAGCGCAGGAGCATCCGGAATGCCGGAGACGCTCCAATCGCCCTTGCGAGGAACGGGTTGATGGATCCGTGCCCGCAGTCATACGTGCTTGGCCCGACCCTCCCCGCGCAGTGACCCACTCCCGCGTGCGGTGACGTGCGTCTGAAGGGTGCGCACCGGCGGCGCGGGCCGGTAGGCCGCAGACCCGACGGATCACCCCCGACACAGCACCACCTCCGTGACCGATATCTGAACCCTTGACAAGGAGTCCATGTGAAGCAGGCATTGAGGCGCCCACGCGCCGCCGCACCGCGATGGCCATGGCGGCAGGGCTCGGGGCGCTGGCCCTGAGCATGGTCGGTGCGAGCCGGACGTAAGCAGCCACGGGCGGCGCCCTGACCCTGAGCTACACCGCCCTGGGCGACTCCTACGTCTCGGCCCGGGAGTCCCCGACCAGGTGGACGCCACGTGCGCGCTCGGACCACCACTACCCGTCGCTCGTCGCCCAGCAGAGACACTGGCCGCTGACGGACGTCAGCCGTTCCGGTGCGACCACCGCCGACACGGCCGGCCCACAGGGGAACGTGCCGCCGCAGCTGGCCGCGGTCACCCGCACCGCCGACGTGGTGAGCGTGACCATCGGCGGCAACGACATGGGCTTCGGCAGCGACCTGGCCACCTGCGCCGGCCTGTCCTCGCCGAACCCGACGGGTGCCCCCTGCCGGACGCACTTCACCGCAGACGGCACGGATCAGCTCGCCGCCCGCATCCTCCGGACCGGACCCAAGGTCGCCGCGGTCCTGCGCACCGTCCATCAGTGAGCCCCGCACACCCGTTTGGTGGTCGTCGGCTGCCCGGACCTCTTCCCGGCCGACGGCGTCGGTTGCACCAGCAGCACCGTGCCGCTGGCCGCGGGGGACTTCGCGTACCTGCGCGACACCGAGAAGGGACTCGACGCGATGCCGGCCCGGGTGGCTCACCGCAGTGGCGGACACTGCATGGACACATACACACCGGCCATCGGACACGACGTCTGCCGCCCGCAGGGAGTGCGCCGGATCGAGGCGCTGGTGGCCCCGCCCCCGGTCGCCCCGGCCCATCCCAACCTCCAGGGCGAGACGGCCATGTCCGCCGCGGTCACTCGCGCCCACTCCGCCGGGAGGATGTGCCGAGCCGTGCACGGGTGATGTCTTCCAGCGAGCCGAGCAGCGGGTTCCCGTCGTCGGCGCGCGTGACGAGTACGACCTCGCAGGGGTCGGCGTCGACGACGGGAACCAGGGCGAGGTCCCCGCGGGCAGCGGGGCGTCGGTCGCCGGCAGGGAAGAGCGCGACGCAGTGGCCGGTGGCGATGAGCTCCAGCTTGTCCTCGTAGCTGTCGTCGGTCGTGGGCGGGGGCGGTGCGGGGCCGTCACCCGCCTGTTTGGGTGTGCTCCAGACAACCGGAGTGCTGACGCAGGTCACCAAGTCCTCGTCCGACAGCGCCCGCACACTGACAGCCTCCTGGCTCGCCAGAGGATGACGGACCGATGTGACGAGAACCCGGGACTCCTCATGGAGTTTGGTCACGCGCAGGCCGTCCGTGGGGAAGGGAAGCGGGCGGTAGGCGACGAGTGCGTCGACGCGGCCTTCTGAGAGAGCGCGCGTGTCCCGCCAGCCGAGGTGCCGGGTGCGTATCTGGCCGTCAGGGTGCCGGTGACGCAGTTCCTGCACGCAGGCGGTGATGACCAGCCCTTCGGCGTAGCCGACGGTGACGGTGGGTGGCCGGACGGCGGCCCGGGCCGTGCGAGCGGCCTGCTCGGCATCGAGCAGCAGTGTCCGGGCCCTGGGCAGGAATGCCTTCCCGGCGTCGGTGAGGTGGCTGCCCTGCGGCGAACGGTCGAGGAGCCGGACACCGAGCTGAGCCTCCAGTCGCTGAATCTGGCGGCTCAGTGACGGCTGCGCCAGGTGCAGACTCGTCGCGGCCCGGCCGAAGTTGCCGTACTCCGCCACGACCGTGAAATAGCGCACCAGCCGCAGATCGACGTCCATCCGCCCAGGGTACGTCGCGTGTCGTCATGCGCTCAGGACATGTCGGCATACGGAACAGGTCTTGGACAGGGGGTGCGGGCCGGCATTTGGCTGAGGACATGACCACTTATGAGGGCAAGAAGATCGTGATCACCGGTGGAAGCAGCGGGATCGGCCTGGCCGCGGCCCGGTTGTTCGCGGACGGCGGGGCGCACGTACTGATCACCGGCCGGACCCGGTCCACCCTGGACACCGCGGTGGCGGAACTGGGGGAGAGGGCGACCGCCGTCCGGAGCGATACCGCGTCCCTGAAGGACATCGGGGCGCTCGCTGGCTCGGTCCGGGAGCGGTTCGGCACGGTGGACGCGCTGTTCGTCAACGCCGGCGTCACCGCGTCCGCGCCGCTCGACTCCACGACGGAGGAAATGTACGACGAGGTGTTCGCCGTCAACACCAAGGGCCCGTACTTCACGGTGCAGGCATTGGCGCCGCTCCTGCGCGAGGGAAGCGGCGTGGTCCTCACCACGTCGGTGGTGAACGTCCTGGGTCTCGACGCGCTCGGTGTGTACTCGGCGAGCAAGGCGGCCCTGCGGTCGATGACGCGCACTCTGGCCCGCGAACTGCTGCCGCGCAAGGTGCGCGTCAATGCCGTGAGTCCCGGCCCGATCGACTCGGGCATCCTGGACCGCTCCCTGCCCGCCGACGTCGTCGAGGCGATGAAGGACACCTACCGGAGCACCATTCCGATGGAGCGGCTGGGCAGGTCCGAGGAAGTGGCCGCCGCGGTCGCTTACTTGGCGTTCGGGGCGACCTTCTCGACGGGAACGGAGTTCCCTGTCGACGGAGGAGCTTCGCAACTCTGAAAGCCGCCCTCAAGTGGAGCGCGACTAGCATGCGGACGCGGTCGATGCCATAGAGGTTCAGGGTGGCGGCCTGGCGGCGTTCTCTGAACTTAGGTCTTGGAAGGTGAAGCGGGCAGTTCTGGCCCGGCGATGTAGCGGATGCGGCGGTCAGTGCGGTTCCGGTCGGTGATGTCGGTGCTGTCGACGTATTGGTCGATCGTGCCGACTGGTGGCATTGCGCGGAGGGCTGGATCGCTGATCGTGCTGATGAGGGCATCGGTGAAGCGGTGGGCGTCCAGGACCAGGAACGGTCTGGTGTGGAAGTGGCGAACGTGCACGTCACGAGGTTCGGTAAGCCCGAGGTCGTTGTGCATGGCGGCGGTGGTGGCCAGGATCCGGTTGATGCTTCGCATCAGACCGGCGGCCTTGCGCAGCCGCTTGTTGTAGCCGGGCCGCTGGGGCAGGTAAGGGAAGAGGTGGCGCAGGTGGGCACGGGCATGGCGGAGCCATTTGGCCTCGGAGGTGTAGCCGAGTACGGCCTGCATCGTGGCGAGGGTGACCAGTTCGGCATCGCTCAGGCGGGGCGTGATGCCGACCGGTGGGCGCCAGGGCGCCAGGTCGGGATGCTCCTTCAGCGTGTCGTCGGTCGTCGCATAGAGTGCTGTCGCGAGGGTGTCCACGTCGTTCGTCACAAAACGATCTTGGGCGCCCTCGTTCTCGTCTCCGCCAGGCACCTTGCGGACCGCGCCACCAGGAGGAACCAGTGTCATCCCCGCAACTGCTCACCCCCGAGGAGAAGCTCGCCGACGCGAAGAAGCTGTTGAGCCTCCCGCGTATCGTCGTGATCTGCGGCTCCACCCGCTTCATGACCGAGATGAACGAGGCCGATCTGCGGGAGACCAAAGCCGGAAAGATCGTCGTCAAACCGGGCTTTGATGTGAAGTCGCCGCACGAACTGTGGTCCGATCCTGTCGAGGCCGAGGCGCTGAAGGTGCGACTCGGCGATCTGCACCGGGCGAAGATCCGGCTCGCTGATGAGGTGCTCGTGGTCGGCGACTACATCGGAGACAGCACCCGAGCCGAAATCGCCTACGCCCGGTCGCTGGGCAGGCCCGTGCGGTTCACGCACCCCGATGTCGACCCTGACGCCTGATCGCCCGCTGCCACCTCGATAACCAGGGGCGGCAGCTCGCCGTCTGACCGTCTCGCGGTAGCTTCGGCCGCAGCCCACCCCACACCTCCGTCGATATCCCTTGGAATTGATCATCTAAGGGCTGTCCCGTAAATGATCTCCGGGGCGCCTCGGGCATGGTGGGCTGCTGTTCGGCCCCGCCGACCTATCCGGCAAGGGCGAGGTTGTG
>NZ_JBIWNY010000062.1:0-9450 GCF_044767465.1 Streptomyces sp. NPDC101237 | reverse complement strand
GAGACGGTTCTCTTGGTCGAAAACCCATCTACCAGGGGCTTCATCCGTCTGTCAGCCCAACCGCCCGCCTGGCAAGTGAGGTTGGAAAGGGCTCATTGGCTCGCCGCTTCCCAGCGACTACAAGGCTTTCCTGGACACCTATGGCGCCGGGGTGATTTCCGACGAACTCGTGGTCTTCCATCCTCGGGGGTCCAGTCCGCTGCTGGAACGCATGCGCAGCATCCACGAGAGATTCGCCGCACGACGCGAGCGTCGACCGGACGACTTCCCTCACCCGTTCCACCCCGAGCCCGGCGGCCTGATCTCCTGGGGCTACGACTACGGCGGCGACGAGCACTTCTTCTTGCCCTGCCACCCGGATCCGGACCGCTGGAAGATCGTCACCATGGCCCACGAGGAGGGATGCGAGACCTTCGACGGCCCGTTCGCCGACTTCATCGTGGCGTTTATGGAACGACTCGAGTTCATGGACGAAGACGGCAACATCCGCCCTGCCACCCCAAGCTTCGAATCCTGCTGATCGATCGACTCTCCAGACCGCGGCATGGTCCCCTCGGGGTTGACATCGAGACCCGCATATTAGAGGCATCCCGGGCGGCCAGATTCGGTATGACAATCTCTCGCCCGCTGTTTCCCGGGTGATCCGCAAGAGCCGCTCCCGCGAGGAGCATCCCCGCTGGAACGACTTCCGCCAGCACTTCTCGATCACCCCGTTCTACTGCGAGCCCGGCCTTCGCGGCGCCCATGAGAAGGGCGGAGTGGAAGGCCAGATCGGCTACTGGCGCCGCAACTACCTGACCCCCGTTCCGCGCGTCAACGCGCTGGATGAGCTCAATGAGGCGTTCGCCGAGTTCGAACGGGTTGAGGAGGGACGCCGGATTGGTATGCGGATCCGCACCATCGGTCAGGACTTCGCCCGTGAGGCCCCGTTGCTGCTGCCTTTACCCGCGGGCCACTTCGAGACCGGGATGGCGTTCAACCCCCGCGTTGACCGCTACGGCATGGTCGCTGTCCGCGTCTGCCGGTACTCGGTTCCCGTCCGGTTCATCGGCCGCACTGTCCACGTCCTGCTGCGCTCCAGCGAGGTCGTTGTCTTCCACGGACGCACCGAGATCGCCCGCCACCCGCGGTTGACCGCCAAGGGTGCCGAGCGGGTGGTGCTGGACCACTTCCTGGAGGTCCTGCTGACCAAGCCCGGCGCCCTGGCCGGCTCCGAAGCACTCGAGCAGGCCCGCCACGAGGGCACCTTCACTCCGGCTCATGAGGCGTTCTGGTCGGCGGCCAAGCGCGCCCTCGGGGAGACGGACGGCACGAAGGCCCTGGTCCACGTCTTGCTGCTGCACCGGCATCTGCAGCACCGCGACGTGGTCGCCGGCATCCGGGCCGCCCTCGCGGCCGGGGCCAGCACCGCGGACGTGGTCGCGCTGGAGGCCCGCAAGGCTGCCGAGACGGAGGGCAGGTCGCCGACCGTCACCGCCACCACCCCGATTCCTGATCCGATCGTTCCTCCGGCTCGTCCGCTGCCGAGCCTGACCGAGCGCCGAGCCGCCCGCCTGCCTCCCGACCAGCGTCCCCTGCCCGCCCTGGACCGCTGGGACCAGCTCCTGCACCACCGACCCGGAAGGGACCTGCGATGACCGGCCCGCACCACACCCTGACCGAACCCGCCGCCGACGCCGCCATCGACACCGCTTGCCGGGTCCTGCGACTGCCGACCATGCGGACCCAGTTCGCCGACACTGCCACCCGCGCCGAACGGGAGCACCTGTCCTACCGCGGCTACCTCGCCGAACTGCTGATGGCCGAATGTGAGGACCGCGATCGGCGCCGGTCCGAACGACGCATCCGGGCAGCCGGCTTCCCACGCCAGAAATGGCTCTCCGACTTCGACTACACCGCCAACCCCAACGTCACCCCCGCCCAGATCCACAACCTCGCCACCTGCGAATGGGTCAAGAAAGGCAAGCCGCTCTGCCTGATCGGCGACTCCGGCACCGGCAAGTCCCACCTGCTGATCGGGCTGGGCTCCGCTGCCGCGATGGCTGGCTTCCGCGTCCGTTACGCACTCGCCGCTAAGCTGGTCAACGAACTCGTCGAGGCCGCCGATGAGAAGCAGCTCACCAAGACCATCGCCCGCTACGGGCGCGTCGACCTGCTTTGCATCGATGAACTCGGATACCTCGAACTGGACCGCCGGGGCGCCGAGATGCTGTTCCAGGTTTTGACCGAGCGCGAGGAGAAGAACAGCGTGGCCATCGCCTCGAACGAATCGTTCGGAGGCTGGACGAAGACCTTCACCGACCCTCGTCTCTGCGCAGCCATCGTCGACCGTCTCACGTTCAACGGCGCCATCATCGAGACCGGCACCGAGTCCTACCGCCTCGCCCAGACCAAGGCCAAGCAGCAGGCCGGGCGATAGGCGAGCCCGCGCAGGCCGCTCCTATCCAACCGTCTGGGGCAGTGCGCGGATCACCGCATCGATGCCCTGGCTCTCCGCGATGGCAGTCAGTCGAGGACGCAACCTGCCGAGGAAGGACACACCCTCCACCCCGACATTGCCGATCCTGAGCCCTCTGCCAGCCTGTTCGAACACCCAGAAGGTGATCTCGGTCGGCTCTTCATCGACAAGAGCGCCGGTCATGACTCTGAACTTGCTGCTGTCGTGCGGATCCGGATCCGTGATGACCAGGGACGCACTCGTCAGGGGAAGCTCCGCGATGAGTGCGGCGACGTGGCCCGTGAGGGCAGCCAGGGCGGCTTCGCGCTGGCCGTCGCTCAGTTCCTCCCAGCTTGGACCCACCGCGACCGGCGCCAACTCCCGCCAGTCCAACACAGACGAGACGAAGGTAACTCGCTCCGGGTCCGCCATTCCGGCAAATTCGGCGAGGAACGTGCTGATGAATGCCGAGGCGGCTTCTGCGGTGGGCACGAAGGGAAACGTAGTCGCTTGAGCTTGCCGGCGGAATATCAACCTGAAGACTTGGGGCCGGTCCCCGCCGGAACCCGGGGCCACCACAAGCCGGAACGACGGCCTCGCGAGCCACGCAGTGGAGCCAACTCAGGCCGGAGAAGTGGGGCCACAGCAAGGGTCTGGCACAAGTTCCGTGAGCCGGTCACGCCTTGTAGTTGTTGATCTTCTTTTGGTGGGTGCGGAAGTCGCCTTGAAATCGTTCCTCGTGCGGGTGGTACGGCCGACATTCGGTGGCCGTGAACGAGGTGTTGTCCCGGCTGCAGGAGTTGTTGTTCCCGTCGGTCCCCGGCGTCGCCGTCGTGGCTATGGATGCGCACGGCGAGGCGATACGCGTTGAGGCCCGGTGCACGCCTGTCGGGGCTGCCTGTCCCGACTGCGCTCACTGGACGGAACGGGTGCACAGCTCCTACTTGCGGTTTCCGGCAGATCTGCCCGCTGCAGGGCGACGAGCACAGCTCGCGTTGCGGGTCCGGCGGTTCTTCTGCACGGCCTCGGCCTGCGGTCGGCGGACGTTCGTGGAGCAGGTGCCGGGGCTGACCCGCCGCCATGGCCGGGTCACTGAGCGGCTGCGCCGGGCGATGAGTGAGATCGGGCTGGCCCTGGCGGGCCGGGCCGGTGCCCGCCTCGCCGGGGTCATGGGCATCGCGACCAGCCGCACCACGCTGCTGCGGCGGGTGATGGACCTGCCCGACCCGGCAGCGACGCAGCCTCGCGCCGTCGGCGTGGACGACTTCGCGCTCCGGCGCGGTCATGTCTACGGGACGGTCGTGATCGATGCCGAGAGCCACCAGGTCCTCGACCTGCTGCCCGAACGTGACGCCGCCACCCTCGCCCCGTGGCTCGCGGCCCACCCGGAGATCGAGGTCATCTGCCGCGACCGCGCCGGCACCTACGCCGAGGCCGCCGACACCGCCGCACCCCAGGCCCTCCAGGTTGCGGACCGGTTCCACCTCTGGCAGAACCTCGCCTCCGCGGTCGAGAAGACCGTCGCCGACCACCGCTCCTGCCTGCGCGACCTCCCGCCGATCAACCCGGAACCGGAGCCCGCATGGGAGACGCCCGCCGAGACGGCACCTGGCCAGGAGGCCGAAACAGATGACCCGACCGGCAAGTTCGCCGAAAGGGCCCGCGCCCACCACGCCCTCGTCCACGATCTCCTCGCCCAGGGCATGAGTCTGCGGGGCGTCGCCCACCACCTGGGCTGGGGACGGCACACCGTGCAGAGATACGCCCGCGCCGCCCGCTGGCAGGACATGGTCAAGGGCCGCAAGCGTCAACTCCCGAGCAAACTCGACCCGTTCAAGCCCTACCTGGCCGGGCGCTGGGCCGAAATCGACGGGAACATGACCATCCTCGATCTCCACCGGGAGATCACCGAACGCGGATTCCGCGGCCACTACTCCACCGTCCGCGACTGGATCCGGAGAGACCTGCCGCAACGGGAAGGCTTCACCCCCGCACCGCCACCGCCGTCGGTACGGCAGGTGACCGGCTGGCTCACCCGCCACCCCGCCACCCTGACCGAGGAGGAGAAACTGCACCGCAAGGCCGTACTCGACCACTGCCCGGAACTCACGTCCGCCGCAGAACTGACCAGCTCGTTCGCGGAGATGCTCACCACTCTCAGCGGCGACCGCCTGCCCGACTGGATCACCGAGGCCACCGACGCCAACCTGCCCGGCATCAGCAGTTTCGCCGCCGGACTGAACAACGACCTCGACGCGGTGACCGCCGGGCTGACCACTGACTGGAACTCCGGCCCGGTCGAAGGAGCAGTCAACCGGATCAAGATGCTCAAGAGGCAGATGTTCGGCCGTGCCGGCTTCGGCCTGCTGCGTAAACGGGTCCTGCTCTCCTGAGGCTGTGGTCAGACCGCGTCCTCCACCAGTCCGAAGCCGTCCGGGAACTCCTCCAGAAACGCTCGCCGCGACGGATCAGGCTCCTCGCGGGCCATGGCGGCGAGTAGGCCGAGGAACTCGTCCTGCTGCTCACGTGACAGCTTGCTGACGACGTGGGCGACGCCCTCCAGGACCTTGACGGCGTCGTCTGGATCCATTTGCTCGTCTTCACAGCCTTCGACGAACCAGAGGACATCGACCAGAGCCTCGGCCAGAGCTCGCGTCAAGGAGGGATACGCGGCAGACATCGAGACGATCTCCCAGCAAGTCGGCGAACAGAGTCCCGTCATCTCAACACATGCCACTGACGTCACGGTCAGCAACCGGCTCACGGAACTTGTGCCAGACCCCGCCGCAAGCCGTTAATGCCAAAGTACGAGACCGCGAAGTGCAAGGACGCCACCGCGTCCTACTCGCGTCACTCCCAGGGCACCTGCTCACACCACCACGGCGTCCGCTACTGGTTCAAGTAGCCGCAAGCGGGTCGCCTCATCCGCATCGCCGAACGAGGCGGCCCGCATTCCTCCCCGCAGTTGTACGCAGCCAGCGTCGAGGCGACGCGTCAGTCGGGCTTGGCCACCCCGATCCTGGCTGTGTTGATCACTGCGTCGAACGCCTCGTCCAGTCCGACTGCGGCAAGATACGTCTCCAGCCGCGTGATCGCGTTGGAGACCAAAACCACCGGCACTCTCGTGCGAAGCGCGGCGAGTAGATCCGCAACGTCAAGGTTGACTCGGCCGGTGAGTTGACTCCATGCCTCGACGGCCCCCAGGCCCGCTCAACGTAATCGACGGCATCGCATCTCGGACGCAATGCCATCCCTCACCATCGACCAACTGGACATCATGGTCCCAACTGCAAAGTCTAGGGGCCGGTGATGTTCGGAGCAAACATGACCAGAACGGCCGGTTGCAGCATGGGCCAGGGCAGTGGCAGACGGCGTAACTACTGCAGGTGATTAGCTTCAGCGCGCACCAGAAGGATGGTCTCGAACCGCTGATTGCCGTTCATGAGGGTCAGTGAGTTGAGCTGGCAGCCGGAGTCTCCATACACCCGTCACGCTAACAAGCTGTGAGCACCGCGCCGATGGCGCCACGCTGGATCTTCACCCTGCAGGGCTGGAACGCCTACGTCCACGAGATGATCAAGCGTCCCGATCTCGCGGACTCCGCTCCGTTCGACATCGACACCCCGGTCACCTCCGACGACCCCCGCCTGCGCTACCACGGGCATCTGCTGCTGGTGCCCAATCCCGCATTCGATGCGGGTCTACTGAAGGCGCACCGGCTGCTGCTGGTCAACCGCAACCGGCGCGAGGGGCTGATGGACCGGGTGATCGACGGGCCCCCGGCACCGGCAAGACCTTCCTGCTGCGGGCCATCGGCCGGGAGTTCCAGAGCAGCATCGAGGAAGTGCACGATGGCCGGATCCCCGTCGTGCACATCATGGCCCCGCAGGATGCGGACAACCTCGTAAACTGGGTCTGGGCGATCGCCGAGTTCCTGGGCCTTGCCCCGGCGCCACTGACCGAGGACGAGGTGCTTCAGCCCAGGCGCACGCCCGATCTCTCCCAGTCCGTGTGGTACGTCCTGGAACGGCGCTGGACTCAACTGCTGCTCGTGGACGGTATGCAGCGGGTACACCCGGACCAACTCGTCCCGGTGCTGCACTACTGCGACTCCCTGCGCGAGGAGCTCGGCAACACGACCATCTTCTGCGGCACCGGCGCCCGCGAGATCGTGCGGGCGGCCTGCGTGAAGGCGGACGGACTCAGCGAGGCAGATCAAGGTCTGAGCGAGCGTGCGCCGCTCATTACCGGCGAAGACGGCAAGGAGTATAAGGTGCTCCCCCAGGCGAATCCCAGCCGGCCACCGGTGACCTGGCTCGACCCCATCCCGCTGTACGACGGCGACCAGGACACCTGGCCCGCCGTCTTGCGCAGCTTTGAAGAGAGCCTGTGTCTGCACCGGCTCTCGCCCCATGCACTGGTCGGTCAGGCCACGAATCTGCACCGCCGCACCGGCGGCTACCTCAAACTGCTCTCCCAGCTCATCTGCCAGGCAGCCATAACGGCCATCGAGGAAGGCATCGAAGACATCACGCCGGAGCTGCTGGCAGATATCGACATCGGCGGCTGATCCCCGACTCGGGCAAGGCTCGGTCCTCTCACCATGGCCGATGCCCTGCTGCTGCACAGCACGGCCGGGCCCCGCTCCTCTCCGGCGCGGTGCCCCGTCCCGGCCCGCACTCATTCCTCCACAGGCACTACAGAAGGCAGGCTGGCTACGTGGGTGCTGATGCCTTTCTGACTTGTCCCCGGGTAGCACACCACAAGCCAGCCTTCCTCGATCTCTGCTGCCTCCGTGACAGCCGACTCGAGATCGATGCGTTCCCAGCCCAGGTCGACCTGCCTGGTTGCGATCTTGGCGACCAAGGGGCGGTGGAACGTATAGGGTTCCGGCCCGCTTCCCTGGGTGACCGGCACGGGCACGGCGTCGCGGGGCAGCGTCAATTCGGCCCGGTGCCAGTCGTAGCTGATGGCCTGCTCATGCAGAAGACGGGCGACATTGAACAATTCTTCCGCCTCGGCAACCGTCATCTGAGCCAAATCCGGCATGGTCAACTGTTCAGTGGTGTGTTTTTGGATCACCGACAGTGCCTGGGCGATGGCCAGTTCCCGCGCGGCCAACACCTGTAGTTCGTCTGTGTCGTTGCCTGCGGTGATCGGCGTCGGCTCGGCGTTGACCGGGCCGTATAGTGCGGCGGCGCGGAGGCCATGCGGCTCTCGAAGTCCTGCCGCGAAGCGCAGTGCCGGCAGGATCTCGTCGGGAGCCAGACCATCGAGGGGGGCCAGGGCGAACCGCATGGTGGTTTGACCTGTGCTCTGAAGCGTGAGTATTTGGACGCGCAACACCCCCGACGTGTCGCGACCTTTGACCGACAGGCCGTCCCCCGACAGCCCGGTCTGAGCCGGTTCCAGCGCCAGGATCAGGGTCTCTATCACCGCGTTGTGCTCGTCGAGGAGTTGCAGGCGCACCTTGCGGGTGGGGCTTTCGTGCCGGGCGGGTCCCAGGGAGATCTTGCCGTGCGAGTAGCTGCCGCCCAGGCCGCCGGGCAGGTCGAGTGTACAGCTGAAGGAGGCGGCCTCAGTGGAGGACAAGGTCAGCGGTGTGCCGTAGGTCATCGCCTCGTGGAAAGCCGGGGGCGCGGGCTTGTCTTCGGAAAAGGACACCTTCCACCGAATGTTCAGGGGGTGGTCGTGAACCGCTTGCGCGTAGCGGACATGGATCCGGAAGGTGACACACGGACCATCGCCCTTCTGAGCTTGGGAGGCGAGGACGAGCGTGGGATCATGCTGCGGTATGCGGCGGGTGTCGTCGACGGAGAAGCTGTAGCGGTAGAACGGGTCGTGCGCGTTGAGGGCCCGGTAGAGGCTCTCGAGTCCGTCGGTAGCATCCGCAGCCTTGAGTGGGACCGGCTTGTCGGTGGCGAGGGCCTGGTCCGTACGCTGCTTGAGACCCATCAGTTCAAGCATCTGCTGCTGCAGGTCCAGGACGCGTTCCATGCCGTTGCCGAGGAAGTAGTCGATCACGTCTGGGTATTTGGCCGCCAGGCCGTGGAGCTGGGCGAGGCCCATCCAGTGGCAGGGGAAGCCGACGTCCTGGGTGAGTTCGGCGAGCCAGGCGAGTCGGTTCTCTTTGGTGCCGTCCAAAGGAAGTACCAGGTGCCAGGCGGCGATGCGGGCTCCCTGGGAGGCGGCGAAGGCGCGCACCTCGTTGTAGGAGTGTTCGATCTGCTTCTTCTGGTTTGCGGTGAGGTTGGTGGCGAAGTACTTGATCTGGTAGACGATCCAGCCGCCTTCGGTGATCTCGATGACGTCGATGCCGCCGTCTCCCCGGGAGGGGCGGATCCGCTCCGCGTGTGGGTGCTCGCGGCACAGCAGCACCCCGACCACGGTCTCTGTTTGCGCCGGCTCCAGCGTCGTCCACGGCACCATCATCACGAAACCTGCCCTGCCCTGCGTGCGTGTATGTCGTGATTCATGATGCCGGGTGCCACTGACAGCGCCGGTTGGGCAGGCAGGAATTGGAGGGGCGGTGGTCACAGCGCAGGAAAACGCAGCGGCGGAGGCGAGACGGCTTGCCGCACCAGGCGACGATTTTGTCCAGGCGGCCGCCAACAGGTGAGTTTCGGGTGCCGATGCGTCATCACGGCATGCAGGCTGCACGGATCCCAGCGGATGCGGTGGGGACGGGTGATGTCAGTGCCCGCCGTTAGGGTCGGTGGGGTGATCAGGGAGTACTACCCACGGGCAGCGCAGCATCTGCTCAACGCGCAGCTGGCCAAGGTGGAGTCGGCATCGTTGTGGAGCACCCTTCTCGAGGGCGGCCTCGTCGACCAGGAAGTGGTCACGTATCCCGACGGCTCAGGGGTGATCAGTGCCTGGCCGACGGGGCGACAGGCGGAGCTGACCGATCTCTTCCGAGGGCCTTGACCCCGGATGTTGAACACGTCTATGCGGCTTGGGTCAGGGTAGTTGCTGCTGGTCGGAGGGTGTGCTCGTAAGCGATCGGCGACCGC
>NZ_JBIWNY010000061.1:0-11385 GCF_044767465.1 Streptomyces sp. NPDC101237 | reverse complement strand
GCCCCCTCGGCCCCGGCCGGCGCCCGCCGCGCCCCCCCGGCTCGCCCGGCGGTGGGGCGGGCCGCCCGGGGGGGGGGCGCCCGCGGGGGCGGGGGCCCCCGGCGCCCGCCGCCCTTCCGTCCCGGTGACGGCACCCGGTCAGTGCCGTGTGGCGCCGGGGTGGAGGAAGGCGCGTTCGATCGTCTGCCGGACGCCGTGACCGGCGTCGTCGGCCGCCGTGACCCGCAGTGTGACATAGGCGTCGCCGCGCACCCGCGACGGCCGTTCCACGGTCGCGGTGAAGTGCCCGCCCGACCCCTTCTTCGTGGTCCGAGCCGTCACCCAGGTCTTCCCGTCGTCGTAGGAGGTCTCCACCGTGAGCCGCGTACCGCGCGGTGCGGCCAGGCCGTCGGGCATGCGGACGTCGAAGCCCAGCGTGTGGCCGCGCTGCGGGCCGACGGCGTTGCGGGCGTCGACGGGCACGGCGCAGTCGACCTGGAGCAGCGGCAGCACCGAGGCGGCCTCGGTGGTGTCCGAGCCGAACGTCCACGACGTCTCGGTACGGGTGCCGAAGCGCCAGTCGTCGGAGTCGCGCCCCGTCGCCAGGTCCAGCCGGTACGCGGCCCGGCCCGCCGGCACCTCGAAGGTGCCCCACGCACCGGTCTCGGAGTGCGCCACCCGCCTGCCGTCGCGGAACAGGTCCGCCACCGCCGTGTCGGCGGCACCGGAGGCACGGGTGCCGACACCGCCCAGCGCGTCCCGCTCCGCGTACGCCCAGTGGCCGTCGGCGTCCGTGAACTCCGGGACGTACAGGGACAGGGTGTCGCCGTAGCGCGTCGGAGCGGGCCAGCCCACGGCGCGGGGCAGGGAGGGGCGCACCGGCGCGGTGAACCACCGTTCCGCGGCCCGCTGTCCGGCCCGGTAGCGGTGCGCCGCGTCCTGCATGCCCGCCTGGAGCGGGGTGTCGCGGTCCATGACGGTGTCGTGGTGCACGACGTGGTTCCACAGGGTGTCGCCGGCCGTCACGTACTCGGTGCGCTGCCCGCCCACCGGTACCTCGCGCGAGTACTGGTTCCATGCGGTGTCCTGGTAGGGCCGCCAGGCGAAACGCTGCTCGCTGGCCCAGCCGGAGGCCCCGGTGCGGGCGTACGTGGCGCGCACGACCGCGCTCTCGTGGGCGGAGACGGTGTGCACGAGCCGCTCGGGAACGCGCTGCTCGGACACCTGCATGACGTCGTACAGGTACGGGCTGCGCACCGTGCCGGAGAACTGGACGGCGGTGGTCCGCCGGGCCGCCCGGTCGAGGATCGCGGTGCCGTCCGCGGTGCCCGCGCGCATGACCGGCAGGGCGAGGCGCGCCCCGTCCGGGCTCCACCGGGTCCAGGGGTAGAAGCCCTGCGGCATGACGAGCATCAGCGCCTTGGCGCCGGCGTCCGCGGCCGCCCGGGCGAGCGCCGTGTCGTCACCGAAGTCGTAGCGCACGACGGCGAGTTTCCCGCGCACGTGGGCGGCCCTGAGGTCGGCGGCGCTGCCCGTTCCGGCGTCGGCCGCGGTCAGCCGCACGCCCTTGTCGTCGAAGACCGGGGACGCCGGGAGGTAGTAGGGGGCGAAGGACCGCGAGGTGTCCGTGACCCGGGCGGTCAGCTGCGGAGCCGTCAGCTGCCAGCGCGAGGCGAACTCGAAGGTGCCGTCGGTGACCTGGGCGGTCGGGCTGACGTAGATCCGCTTGGCGACGTCGAAGAACATCACCCCCTGGATCAGGCCCCTCCCGTCGATCCTGCGGTAGGTCTGATAGCTGAGGACGCCGTGCTGTTCGGCCGGCCGGGGCGTGCGGATCCGTACCTCCGTCACCTTGGAGGCGTCCAGGGTGACGGTCCGGTCCTTGGTGACCTTCACCTGCGGGTCGACCACCTCGCGCAGTTCCTGCCCGTCGGCGGCGTTGTCCAGCGTGCCGAAGCTGAGCTGGTAGGTGCCCTCCTCGACGACGGCGACCGCGGGATCCAGACTCGCGTACCCGACGAAGCCGTCGGCACCCCAGATGGTGGGCGCGGCCTGGGGAATCACGGCCCCGTCGCGGTCGCGGGCGACCACGGTCAGCCGGTGCAGGGGCGTGTGCACGACCAGGGAGAGCGTGGTGTGGGCGAGCACGGTGCCGTCCGCCGCGGTCGCGGTGGCGTAGCCGTAGTAGGCGCCGCGCGCCGCGTGCGTGGCGTCGCAGAGCACCGGCACGTCGGCCGAGGCGCCGGCGGGGAGGTGCAGGGTGTCCGAACCGAGGGCGAGCACGCCGTCCGGGAGGGTGACACCGTTGTCGGTGCTCAGGGCCGCGGACAGCCGGACGTCGACCGGGTGGTCGCTCTCGTTGGTGTAGCGCAGGGACGCCGCCTGGCGCCGGCCGCCGGGGCCGCCGGTCTCCAGGGCGGGCAGGGTCAGGGTGCCGGTGGCGGTGAGGGTGCCCATGGCCGCGCCGATGTCGATGCGGCCGCCGCCCTGTTCGGTCACCTTGGTGCCGGACACCAGGTGGGCGGTGCTGATGAGCGCGTCCTTGATCCGCTGCCCGTTCCAGTCCGGGTGCCGCTGGGCGAGCAGCGCGGCCGCGCCGGCGACATGCGGGGTGGCCATCGAGGTGCCGGACGCGGCGGTGTAGTCGGCGTCCACCGGGGTGCCCATGGCGGTGCCCGAGGCGCGGGCGGCGACGATGCCGACACCGGGCGCGGTGACGTCGGGCTTGGCCGCCTTGTCGGTCAGGCGCGGGCCGCGGCTGGAGAAGGGCGCGAGCGAGTCGTCCCGGTCCACGGCGCCGACGGTCAGCGCGGCGTCGGCCGCGCCGGGCGAGCCGATGGTGGACGCGCCCTCCTCGCCCGCGTTGCCCGCGGCGACGACGAAGAGCGTCTGCCCGGAGGCGGAGAGCCGGTCGACGGCCTGGCTCATGGGGTCCGTGCCGTCCGAGGGCGCGTCCGAACCCAGGCTCATGTTGACGACCTTGGCGTGTTCGGCGGCCGCCCACTCCATGCCGTCGATGACCTGCGACTCCGAGCCGTAGCCGTCGTCGCCCAGCACCTTGCCGATCAGCAGGTCGGCGCGCGGCGCGACACCCCGCCGGGTGCCGCCGGACGCGGCTCCCGTGCCGCCGACGATCGACGCGACATGCGTGCCGTGGCCGAAGTGGTCGGTGGTGTTGCCGCTGCCGGAGAAGTCCTTCGACTCGGCGATCCGGCCCGTCAGGTCCGGGTGCCCGGCGTCCACACCGGTGTCCAGTACGGCCACCTTCACGCCCTGGCCCTCGAAACCGGCCTTCCAGGCGACGGGGGCGCCGATCTGCGCGGTGCTGCGGTCCAGCGTCGGCGCCACCCGGCCGTCGAGCCACACCCGGGGCGTCCGGGCGAGCCGGGAGGTGCCCGCCGCGCCGTCCGGCCGCAGGGTCTTCCAGAAGGCGCCGAGGTCGGCGTCGGCGACCCGCAGGGCCGTCGCGTCGATGCTCTCCAGGCGACGCTCGGGCGCGGCCGCCGCGCCGAAGGCGGTGAGCCGGTCGGCGGTGGCCGCCGCGGCCTTCCTGTCCGCCGAGGCCGACCGGCCCGTCGCGGGGGCCGCCGCCGTGGTGCCGCCCGGCTGCGGGGAGACGATCAGGGGGAGCGCCGGGGTGCCGGCCTCGTCGTAGCCCTGGGCCAGCAGGGCGGTGACGTCGAAGAGACGGCGGTCCAGCGTCCCGGCGGCCACCAGGTCCGCCGCGTCGGACGGCAGCACGGTCATCGTGCCGTCGTCCTCCTCATAGGTGCGGAAGACGATGTCCTGGCGGCCCGGGCCGGGCTCCACCGACGCGGTGCGCCGCCCGTCGGCACCCGGCGTCACGGTGACACGGTCGCCGGTCACCAGCCGTACGGTCGAGGCGGTCCTCGCGTTCTTCACCGCCGGTTGGGCCGCCGGTCGGGCCGCCGGTTCGGCGGTGCCGGGGGAGGCCGCCCCGGCGGAGGCGGACGAGATGCCTCCCGTGGTCAGCACCAGTGCCGTCGATATCGCCGCCGTGAGACGGATCCATGCCATCAGCCACACACCTTTCGTGCGACGCCGGTTCGCGCGCTGTTCGAAAGAATCAGCTGAGTGGATGTCCATGTCACGGGCCGTCGGTGTCGCGACTGCGACATGTCCCAACTCCGCCACCGCGCACGGCGGTACGCAAACGGGTCAGGTCTCGTCGAAAGGACCGTCGCCGAGCAGCCCGGAGCGGTCCGGCAGCCCGGCGGCGACCCGCAGCCGGGCGAACTCGACGGCCAGGGCGGCGGGCGGGAAGTGGGCGTTGAGACCGCTCGGGTTGGGCAGTACCCACACCCGTGTCCCGCCGACCGGCTCGGACTGCGGGCCGATGCCGGCGTCGCGGACCCCGAAGGCCGCGCGGTAGCCGGTGACGCCCAGCAGGGCGAGCCAGGCCGGTCGCAGGGCCCGCACCCGGTGGCGCAGGTCCGCGCCCCCGCGCACGTACTCCTCGCGGGTCAGTTCCGCCGCGCGCGCCGTCGGCCGGCGCACGATGCTGGTGATGCCGAGGCCCAGATCGAGCAGGTCGCGTTCCTGGTCGGGCCGCAACAGGCGGGGCGTGAAGCCCGAGCGGTGCAGGGCCGGCCACATCCGGTTGCCCGGTGTCGCGAAGTTGTGGCCGCGCAGGGCCGACGGCAGACCCGGGTTGATGCCCACGAAGACGACGTCGAGGCCCTCGGCGACGACGTCCTCCAGCGACGGCGGGCGGCTCGCGTGGGTGATGACGGCCTCACAGCGCTGCGAAGGGACCTGCCGACGGCCGGAGTCTCACGGGGTGCGTCGTCAGGGGGTGGACGGCGGAGGCGGTCCCGCGCCCGGACGGGGGCGCGGGACCGTGGCGTCACAGCGCCTGGGCGCCCGGTTTCACCATGTTCCGTACCGTGCGGGCCTTCACGAACTCGCCCAGGCCCGTCATGTCCCACTCGCCGGAGAACTGGCGGACCAGCTTGGCCATCATCACGCCGGTCTGGGCCTCCGCGTTGGTCAGGTCGAAGCGGACCAGTTCCTCGCCGGTCGCCGCGTCCAGCAGGCGGCAGTAGGCCTTGGCGACCTCCGTGAACTTCTGGCCGGAGAAGGAGTTCACGGTGAAGACCAGGCCGGTGACCTCGGCGGGGATCCGGCCGAGGTCGACCACGATCACCTCGTCGTCGCCGCCGCCCTCGCCGGTGAGGTTGTCACCGGAGTGCTTGATCGCGCCGCCGAGGATGGACAGCTTGCCGAAGTAGCAGCTGTCGACGTGGTTGCGCTGCGGGCCGTAGGCGACGACCGAGGCGTCCAGGTCGATGTCCCGGCCGCCGTACGCGGGCTCCCAGCCCAGGCCCATGTGGACCAGGGAGAGCAGCGGGCTGCCGCCCTTGACCAGGGACACGGTCTGGTTCTTCTGGAGGCTGACCCGGCCCTTGTCGAGGTTGATCTTCCCGCTGCCCGGGGCGGGCGGGGCCGGCGGCGCGGCCGGCATCGGGGGAGTGGCGGCCGGCATCGGGGGAGTGGCGGCCGGCGCCGGCTGGGCCGCGGGGGCCGGCTCCTCCACCGTGACGCCGAAGTCCGTCGCGATGCCGGCCAGGCCGTTCGCGTACCCCTGGCCCACCGCGCGGGCCTTCCACGTGCCGTTGCGCAGGTAGATCTCGACGACCACCAGGGCCGTCTCGGGGCCCAGCTGGGGAGGCGTGAAGGTGCCCAGCACCGAGCCGTCGTCCGCGTTGCGGAGGGTGGCGGTCGGCTCGATGCCCTGGAAGGTCTGGCCCGCGGCGTCCGGGCTCGCGGTGACGACGATCTTCTCGATGCCCGGGGGCACGGCCGCCGTGTCGACGGTGATCGCGTCCGGGGACGTACCGCCGCCGGAGCGGTACGTCACACCCGGGCCGCTGGGCTGGTTGTAGAAGATGAAGTCGTCGTCGGAGCGCACCTTGCCGTCGCCGGTGAGCAGCAGGCCCGACACGTCGAGCCGCACCGGGGCGGTGACGTCCACCGCCACCCGGGCGACCGGAAGAGGGATGTTCGAGCCAGGGGTCATAGCTGTCATGCCGGGTGAACGAACGACCTCCCTTTACCGTTCCCTTAAACTTCTACGGCACCACCACGATCTTCCGGCCCACGCCCGCGGCGAACTGCTCCAGGGCCTGCGGATAGCTGTCCAGCGGGAGGCGGTCGCTGATGAAGACGTCCGGGTCGAGGACCCCGTTGGCGAACAGTTCCGCGGCGCGCTCGTAGCTGTGCAGGACGGCCATGGAGCCGGTGATGGTGATCTCCTGGTTGTAGATGCGGTACGGGTCGATCGTCACCCGGGCCGCGTAGTCGGCGACGCCGAACTGGAGGAAGGTGCCGGCCTTCGCCACCCGGTCCAGGCCGTCCTGGATGGCCGCCGCGTTGCCGGTCGCGTCGATCACCACGTCCCAGCCGCGCGGGCGGTCCAGTTCGTCGGCGTTCGCGGCGGACCCCGAGACGCCGAGCGCGCGGGCGGTCTCCAGGCGGGCCGGGTTCAGGTCGACCACGTCGACGCTCGCCGCGCCGGTCCGCTTGGCGAGTTCCAGCATCATCAGGCCCATGGTCCCGGAGCCGTAGATCAGGACGCGCGCGCCCAGCCGGGAGTTGAGGACGTCGTAGCCGCGCACCGCGCAGGACAGCGGCTCGACCAGGGCCGCGTCCTGGGTGCGGACGTGCTCGGGGAGCTTCACGCAGTTGGCGACGGGCGCCACGGCGTACTGCGCGGCCCCGCCGGGCACCGTCACGCCGATCGCGGCCCAGCGCTCGCACATGTTGTTGTGGCCGTCCCGGCAGTAGCGGCACTCGTGGCAGTACAGCGACGGGTCGACCGCGACCCGGTCGCCGACCGCCACCTCGGTCACCTGGGTGCCGACGCCGACCACCTCGCCGGCGAACTCGTGGCCCGGCACGATCGGCAGCTTGGGCGCGAACTCGCCCTGGAGGATGTGCAGGTCGGTGCCGCACAGTCCGCAGGCGGCCACCTCGACGACCACCTCGCGGGGTCCCGGCGTGGGGTCGGGGACCTCGGTGACGACGGCACGGCCCACGGACTCGATGACGGCGGCCTTCATTTCACGGCTCCCAACGACAGGCCCTGGACCAGCTTGTCCTGGGCGGCGAACCCCGCGGCGAGCACCGGCAGGGAGACGACGAGCGACGCGGCGCACACCTTGGCCAGGAACAGGCCCTGGCTGGTGATGAAGCCGGTCAGGAAGACGGGGGCGGTCTCGGCGACCACGCCCGTCAGGACTCGGGCGAAGAGCAGTTCGTTCCAGCTGAAGATGAAGCAGATCAGCGAGGTGGCGGCGATGCCGGGCAGCGCGATCGGGGCGACCACGCGCGCGAGGATCGTCGGGAGGCGGGCGCCGTCGATCTGCGCCGCCTCGATCACCGCGACCGGGACCTCGGCGAGGAAGGACTGCATCATCCACACCGCGATCGGCAGGTTCATGGAGGTGTAGAGGACGACCAGCAGCCAGATGTTGTCCAGCATCCCGGTGTTCTTCGCGAACAGGTAGATCGGCAGCAGGCCCGCGACGACCGGCAGCATCTTCGTGGAGAGGAAGAAGAACAGGACGTCCGTCCACTTGCGCACCCGCCGGATGGACAGCGCGTAGGCCGCCGGGAAGGCCAGCACGAGCACGAAGAGCGTCGAGACCACCGACGCCATCGCCGAGTTGATCAGCGCCGGCCAGGGGCTCGCGCCGCCTCCGACGCCGAAGAACTCGCGGTAGCTGTCCAGGGTCAGGGCGGCCGCGAAGGACGGCGGATTGGTCGCCGCGTCCGCCTCGGAGTGGAAGGAGGTCAGCGCCATCCAGGCGATGGGCAGGAAGAACACGATCCCGGTCAGCCACGCGACCAGCCCGAGTCCGCCTCGCCGTAGGGCGGTCAGGGCGGTGTTCATGCGCGGGACACCTCCTCGCGGAACAGGGACGACACCACGCGCAGGGCGAAGGTCGCGATGACGATCGAGCCGATGACCACCACGACGCCGGCGGCCGAGGCGAGGCCGTTCTCGTGCGCCTGGTAGAAGCTCTGGTAGACGGTGTAGGGGAGGTTGGCGGTGCCCAGTCCGCCGGAGGTGATCGTGAAGACCGCGTCGAAGTTCTGCACGATGTAGATCGAGCCCAGCAGGCCGCCGAGCTCCAGGTACCGGCGCAGGTGCGGGAGGGTGAGGTAGCGGAAGACCTGCCAGTCGCTGGCGCCGTCCACGCGGGCCGCCTCCAGCTGCTGCTGGTCCCGGCTCTGCAGCCCGGCCAGCAGGATCAGCATCATGAACGGCGTCCACTGCCACACCAGCGCGGCCTCGATCGCGATCAGCGGGTTGTCCGAGATCCAGTCCGGCTGGGGGCCGCCGACGTAGTGCAGCAGGCCGTTGAGCAGGCCGTACTCGGGGTTGTAGAGGACGTGCTTCCACAGCAGGGCCGCCGCGACCGGGACGACCAGGAACGGGGCGATCATCAGGGTGCGGACCACGCCCCGGCCCCGGAACCTGTGGTTCAGCAGCAGCGCCACCACCAGTCCCAGGACCAGGCTGACCAGCACCACGGTGACCGTCAGCAGGATCGTCGTCCACACCGAGTGGCGCAGGTCCGGGTCGGCCAGGACCTGGCGGTAGTTGTCGACGCCGGTGAAGTGACGGTCCTTCGGATAGAGCGCGTTCCAGTCGAAGAACGAGATCACCACGGTCGCCACGAAGGGCAGCTGGGTCACCACGATCATGAAGACCAGCGCGGGCAGCAGCGGGGCCCGGGTGGCCCAGGTCCGCAGGCGGCCGGACGGGGGCCGGGGCGCCGGCCGCGCGGAGGCGGCGGCGACCCGGGGGGAGGCGGTGGCGGTCATGATCCCTCGTACTTCTTGCCGACGGCCTCGGCGAGCTGCTGGGCCTTCTTCAGCGCGTCGTCCACGGACTGCCGGCCGGCGACGGCGGAGCTGATCTCCTGGGAGACCTTGGTGCCCAGGTCGGTGAACTCGGGGATGTCGACGAACTGGATGCCGGGTGCGGGCCGCGGCTGCACGCCCGGGTCGTTGGGCTTGGCGCCGGCGATGGCGTCCCGGGTGACGTCCGCGAAGGCGGCCGCCTCCTTGCGGTACTGCGGGATGTCGTACGTCGAGGTGCGCTTGCCAGCCGGTACGTTGGCCCAGCCGGCCTGCTCGCCGACGAGCTTCTCGTAGCCCTTGCTCGACGCCCACGAGATGAACTTCCAGGCGTCGCCGGGGTTCTTGGAGGCCTTCTGGATGCCCCACGCCCAGGTGTAGAGCCAGCCGGAGCTGTCGGTCTTGTCCACCGGTGCCGGGACGTAGCCCATCTTGCCCTTCACCGGGGAGCCGGCGGCCTCCAGTGAACCCGCGCCGGAGGTGGCGTCGTACCACATCGCGGTCTTGCCCTGGGTGGTGTCGTTCAGGCACTCGGCGAAGCCGGACTGGGCGGCGCCGGCCTCGCCGTGCTTGCGGACCAGGTCGACGTAGAACTGCGTGGCCTTCTTGAACTCCGGGGCGTCCAGCCGGGCCTTCCAGTCCTTGTCGAACCAGGTGCCGCCCATGGTGTTGACGACCGTGGTCAGCGGCGCCAGCATCTCGCCCCAGCCGGGCAGCCCGCGCAGGCAGATGCCCTTCATGCCGGGCTCCGCGCCGTCCGCCTTGGCGGCCAGGTCGGCGACCTGCTGCCAGGTGGGACGGGCCGGCATGGTCAGCCCCTTCTTCTGGAAGACGTCCTTGCGGTACATCAGGAAGGACGACTCGCCGTAGAAGGGTTCGCCGTAGAGCTTGCCGTCGGCCGCGGTCAGGGCCTGCTGCATCGGCTTGAGGATGTCCTGCTGGTCGAAGGCGGTGTCCTTCTTGACGTACGAGTCGATCGGCTCCAGCCAGCCGTTCTTGGCGTAGATCGGGATCTCGTAGTTGGAGAGGGTCGCCACGTCGTACTGGCCGGCCTGGTTGGCGAAGTCCTGGCTGATCTTGTCGCGGACGTCGTTCTCGGGCAGCACGGTGAAGTTCACCTTGATGCCGGTGTCCTTGGTGAAGTTGGCCTTGGTGAGCTTCTGCAACTCCACCATCTGCGGGTTGTTCACCATCAGGACGTTGATGGAGTGGGCGGAGGAACCGCCGCCTGCGCCGGCGCCCGAGCAGCCGGCGAGCAGCGAGGTGGTCAGCGTTCCTGCGGCGGCCACCGCGAAAAGGGCGCGGGGCGTTCGTCGGCTCTGGGTTCGCATGGGTGCTCCTGGAGAACTGATTGGGAGATCTGAGGTACTTATGTGGACATATGGGGCACGCCTGGGTGGGGAAGGTGCCGGTGGGGGACTGCGGGGGGCCTGGTCGGCCCGGTGTCAGACGCGGAGGATCTGCGGGCCCTGGAGCGAGTAGCGGTGGGCCTCGGAGGCGGGCAGCAGGGTGCTGGTGACGATGGTCTCCAGCTCGCCGATCGCGGCGAACCGGCAGAAGCTGACCGCCCCGAACTTGGTGTGCACGCCGGCGAACACGGTGCGCCGCGCGGCCCGGATCGCCTGCGCCTTCACCTCGCTGACCGCCGGGTCGGGCGTGGTCAGGCCGTGGTCGCGGGAGATGCCGTTGGCGCCGATGTAGGCCAGGTCGATGACGAAGCCGGCGAGCATCTTCGTCGTCCAGTGGTCGACGGTGGCGAGGGTGCCGGAGCGGACCCGGCCGCCGAGCAGCAGCACGGAGACGTTCTCGGCCTCCGCGAGCGCGCCGGCCACCGGCAGGGACGCGGTGACCACGGTCAGCGGCCGGTCCGTGGGCAGCGCCTCGGCGATGAGCTGGGGGGTGAAGCCCTCGTCGACGAAGACGGTCTCCGCGTCGCCCAGCAGTTCGGCGGCCGCGGACGCTATCCGGCGCTTCTCCGGGACGTGACTGGTCGACCGGAACGCGAGCGTGGTCTCGAAACCGGCGCTCTCCACCGGGTAGGCGCCGCCGTGGGTGCGCCGCACCAGGCCGTGGTCCTCCAGGGCGCGCAGATCGCGGCGGATCGTCTCCTTGGCCACGCCCAGTTCGGCGGCGAGCGCGGTGACGTCCACGGAACCGGTGGTCCTGGCGGCCCGCACGATCTCGCGCTGGCGCTCTTCCGCCGTCATGGTGTTCATGCCGTCACCCACCTCCCTGTGGAACCGCCCGTTCGGGCCATGGGGGAAGTTGTACCGCCGGCGCACACGGCTGACCAGGCCTGTTGCCAACCTGATGCTGCCCGTATGTGCCCGGTTGTGCCGGGGCGTGCCCGTCTCGGACCTGGGGTGCCGCTGTGCGGGACGTGGGATCGGGCATGATCCGTGCCCGAATACGGCGGCGGGGGGGGGCCGGGGGGGGCCCCCCCCCCCCCCCGGGGGGGTGTTTCGCCCCGGGAGGGAGGGCCCAAACGGGGGGGGGGTTGGAAAAAGCCCCCCCCGC
>NZ_JBIWNY010000060.1:0-12022 GCF_044767465.1 Streptomyces sp. NPDC101237 | reverse complement strand
ACCCTCGACCACCACCAAGAACGTCATAGCGAGGGTCTACCAGACGCCCGTGACATAGCGCCGATCGGCCGTCGTCTGAAGTTGGAATGGGCTCACTGACGGCGGGTTCCCGCTCGCTGGCCTGGATCTCGTGGATCCGCCAGTCGATCGACCGCCGAACGGGGACCGGATTCGGGACGCTCTCGCGACTCGCCGACAGAAGATGTGAGAGCGACCACACGCGCTATATCACACGGAAGTGAAAGGGACGCCTAACCGGAGGGATTAATCGGACCTTTACGGCATCCACGGACTCTCTCTGCACAGCCTCATTCCGTGACCTCGGCCACATTCGCAAGGGGTCAAAGGTGATAGGGCCGTATACGCGCACCCCCCGCTGATAGGCGATGGATAAATCCGGCATAACATTCATCGAGCCTGTTCAGGGCTTTGATCCTGTGCGTCCGATAAATCCGTTATGGCGTCAATAAGAAACGGCCTATAAGCCACTTGTAGTAAGTCTGTGGGCTGCTATGGCGCATATCACCTTTGTTGTGGAGATCAAGCCCCTCGGGTACCGCTTGGACCTGCACCCGCCGCGAGTGCACCCACAGGCCTTCGGCCGCAGTCACACCCTCGGGCGGGTCTGTCAAACGAGCGGTGTGATTGGGGTGGTTGGGGTTACTGACGGGCTGCTGAGAGGCGGGCGTCGAAGGAGTTCAGCGCGGTCTTCCATCGCATGGTCCAGCGGGCCTGTCCCTTGCCGGTGGGGTCGAGGGACATGATCGCCATGTAGACGCACTTCAGGACGGCCTGCTCGTTGGGGAAGTGTCCGCGGGCCTTGACCGCCCGGCGGATGCGGGCGTTGACCGACTCGATCGCGTTGGTGGTGCAGACGATGCGGCGGATCTCGGTGTCGAACCGCAGGAAGGGGGTGAACTCTCCCCCAGACTCCGTCCGGGGGCACCCCCACCCAGGCGTTCTCCCAGAGCTTCACGATCGCCGGATACTTCCGACCCCAGGCGTCGGCGAACTCGGCGAACCGGTCCAGGGCGGCCTCCTCGGTCGGCGCCGTGTAGACGGGCTTGAGGAGCTTGGCGATCTTGTCCCTGTCCTGCCGGGCGGCATAACGGAAGGAGTTCCGCAGCAGGTGCACGACGCAGGTCTGCACGATCGTCCTGGGCCAGACGGTCTCCACCGCCTCGGGCAGGCCCTTGAGTCCGTCGCAGACGAGCATGAGAACGTCGCTGACGCCGCGGTTCTTGATCTCCGTGAGGATGTGCAGCCAGTGCTTGGCGCCCTCGCCGCCGTCGCCGGCCCACAGCCCCAAGATCTCCCGCCGGCCTTCGGTGGTGACGGCCAGGGCCACGTAGATGGGCCGGTTGACCACCGCACCGTCGCGGATCTTCACGTGGATGGCGTCGATGAAGACGACCGGGTAGACGGTGTCGAGGGGGCGGCTCTGCCATTCGGCCATGCCCTCCAGCACCTTGTCGGTGATGGTGGAGATGGTCTGGCGGGAGACTTCGGCGCCATAGACCTCGGCCAGGTGGGCCTGGACCTCGCCGGTGGTCAGGCCCTTTGCGGACAAGGAGATGACCATCTCGTCGACGCCGGTCAGGCGCTTCTGCCGCTTCTTGACGATCTTCGGTTCGAAAGAACCGTCGCGGTCGCGGGGCACGGCTATCTCCACCGGGCCGACGTCGGTCAGCACGGTCTTGGAACGCGTGCCGTTTCGGGAGTTGCCACCGTTCTTGCCCGCCGGGTCATGCTTGTCATAACCGAGATGGTCGGTGATCTCGCCTTCCAGGGCGGACTCCAGCAGCCGCTTGGTCAGCTGCTGCAGCAGGCCGCCCTCGCCGGTCAGCTGCAGGCCCTCGGCCTGGGCGCGGCCCACCAGCTCGTCGATCAACTGGTCGTCCACGGCCTTCGCCGACGCAGCCTTCCTGGGCTCGGCAGTCTCGGACTCGGACACGTTCTCACTGGTCATCGATGCATCTTCCATGATCGGGAGTTACACCGAACGTCTTACAGTCCCCCGCCCGGCCGGCCAACCGGTGGCTCACCCTGCCCGCACTGGACCGCCTCGTCTCCTACGACAGCCCCGCCACCTGTACCGCCCCGTGCACACCGCCGCCGATTACCTTCCGGCACCGGCCGCCACCCGCACCCCCCACCCAGCAGACAGCCCGGGAAGCCGTCCGACGCCTGGCCGCCGCGACCGCCCACCCCCGCCTGGCCGCAGCCCTCGCCGCCACGCTCTTCACCGGCGCCTCCTTCCAGCAGCTCGCCACCGCCCGCCCCGGCGACTACGACGACGGCGCGGCCACCCTGGCCCTGCATGACCGCGCCCGCTACACCGATGGCTGCGCCACCCACCCCGTACCCCCGTGGGCACGCCTCTTCCTGTAGGCCGCCGTCTGCTTCGCCCAGCTCGCGCCCGGCCAGGACCAGCATCTGCTGGCCAGCCCCCACGACCGCACCCACCTGCTGCGCGTGGCCGAGGCTGCCAGGCTCCGCCCGCCCCAGCCGCCCGCAGGCCAGCGCACCCTCCATATCCAGTGGGACTGGCGCGAATGTAAGGAAGCACAGCGCTATGACGCGATGCTGACACGGCACCAGACACCGCCCTCGCACTGAGCCCCAACTCCGGTGCACGGTCAGTCGATGGAGAAATCGGCGAACTCCACGTCGGTGAAGGCGATCCCGAGACCGTGGGCACGCTGGCCCCAGTCCCGGAAGTAGGCATGCCCCAAAGCGCGGGCGAGGATCACCATCTGCTGCTGCTCACCCCTGCCGGCGTCCCGGGCGGCGAACAGCTCGCGGGCCACTTCTCCCGACAGGTACTGGGTGACCAGCCGTACTCGCGGATCGTCTGACGATCCTGCCGGAGCGGCGAAACCGAACCGCGCCCTGGTGTGGAAGACAAAACCGTCGGCCTCGGCCCGGGCCCGCCGGCGGGCGCGCACCAGAGGCTGCCAACGTGCCCTGACGGCCTCATCGATCAACCCCGCATGCACGGCACTGGGGCGGCGGCGCATTTCCGGCCGGGTAGTGACCCACCTCTGTACCGTGCGCTGGGAGATCCCCAGGAGGACGGCCACGTTCTTCGTGGAGCCCTTCTCCGCCTTGAGCAGGAAACGCACAGCGGCGTCACGCGTGGGCACGGGACGGGTCAGCAACGCTCGTTCGAGCCCCTTGACGATCTCGCCCATGCCCGCCCCCGAGCGTTCTGCCACCGCCATGGCTGTTGCACGGCAGCCGTCTGCTCTCTCAGATCTCTCACACCAAGCCGCTTCCCTCGGCCAGTTCAGCCATAGCCGAGACACCACTGCGGACCTTCGGCTAAAGGACTTGCAGCCGCCGCTTACGTCATCCGTACGCGTTTGGTACGCGAAATGTGCGCTTCACGCTAGGGTTGCGGATCAGGAGGTGCTGCATGTCCGAGCTGTTCGACGCGGTCGACGCGCTCATCGCGTCCCGCTCCCCGTTGCCGCCCCCGGCGGAACGCAAGCGGCTGCGCCAGGCGCACGGCCTGACACTGGACGAGGTGGCCACCGCACTGCAGGTGCGGCGCGCGACGGTCAGCGGCTGGGAGGCCGGCAAGACCGAGCCGCGGCCCCCGGAGCGCGACGCATACGCCCGCATGCTCAAGCAACTCGCCCAGCTCTACCCCGCAGGCGCTCCGGTGCCCCCTGAGGACACGGCGATCCCTGAGACGCCTGCCGTTCCGGCCGCTCCTGCGCCATCGGCGGTTGAACCGGCCCAAGCCCGCTCCGCACCCACAGGCCCGGCTGCGGAGCCCGCGAACACCGCACTTCGCCCCGCTGCCCCTGCCGCTGTACCGCGTCCGGCGGCCACGACCCGGCCGACGTCGCGCCGTCCAGCCGCTCGGAAGACTGCCCCCGCAGGCACCACGGAGGCCGGCACCGATCCGCGTTTCGAGAACGGCCCGCTTGCGGTCGTCGACGTCGACGCAGATGGTCAGGTGCTGGCGTACTGCGTCGGCGGCCTGGTCCTGGACGTCACCGCGAAGTCGCTTCCCGCGCTGGTGGAGTGGACGCTGCACGAAGGGCGGCTCGGTCAGCCGAAGTTGTCCGGGCCGGGCAAGGACGCCGACCCGCTGATCGTGCTGACCGAGGCCGCGTGCGAGCACTACGGCCTGCCCACCACGCTCACCAAGGAGGAGCGCCTTGCCGGCCGGATTCCGGAGGGCCACAAGGTCATCAAGCAGCTGACGCGCGCCAACTGGCAGCTGACCAAGCGCGGCTTCGGGCCGTGGGCGAGGATCTACCGCCCCGCGCAGGGCTCGGAGCGCTCCTGCGTGCAGGTGTGCATCCCGTCGTGGGACGCGCTCGATGCCCGCCACTGGGCCGACGCTGCCCAGCTTCCGCCGGCCGAACTCGCGCGGCTCCTGGGCACCTATGCAGCCCGGGTGATGACACCGCGCGGCTCCACCGCCGTCACAGGCCTGGAGCTGATGACCGCCCTGCACCCGCCGACCCGCGCCTCCGAACCGGACGAGGACGGCAGGCGGCACTCCGAGCACAACCCCGGCTCGCTGGGCAAGGATCCGCTGGACTGCGCGCCGTGCGAGGCCCCCGACGGGCACCCGCTCCTCGCCGACCTGCCGCGCTTCCACCAGCGCACCACGGCTGAGGTCCTGGTGGAGGAGGCGTACGACTGGGCGCGCCCGCTCACCGACGCCGAATGCCTGCGCCCTCATCTGGTGGGCATCGACGTGAACATGGCCTTCGCGGCCGGCGCGAACGGCCTTAACGTCGGCCTGGGCGCGCCGACGCACGTCAAGAACCCCGTCTTCGACGCGAAACTGCCCGGCTCCTGGCTCGTCGACCTCTCCCACGTCGACCTGTCCCGCGTAAAGGTCGCCCAGGACAAGTGGGCGGACCTGGACGCGAGCCTGCTGCCCGGTCCGTTCACACCGAAGGGTGAGCACCCCACAGGTCCGGTCTGGTACGCGACACCGACCGTGGCGTACGCGGTGGAACTCGGCTACGACGTCCGCCCGATCGAGGCGTACGTCCGCCACGACAACGGCCGCTACCTGGACGCCTGGTACAACCGGCTGCGCGACGCCTACCTCGCCACGATGGCCGACCTCGGGGTGCACGCGGACATGGAGCCGGCCGAGTTCCTCGCGGCGATGGACGGCTACCGGCAGCGTGACCCTCAGCTGGCGATCGTGGTGTCCGCGATCAAGGCGACCGTGAAGGGCGGCATCGGCAAGCTGCGCGAGCGCCCGCGCGGGGAGGGCTGGAAGCCCGGGCAGCCGTGGCGGGCCCTTGCCCGGCCCACCTGGCGCCCGGACATCCGCGCCGCCGTCATCTCCCGGACCCGGATCAACATGCACCGCAAGATCGTCAAGCACGCCGCCTTCACCGGGCAGTACCCGGTGGCCATCCTCTCGGACTGCGCCGTCTACGCGTCCGACGGGCCGTCGCCGCTGGATTTCCTGCCCTACCGGGACGGCAAGCCGCTGCCCGGCGGCTTCAAGCTCGGAGTGAACCCCGGGCTGGTGAAGCACGAAGGCACCCAGAGCGTGCTGTGGGGCGAGGGCGTCCGCGAGCAGTTCAACGCCCCAGAGCTCAACCTCGCCCGGTACATCAAGGACGGCACCGTCACCGCCCAGGACACCGGGGAGTAGGTAGAGCGCGATGAGCCTGTTCGGCAACGGCCTGGACGCCGCGGTACAGAAGGCGTTCACCCGCCCGGCGCCCAAGAGCGCGCCCGCGCAGATGCGGTACCTGGTCAAGCAGCTCAAGACCACCAAGGCAGTCGCCCAGATGCTGCGGATCTCCCAGCGCACCGTCGAGCGGTACGTGAAGGACCAGATCAAGAAGCCGCGCCCGGACCTCGCCGCCCGCCTGGAGAACGAGGTGAAGAAGCGCTGGCAGCCACAGATCCGGGCCAAGGCCCGTGAGAAGGCAGCCACGACCGGCGGCATCGTCATCGACACCCGCGCCCGGATCGGCTACACCGCGCCGATCGGCACGACCGACGAGGACCGCCTCCGGCACCTGACCATCGCCCTACCACCGCGCTACGCCGCCCGCCTCTTCGCCGCCCAGGAGCAGGGCGCCACCGACGTGGAGCTCCAGCAGATCGCCGCTGAAGCACTCAAGGAGGTGTACTTCCAAGACGGTGGCCGCCGCGCCGGCCAGCTGGAGGAGGTCCGCCTTACCGACATCGAGCACCTGGAGTTCGACCTCTGACCACCGTCGCCTGGAAAGCCCGGGCAGGCTGCGTGACCAGGGCGTACTGTGAGCGCGCAGGAGGGACGAATGAGGCTCAGCGCGGCACACGTGACGAACTACCGCTCGGTGATCGATTCGACCGAGTTCGAGGTAGAACCGGACAAGACCATTGTGGTGGGGGCCAACGAGGCCGGGAAGACCGCCGTCCTTCGGGCGCTGCAGCAGGTGAATCCGCCGGCAGACCAGCGGGACGGGCTGGACGCCCTGCGGGACTACCCGAGGTCTCGGTACACCGAACTCGATCGGGGCGACAAGGAAGCCGGCTATGTCCCGGTCGCGCGGGCGATGTTCACCCTGGACGAGGACGACATTGCGGCACTCCACGACATCGACGCCAGCGTCTTCGCTGACGCTAAGACGCTCGTACTGACGCGGTACCTCGACAACAGTCGCAACTGGGACCTGCCCGGCGTTGGCCGGAGCGTGCAGTGGAAGGACGTCAGCAAGGACGCTGCCCGCCTCAAGACCCACGTCAAGGGGCGTGGGGATGAAGGACAGCAGTTGGCCGATGAACTTGATCAACTGTTGGCGGACGTGCGTGACACCACGCGGCTGGTCGGCGCCACTGCCAACAAGCTGGACGACTGGCTCGAACGGGCTCTGCCTCACATCGATGAGGAAAACAAGCAGGCCGATGCCCAGTTCGACCGGCTCCGTGCCGCGGCCCGCCGCTTCACCATCTTCAGGCAGGCATGGGACGCCCTTGGATCACGGGTCCCGGTGTTCGTCTACTACTCGCAGTACTTCACCGTGCGTCCTCGGATCCATCTGGCGAACCTTGCCCAGCGTCAGGCCGCTGGCGACCTGGACCAGGAGTACGACTTCGGCAACCTGTGCCTGCTCGATCTTCTGGGTTTCAGCGCTGCTGAGCTTTCGCAGATGGTCAGCCAGCCTGCTCCCGAGCTCCCGCCGAACCGGCAGGACCAGAATGCGATGGTGGCCTACCGGGCAGCCGAGAAAGCGTGGCAGGACCAGCGCGACGCACGCCAGTACAAGCTGAACGCAGCGAGTGTCCTGATCACCCAGCTGATCAGCAACGTCTGGGGCGACGACAACCTGCAACTGCGTCTTGTTGCAGATGACCAGTACCTCAAGGTGGTCGTCGTCGACGACCTCGGGGTCGAAGTCGAACTCGATCAGCGCAGCGAAGGATTCCGATGGCTCGTCAGCTTCTTCGTGGTCTTCCGCGCCCAGGCGAAGGACCAGCTGAACAACGCGATCCTGCTCCTGGACGAGCCCGGACTGCACCTGCATCCGCTCAAGCAGCGTGAATTCCGCAGGACCGTGGAGATGCTGGCCGAGGACAACCAGATCCTGTACACCACCCACTCGCCGTTCATGGTTGGTCCGGAGGAGCTGCACCGAGTACGCCTAGTGGAGATGGTCGACCGGACCACGGGCACAAAGATCCATACCCAGCTCGTGTCCGACGACCCCCGCTCGGTCTTCCCGCTGCAGGCTGCACTCGGCTACGACCTCGCACAGAGCATGTTCAGCCAGCGCCGTAACCTCGTCACCGAAGGCCTGACTGACATGTGGTTCCTCGAGGGGCTTGCCGGTGCCATGCGTGAGGCTGGTGTGACCACGATGCGTGACAACATCGCCATCGTGCCCGCCGGCAGTTCCAGCAAGGTCATCTACTACTGCACCCTCCTGCACAGCCAGAAGCTGAAAGTCAGTGCTTTGCTTGACTCCGACGCGGCCGGCGAGAAGGCAGCTACCCAGGACGACTTGGTTCGTTTGCTGAAGAACAACCAGATCCTGCGCACCAAGGATTACTACACTGGCTCCGTTCCCGGCCCCGAGACCGAGGACCTTCTACGCACCACCTTGGTAAAGGTCGCTCTCGACAAACTCGGCTGGGACGTCCGTGCGACGGAGGCCGCCCAGCAAAAACGCCACATCGCCGACATCTTCAAGGCCGAGATTTCAGGCTTCTCGAAGTGGAAGCTCGCTAAGGCATTCCTGCAGTGGCTGACCGATCATGGCTGGAGTGATCTGACGGCCGACGAGCAGGCTGCTTGGCAGAAGCTGTTCGCTGCCATCAATAAGGCGCTTGCGTAGCCGCCGCTCTCTACAACTCGACCCCATGTCCCGAGTGAAGTCTGCCTCGGCATCCCAGAGCGCGTGCCGATGTTCTGCCGGTTCAGCGACCGGCAGGTAGCGGTGTCACGCCCATTCCACGCCCAGCTCCGTGAGTGTGGCGAGTTGTTCGGGGGTGAGCTTGTCGCGGCGGGTCTTGGTGTTGGAGATCCACACACCCAGTTTCACGACCACCGGGGCAGCCTCGCCTTCCACCGCGATCTCTTCTGCATGCGCCCTGGGGACGCGGTGGTGGCCTTCGCGGGCGATGTACTGCGCGAGGGCCTGAACGCCCTTGTGGAAGGCCGCTGACGCCTTCCCCGCCTTCTCACCCTTGACCGCCCGGATCCCAGCGGCCCGTACGACGGGCGTCACGCCCAGCTCGGTCAGCCGCTCCTGCTGCGCGCTCGACAGTTGCGCCCAGGTGGCCGGCTGCTTCTGCCGTTGGAGCCAACGTCCGATGTCGTCGCCGTCGAAGACGACGCCGGGTGCGATGTCGGGAAGCTGGCCGTCGGCGTCGACGAGGTCGGCGAGGATGCGGTAGTGCCGCTGCCAGTCCAGCGGCCACGGACAGTTCCAGTCCTCATCGATCGTGGCCAGTTGCTTCGCGCGCTGTGCCGCCCGCTCCGGGTCCTTGCCCAGGCCGCCTTTGCGGCGGAGGTTGGCCATGTGCTGCCCGATGGGCACCATCGCCTCGCCCTCGCCCCAGACCGCGTTCTGACGGGGGGCGAGGTGTCCGGTGGCCCGGTGGTAGGACCGGAGCGCGGCGAGCTTGGTCTCCCACGCTTCCTCGCCCGGCTCCCAGACCATCCCGGCCTCCGGCGCGTCCAGGAGGACCTTGCGCCGGTCCTCCAGCTCACCCGCCCGCAGGGCCTTGCGCTGCTGGTGCACCCACCGCCCGAGGGGGAAGTCCTTGGTGACGCCGACCTCGACCTCGACGTCATAGGGCACGGCGTAGACGCCGGTGATCTCGTTCTGCGCCCGCCAGCGCAGCAGGGCCTGGTAGCCCTCCAGCCACACCAGCGACTCCGGCCGGTAGACGCGGGTGCGCAGGAACGCTGCGATCGTGGCCGCGTCGCGCGGGCTGGAGAAGTGGAGCAGGGCCGCTTCGGCGGCGGCCTGGGTGTCGTCCTCCTCCTGGCTCTCGCCGCCGGTCCCGACGATCTGCCCGTCCTCGTCCCGCCGTACGTGGATCTTGCGCTTTCCGCTGGTGAGGGCGCGGGAGGCGAGCTGCTCGACCAGGCGCTCATCGTGCGAGCGCAGGCCCTGGAGCACGGCTACAAGGGGGCGGAAGCTGGCACTGGCGACCATGTCGGTCGGGTCCTCGCCGGGCTCCAGGAAGACGGGCACGATGATCCTGGCGACCTTGGTGGAGCCGTCCTTGTTGAGGCGGAGCGCGCGGCCGATGTTCTGCACGATCTCCACCTGTGAGCCGCGGGTGTCGGCGAAGCAGACGGCCTCGACTCCCCGCTCGCCGGTGATGTCCACGCCTTCCCCGAGCACGCGAACGCTGGCGAGGAAGGCGCGGTGGACCCGGCGCCCGGCGGCGTCGATGCCGTTGGCGAACTGCCTGATGACCTCGCGCCGCTCGGTCACGAGGTGGTCGCCGCACAGCCACGCCGACCACACGCGGTCCGAGGGTACGTGGCGGCCGGCCTCGAGTTCGTAGAATTCCGCGTCGATGGAGGACTTCGGCAGCTTGTCCGCAGCGGCCAGGTCCTCGTCCGAGGCGTCGTTCATGTACAGCTCGGCAGCCGTCTCTGGCAGCTTCTCCGCGAACGCGGCGGCTTCCTCTACCTTCTGGTGGAACGTCATGACCGTGCGCAGGTTGTACGCGGCGGCGTGCTCCAGGAGCGCGGTCTGCAGGAGTGCGAGGCGCCGGCCGCGCCGCGCCTCCTCCGACTCCCCGATAACGGGCGAGGGGTCGCGGATCTCCAGCACGTCGATCTCGAACCCCGCCAGGATCTCCCGCTCGATCGCCTCTGACAGCCCGAGCTCGGCGAGCCACGCGCCGTACGTGCCGTCCGGGTCGTCGGCCATGGTCGCGATCTCTGCCTCCTGGCCTTCCGCGCCCTTCTGCGGGCGGGCCGCGGCGAGGATGCGCGGGGTCGCGGTGAAGTAGAGCCGGAAGTCCGCCGGGATCCGCTGGTTGTCGTGGATCGCCGCCCACGGACGGCCAAGATCACCGGCGGTTCCGTGAGCCTCATCGACGATCGCGAGGTCGAAGCCTGCCATGCGCTGGCCGTACAGCCGCTCTCCGCCCGCCAGAGCGGCCTCCAGCGGCCCGCGAACCTTCCGCTGGCCCTCGGGTGCGTCGATGTCCTCGCGGTCCACCAGGGAGGCGTACGTGGCGAACACGACCACCGGCCCGGACCCCGCCCACAGGGCCAGCTGGATCGGGTTGGTGGTGGTCCGCACCCCCAGCTCCTTCAGCACCGGGTCGTTCTCCAGCGAGCACACCGCCACCATCGGCGCCCGGTGACCGACCAGGCGCCACGCCTGGGCGGTCTGCGCGAGCAGGTCCAGGGTGGGCACGGTCACGAGGATCCGGCCGTCTCGGAAGCACTCCAGCGCGCACGCGGCCGCCGTGATCGTCTTGCCCGAACCGGTCGCTGACACGATAGTGCCCCGGGCACCCTGCGGGGGCACAGATGACCTTGCAGGGAATCCAACCCATTTCCGAAACGCCAACTTCTGGTCGACCTGATGCTCCTTGAGGTTAATCGGTTTCACATCGAGTCCTCAGATTCGTTGAAGCTGTCGACGTTGAATTGCTCGGCGTGGAGGTCTGATGGCAGATGAGCTCGGTACCTCTCCTGGAAATAGGAGAGTCTTTCCCTCTCTTCAGGGAAGCCCGCGAGGAGCTCGAAGGCGTACGCGGCCGCGGACTTCGAGCGCCCCGAGCCGATCTCCTCATACAGCGACCACGCGCATCGTCGAACGGCCTCCCGGCAGGCGTCGGCGACACTGTCCTGTTCGCCGTAACACAGCGTCCAAAGAACCTGAATCAAACTCCTCCTCCACGTAAGCGGCACCAGAGGGTCCGCAAGGGAGGCAGCAACCATGCACGCAGTAGCCACGGCCGGCGCCATGAGGTTGGACTGGATGTACACATGGTTGTCGGCCCACCCCTCACCCACCCGCTCCGGCGGGGCGGCACGCAACGAAGCAAGAAAGTCATGAGGCACATGAGAGGCGCTTCTCATGCACCCGCACGTCATGCTGTCCCAGTCATGACGTGAAATCTCTACCAAAACAAACTGCCCCACCATGCGATCTCCTGCCCCGCCGGGTATCCCACATTTTCGCCAATGCTACATGCTGCATCAGATCAGATGCGCGAAACATCGAAACCCACACGGACGACCGACCCCACCTCAGTAGCCAGCTCGGCCCGCGCCAGCGGGCCTCAACGGTTCTGGAGGCGCAGCCGGAAGGACCGTCAGGCGGGGGAGCGCAGCGGACCCGCCGGCCAGGCTGGAGCGAAGCGGAAGCCTGGCATCGGGACAAGGTCCCGCCGGTCCGGGAGCGCAGCGGACGGACCGTCACCCTGCTTGCTGCGCAAGCAGGGTGTGCGGGTGGCGCAGCCACCCGCTAGCGCTCACGCGGAGCGTGAGCGCAACACCCGTGCGCAGCACGGGTGTTCGCTTGCACATCGCGCAGCGATGTGGTACCCGCTCCGCGGG
>NZ_JBIWNY010000059.1:0-12653 GCF_044767465.1 Streptomyces sp. NPDC101237 | reverse complement strand
TGGCTACGAAGACGACACTAAGCCTACGACCACCCAATGTCTACTACAGCCACGACAGCTTTCCTCCACGCAAGGTCCCTCCCGTTCTGCCCCAGGCACTCCAGGAAGAGTGCCGACTCCAACGGGCGCCCCCGCTTCCCGTACAGCAGTCCTCGCTGAGATCGGCCCGGAACAGCACAGTCGTGTGCCGTCTGCGGCTTGGCGTCACCCCCGGGGCGGGAAGGCGGCACGCGCCTCGTCCCACCCCCAGGGGCCGCCACCGGAGGACTCCGCTTACCAGTCGCCCAGCTCCCGCAGCCGGTCCTCGACCTGGCGGCGTGTCCACGGACGGAGATGTCGACTCGCGGGGCGTGGATCCCCTCTCCCCCTCTCCCCCTTTGCCCGGCCCCCCTCCTCCGCGTTCCCGCCCTGCGCGACGCCGACGGAGACACGGGAAGGTTCGAGGTCGTCGGGAGGAGGATGCGTGCGCTCATGGATCGGACCCTGCCGCGGGCGGGCCAATCCCCACCCGGCATCGCTGATCGCCAAGAGCGGTACCGGCGTCGAAGTCGGTGCGCGGCATGCCCTCGGAGTCACCTCCGTGCTCGCGGCCCGGCCGCCACGGTGGAGCGGAGGACCGCGGCGACTGCGACATTCCCTTCCGGAAGAGTTACGGCATTCCGCGAGGGGGCGGTCGTGGCACGCGGGTCCCGCGCTCGGCATACCCTTCAGCAGGGGGCCCGTGGTCACGCGCCGCAAGCCCGCACCGTCGACGGGAGCCAGCCTGCGACCCCGGTCGCGGTCGTACTCTCACCTGCCAGGAGGTCCGCATGAAGCACGAGCCTGTTCCCACCGAAGGCCACGCCGAGGTTCGCATCGTGGCCGCGACGCCAGAGGTCGCTCGGCGCGTCGCGGAAGTGCTCCGACGCTGCTTCGCCTCGACCGAACAGCGCAGCTATCCCGCGGACCACGCAGGAGGGACCCGGCTCCACATCACCCTCGACACCGCTCAGGCGGCGGAACCCGCACAGTCCTGGCTCGCGACCAGCACCTCGACAGAACAGACACAGGCACACTCCGACGAGGTGTGACCCGGATTCTCGCGATCCGCCATCACCTGCATCTCCCACACGGCCGTCAGAGCGGGAGAACGACAGCTGCGACGAAACTCTGCCGACGCAAGACCGACCGGGGCGGTGGGCGGTCCTGCGGTGCCTGTAACGGGCCGTCGAGCGCAACCGCCCGCAGGTCAACGGATCGGTGCTGCCCGATGACGACCTCTCCGCCGCCTGCGCCTGTCTGACCGACGACGGCCTGATCGGCGTGGACTGGACATCGCATCACCCTCGCCGAGAGCTTTTCGCGCAGCGCGGTCAGCGGTGCCGTTCCCGGCGGAGTGACGAATCGGGCAGTCGCCTGGACGGCTCCCGGACCGGACCGCACGATGGAACCCAGCCGAACGCCGTCCGAGGGCGCTTCCTCGGCAGACCCGCACACGTAGCGCATGCCCACGCCCCGCTCGGCCCTCACCCCGGGCGTCAGCCATGGCCCGTTGGACGGGGCCTGGTGGCCACTCCGCGATCCGCTGGAGCTGGAACCTCCCCCGCTCGTAGAGCTGTTGGAACCGGATCTGGACACGTGCTCCCCCACTGCAGCATCCTGACGCCACTGTGTGGTGCCTGGTAAGACTGCCGCGCCCGGAACGGCCGGCTGCGCATCGTCCGCGGCGGCCGCAGGAGGGACCTGGTCTTTTGCCGCACCGGTCTCCTCGACCGTTTCCCCACGTACGCCAGCGCACAGGACGCTTGGGAAGGACGAACGACCGATCCGGTCGCGGCGAACCCAGGCCTGCGAACCGCGTGACCGTCCCCCTCTTGGCGCCCGGACACGGGCGCTGGGACCTTGTGATCGTGCCGCCGGAGGCGACCGAGCGGGCCGCCGCATCGCTAGCGTTCGCAGCCGGTCTGACGGTGGAACCGCGCAGCTCCGCGAGATGAGCGCGGCGCGCGGGGAGAAGAGGAGGTCCGTCACGGCGAGCCCGCATCTCCGCTCCTGCCGAGGCCGGGTCGTCGCACGACACGGATGGCGCCGGGATCCTTCGGAGACCAGTGACCAGGCACACCGAAGCCCTCGCCGCGTCCCGATACCACTCCCGGCTGCCACCGGGCCGTCGAGGATGTCGGACCGCTCGCTCCTGTGCCTTCGGAGAGCGGCCACCGCCTGTACGGCCACCGGCAGTTGCGCAATGCCGCCACCACCCGTGGACTGGTCGACCAGCGCACCCCGCCGAGGCCGCGTGCCGCATCCTTTCACTTGAGGACCATCTCGACGACGCCCTGCATCCGAAACGGGAAAGACACCGGAGCCGGCGAGTACGGCACAGATACCTAGTCCCGCCGCTACAGAAATCCACCCTGGCGCGAGAGGCAATTTACCGGACGCCGCTGAATACATATGACCGCCCCGCCCGACCTGTGTTAACGTGAGACTTGTTGCAGTTTCGGTTGCCAAAGATTTTCTCTTTACAGAGCTTTCCGGGTTCTTTACAGAGCTTTCCGGTTATTTCCGGAGGGGTAATCATCGCGGCGACTCGGCTTCGCAGAGTGCGGAGTCCGGCACTGCCCCTCAAGGGAGATTTGATATGGCATCTGGCACCGTGAAGTGGTTCAACGCGGAAAAGGGCTTCGGCTTCATCGAGCAGGATGGTGGCGGCGCTGACGTGTTCGCGCACTACTCGAACATCATCAGCAACGGTGGCTTCCGCGAGCTTCAGGAAGGCCAGAAGGTAAGCTTCGACGTCACGCAGGGCCAGAAGGGCCCGCAGGCTGAGAACATCGTTCCCGCCTGACACTTGCACGACTCGTCGCGAGCCAGTGGTTCGCACGTGATGTGGCTGGGGTCCGCGCCTTGAGGCGCGGGCCCCAGCTCATTTATTTACCGCTTCCGGATCTCCCGGACCGCCGGCCGTCGCCCGCTCCACCGTGGCGAGGCCCGGATTTTCCCTCAGACCCATTCCTGCGAATCCTCGTGTGACCATCGCCGCCAGACAGAATTCCTCGATACGCGAGGAGAATTCTTCAAGAACCGCTGCCCCGTCAGACCCGCACCGCTTCCGCCAGCCGCCTCCGGCAGGCAGGGACGGGCAACCGGGAACCGTCCGGGGGTCGGACGATGGACCGGCCAGGGATTGCACTCCGCCCCGGTTCGCCCCCCCGTGGGCGGCCCGTCGACAGGCAGACGAGTGCGTTGCGCCACGGCGCCGAGGTCGTCGTGACACCGAGGCTCGGTTGTCGTTCAGAGTCCTGCTGGACGGTGATCCGGCGCGCGGCTGGCCTCGACTCGTACGTGAACTGAGGTTCGCTGACGAGAGGGTGCCGGTAGTGCCGGGTGCCGCGGGTGTGGCGCAGCACGCGGCGATCGTTCCACCAGGTGCCGAACTCCGTTGATTTCAGGTTCAGTTCGCCGATCGGGTCGGCCAGTCGGCGATGCCCGGGACAGCGGCCCGCCTCCAGGCGCAGCATGGCCACGGTCTCGCACGCAACCTGCTCCCAGCCACCGACGCGTTCGCGGGCCTGGGGGTCAACGAAGGAGTAGCGGGCCAGATTCCGGCACGGGACGGGCAGTGCGTCGAAGTCGGTGAGGACGGCGCGGGCCAGCCGGTTGGAGGTCAGGACGTCGGTCGGGCGCCCGATGACATAGGCCGGCATGTGGTCCAGGGTCCGCGGCAGCAGGTGCAGTCCCTGGCGGACCCGCTGCGGACTGACCGGCGCCCGGCGCGCGCCGGGGCGGACCAGGAGGTCGGTGAGGTGCTCGCCTTCTGTGGCGTCCAGGCGCAGCGCACGAGCCAGGGCATCAGCCACCTCGGGTGAGGGGCGCGCGGCCCGGCCCTGTTCGAGGTGGGTGTAGTACTCGGTGCTCACACCCGCCAGCCGGGCGGCTTCCTCGCGGCGCAGAACCGGGACACGGCGGTGCGCCCGTCGGCGGGCAGCCCGGCCGACTCGGGGCTGATCCATGCCCGGGGGGCGCGCAGGAAGTCGGCGATCTCGCGGCTGCGGTCCATCCACCCAGTCCGAACTGCGCGCAGACCGTTCGCCTCCCTGCGGGTAGTCCTGCCAGCACCCGCCTTGGCAGAGCCCTTTTCCAGCCGTCTGCGACCGGTCTCGCGGTGGTGTTCTGGAATCAGACGCTCGCACGTCTGGCCGGCGCTCCCGCACTGCCGCATGACGCCCGAATCCGGAGATTCACCGAGGAGGCTGCCGGAAGAAGGATGCCGGCGGCGAGCGTAGTGAGGAGCGCCGGATCGAGCTGTCCCCAACCGCCGTTGTCCGCTCTGCGCCACCTCGAGAGCCTGCTCCAGATTCTCTCTCGCGGCCCTAGCTTTTGGGCAGGCCGGCCCACACGCGTGCGGCCATCTCATCAGCCTCGTCCTGCGGGGTCCCCGCCTGCACCAGGATGATCCCGCGGGACTGGTCCGGGAATGTGACTTCCCGCATCTCCGTTCCCAGCGAGCCCATCGACTTGTCCGACATAACGGCCTCCTTTCGACTGCTACCGCCCAGGTTAAAGAGGGAACACGCACAAAACGGGGACCCTCCACCCGACGGCCTACAACGCTGGTGTCGAAACAGGCCAACATCCTTCTCGAACAAAAAGGGATGCAGGCTGTCGCCCTCAGCCACTCTCCATGTCGGCGGGCGATGCCCGTACGCGGGAACGGCTTGGGCGGCGCGGCGCGCAAGGTGGTGTTCAGCCGCACCTGCGACCGCTGGACCCGTGGCCGGCACGCTCTGGACAGCGGCGTTCGTCAACGCGGTGGTCGCTATGCACCCAGAGGCCGAACCCGGGACGACTGGGCCCGGTGGAGAGTTCCTCGCCCTGCACCTCCCAGGCCGATCTGGGCGGCGGGGCGCAGTCGGCCGCGACGACCAGGCGCTCAAGGATGTGGGGGCGTCCTGGTGCGGCTGTGGACCCGGAACCGGGCGGACGTGTCACTCGGAACGGGGCACGGGTCGACGGCGACCGGGTCGGCGAAGGTGAATCCCTGGTCGGCGGCATGACGCCCACCTGATGAACGAGGAAACCGCGCTCCACGAGGCGTTCCCTCGCGAGCGGGAACCGCATCGGCGGCTTCCGAGTCAGGCTGACACAGGGGCGCCGGGCATCATGGAAGGCCGCCGGAGCGGATCGACGACCCTCGCGGTCGCGGCCTTGGGAAGGGTGCGGCAGGTGAAGCCGAGCTGGGTCATGGCCCGCAGGACCTCGCCCGCGGTGAAGTCGCGCGGATCTTGCCGAGTGACAAGCCGGCCCACCTGTTTGGCCGGGTAGGTACGGCGGCCGACGATCACGCAGTCGCCGACGACAGGCTCGGGCTTGACGCCCTTCATCGTTTCCAGCACGCCGTTCCTGGTCAGGTCGAACGGGAAGCGAGCGATGACACAGCGCATGATGCCTCACAGGAAGAGGGGGAAAGGAAGAGCGGCCGGAACCCGACCGCGGGCAGCACGGTTGAGCGGGAGAGGGAGAGGACGCCCCAAGATGTCGCTGCGGCCGTCGACAACGGGCAGGGCCGCGAGCTGCCGGTGGCGCGTCGTCCGCTCGGGGCGGTGACCGCGGTCAGTGGGTGGCGAAGGCTGCCCTGTCGCCGACGATGTCGCGCAGGCGGACCTGGTCGGTGTACACGCCACTGTCCCGCACGGCGGTGAGCCGGGCCCGGGTGACGATGCCTGTGCAGCGGGCGTCCTCGTCGCAGACGAGGAGGTGCGCCGTGCGAGCGGCGGCCATGACGGACAGCGCCACCTCGACCGTCATCGCCTCCCAGACCTGAGGCCCGGCCTCATATACAGGATCGGCCGCGCTCCGCACGGCGTTGCCGCTTGTGGTTCGGGACTGCATCCGGACCAGCGTCATGACATGCCTCCTGCACAGGTGGATGAGCTTCCGGGTCACGTGGTTCTCAGGCCGAGGTGGCGTAGGCGGGACGGCGCAGGCCGCCGCGCCGGGCGGCCGAGGCGGGACCGCGGCGGCCTCGGGAGGAGGAGGTGCGCTTGGGGCGTTCGGACATCGGCGCCGTGATGGTGACCGGGATGCCGGAGGGGGCCTGGGCGCCGGTGATCCGGTTCAGCTCCGCTTCACCCGAGCGGACCTGGGTGGTCTCGGGCACGATACCGGCGTCCCGCATGAGGCGGTTCATGCCACGGCGCTGCTGGGGTGTGACCAGGGTGACGACGCTTCCGGACTGGCCGGCTCGCGCGGTCCGGCCGCCGCGGTGGAGGTAGTCCTTGTGGTCGGTCGGCGGGTCCACGTTGACGACGAGGTCGAGGTGGTCGACGTGGATGCCACGCGCCGCGACGTTCGTTGCGACCGGGACGGTCACCTGCCCGGTCTTGAACTGCGCGAGTGTGCGAGTGCGCTGTGGCTGAGACTTCCCGCCGTGCAGGGCGGCCGCCCGGACACCGGAGCCGAGGAGTTCTTAGGTGAGGCGGTCCACGGCGTGCTTGGTGTCCAGGAACAGGATCACCCGGCCCTCGCGCGCCGCGATCTCCGTCGTCAGCCGCTGCTTGTCGGGGCCGGCCACGTGCAGGACGTGGTGCTTCATCGTGGAAACGGCGCCCTGGGAGGGGTCCACGGAGTGGACGACGGGGTCGTGGAGGTAGCGGCGGACCAACAGGTCGACGTTGCGGTCCAAAGTCGCGGAGAACAGCATCCGCTGGCCCCCGGGGCGTACTTGGTCCAGAAGTCCGGTGACCTGCGGCAGAAAGCCCATGTCGGCCATCTGGTCGGCCTCGTCCAGGACCGTGACCGCGACCTCGTCCAGCCGGCAGTCGCCCCGGTCGATGAGATCCTGCAGACGGCCGGGGGTGGCGACGACGACTTCGGCGCCGTCGCGCAGCGCGTTCGCCTGCCGGCCGACCGGCATCCCGCCGACGACGGCGGCCAGGCGCAGCCGCACGGCGCGGGCGTACGGGGTGAGCGCGTCGGTGACCTGTTGCGCAAGCTCCCTGGTGGGGACAAGGACGAGCGCAAGCGGCCGACGGGGCTCGGCGCGCCGGCCGGCGGTGCGGGCCAGCAGGGCCAGACCGAAGGCGAGGGTCTTGCCGGAACCGGTGCGGCCACGGCCCAGCACGTCACGGCCCGCCAACGAGTTCGGCAGCGTCGCCCCCTGGATCGGGAACGGCACGGACACGCCCTGCGCGGTGAGCGCCGCGTGCAGGGTCCTGGGCATCTCCAGGCCGGAGAACACCTCGACGGCGGGGAGGGCCGGGGTGATCGTCTTCGGCAGGGCGAACTCCCCCCGCACCGCGGCGGACCGCGGGCCCAGACCGTCGGAGCTACGGGGAGCTCCCGAGCGGCCCGGGGCGGACGACGAACCGAAGCGGCTGCCCCGGGTCGACCCGGCCCCGGAGCCGAAAACGGGAGCGCCGGACCGGCTGGTCCGGGAGGAGCGGCTGTTCGTACGTGTGGGGTTCATGCAGAACCTTCCTTGAAACGGCACGCGTCGGAAAATCCCCGCGCGTAAGCAGCCGGGGTAATCACAGGCACAGACCGAATGAAATTCAGAGCGAATTCAGCGCACGGCAAATCCGTGTCGACGCGACATAAAGAGGATGTCCGAAAAATGATCTAGGCATCGAGGGGCAGGGCTCCAAGAGGGAGCCGCACCCCTCAGCGTCGTGTTCCGGCAGGAGAAATCACCGCGGAAAACACGTGCAGCTGGGGCCCGCACCCCAAGGGATGCGGGCCCCAGCTGCAAGATACGCGTCAGCGTCAGACGGTGACGATGTTCTCAGCAGTCAGACCCTTCTGGCCCTGCGCAATGTCGAAGGTGACCTTCTGGCCCTCCTGAAGCTCACGGAAGCCCTGGGCGGCAATGTTCGAGAAGTGGGCGAACACGTCAGCGCCGCCACCGTCCTGCTCGATGAAGCCGAAGCCCTTTTCCGCGTTGAACCACTTCACGGTGCCAGCAGCCATGTCATGTCTCCCTAGGGCAGTACACCGGAACCCGTACCCTACGGACGCCGTGTCGCCGCCATGATGCCCTGCCCGGAAGATGACCGGAAATACAAAGCGCTCCGCGCGGCCCATGGCCGACAGCAGGCGCTCGAAGTTTTTTGGGTACCAAAACTGCAACTAGGACCGACAGTAGCACGCCGACAGCGGGTAGTGCGCGTTAAATAATTTTCCCGGGCCGGCGGCGCTGAAGAGGCACTCCATCTCGACCAGGAAATTTTCGCTCCGCCGTGACAGATATCCGTGCGCCCCAGCACACCCCGTCCGGGCCGGTTACCTGGCCTGCGCGACAGATTTCCGCGGGGTGGCGGTGAGGCATGATTTCCGGGGTAGCAGGGTGGATGCTGCCCAGCGCTTCGGAAGTGAAGGCGGGTCCTTGAACACTGCTGCCCAGAATGAGGGTCGGGAGCCGCCTGGCGACCGCCCGATCGCGATGTCCGTCGCGCTTGAGGACAGCACCGAGATCGCCGATGCGAGGGCCCTGGCACGCCGCTTCCTCACCACCGTGCAGGCGCAGCACGCACTGCCGGTGTCAGCCCGGGCAATGGGCATGGCGCAGCTGGTCGTGAGCGAGCTGGTCACCAACGCCCGCAAATACGCACCCGGCCCGTGCCTGCTCGAGTTGGAGATCAGCGAGGGCGCCGTCCACATCAGCGTGTGGGACAGCAGCACCACACAGCCCTCGATCCAGGCACCCGACCCGCACCGGATCGGTCAGCACGGCCTGGAGATCGTCATGACAGTCTCCCAGACCTTCTGCGTCCACCGAGAGCCAGTCGGCAAACGGATCACCGCGACCCTCTCCCTCACCGACGATCCCGCGACACCGTAGGCAAGCCAGATGAAGCCTCCAGCGCGACGCCGTGCAGGCCGCCCCCTCTCCTCCCCGGCCGCACGGCGGGCCCACGTCCTGCGCCGGCGGCGCCCCGGCAGTTCGAGCGGAGCCGGCCAAGTGCCGGCGGTGCGCCGGTCGGGCTCGTGATCGAGGAACTGCGGCAGGTGCAGGGTCTGCCCTTGTACGGCGGAATTCGGTCGCGTGTCCAGCCTGTGGTCGGTAGCTTCGGGCAAACTCGCGAGGGGAGCCAGGTGTGGAGACAGGCGGCGCTCGGACGGATCGGCTGGGGATACTGCTGGAGCAGTTCGACCAGGTCAGGGAGGCGGCCCGGGTACGGCTGTCAGGGCTCGGCGACGAGGAGTACCTGTGGGAGCCGGCCCCCGGCTGCTGGTCGATTCGGAGGCGGGACGAGGCTGAGACACCGCGGGCGTTCGGACCCGGCAAGTGGGTGATGGACCTCGGGGCCCCCGAAATCCCGGGGAGCGAGTACGCCGAGGTGGCGCGGCAGGTTGCCGGCGGGATGACCGTCGAGAAGATCGCCGAGGACTGGAGCGTGAGTGTCGAGCGGGTCCGGGAGGTCCTCGCCCACACCGGCACACCCGAGCCCGACGTGGCGCCGGTGACGACCATCGCCTGGCGGCTCGGGCACCTGCATCAGCAGTTCGCCGGGGCATGGGAGTGGACCTTCGGTGAGCGGCGGCGGGACCCGAAGCTGATGGTCGACTTCAGCCCCTCCGCCGCGGTGGCGGTCGAGACGTTCTGGTCGTCGGTCGACCGCTGGCGCGACAGCGTCGCCACAGTCACCGAGGAGCAGCTCGACACGGTCGGTTTCTCTACCTACCCGTACAGCAATGACGACGAGTACCCCTACGTCAACGTGCTGGCGGGGGCCAACATCGAGTTCATCCACCACATGGCCGAGATCGCGCTGCTGCGCGACCTGTGGCGCTTCCGGTCCGGGACGGCCGGCTGAGCGCCGGTCGGCGTGTCGCTTTCCCGTGTCCGAACTCGCCGTCCGGAATGTCGAACAGCATCGTGGGCACGACCCAGTGTCGCCGCGCCCGCCCTTCACCGGCGTGTCTAGGCGGCTTGGGTGAGTTCGGCACGGCCGAACAGCAGGGCGTAGCCGCCAGGCAGGTGGTTGAGGATGCGGGTGATCAGGTCAGGGCCGGCGTGCGCGGCGACGACGGAGAAGACCGAGCCTGTGTCCCATCGGGTGGTGGCCAGGGAGCCACCGGTGCGGGCGGCGAGATCCTTGACGAAACCCCACCCGGTGAGGGGGTGGAGGGCGGGGATCTGCAGGGTCAGCACGCGTGCCGCTTCCAGGGGCAGGCAGGCGGCCAGGTCGACGCGTTCGTCGCCGGTCAGCTGGCGTCCCAGTCCGGCAAGGACGAGGCGGACCGCTTCCTCTGCTCGCTCGCGCGTGGGGTAGGCGCCCTCGTAGCGGACCTTTTCCAGCATCTGTTCATACGCCGTCGAGTACGGCTGCTGGTGTTCGGCCGGTACACGCACGTCGGTCATCACTGCTGTGCAATGCCTTTCGTAGAGGGGTGCGGGTGTATGGCACCGAGAGAGGGGTCAGGTGGGCTGGGGGCGGCCGAAGAGAAGGTCGTAGCCGGCGGGGAGCTGGAGCAGTATCTGGCCCAGGAGGTCCTCGCCGGCCGCGTCGGCGACCGTGGACAGCACTGCGCTGACGTCCCAGGTCGCGGTCTGCTCGGTGGCGCCCTCGATCCAGGCCGCGGTCGCCCGCACGAACCGCTCCGGGGACAGTGGTTCGGCGCTCTGCAGAGGGTTGAGCAGGATCAGGGCGAATCCCTCCGGGAGACGCGCCGCCAGGTGGGCGCGGACCTCGCCGACCAGATGCGCGCCGAGCAGGGCGAGTACGACACGTGCCGCGCGCTCGGCTTCCTCCGCAGTGCCGTACTCCCCGCGCTCCCTTACGTGGTCGAGGAACGCCTCACGTCGCAGAGTCATCTCGCTGCCGCCCCTTCTCGCGTCGTCGGTCTGCCCACGGGGTGCGGAGAACGGGGTGAAGGGAAGCTCAGGTGCCCGTCCTCCGCACCTGTCCGGCCGGTGTCAGCCGGAGATCTCCTTGCGTCCGCCCCCGACGCCGATGGAGATCCTGCGCGGCTTGGCGCGCTCGGCGATCGGGATGCGCAGGGTCAGCACGCCGGCGTCGTAGTCGGCCTCGATGTGCTCGGTGTCGAGGGTGTCGGCGAGCACGAGCTGGCGGGAGAAGACGCCCAGCGGCCGCTCGGACAGTTCCATCTGCACGTCGTCGGCCTTCGCCGCCGGACGCCGCTCGGCCTTGACGGTGAGCATGTTCCGCTCGACGTCGATGTCGATCGCGTCGGCTGTGACGCCGGGGATGTCGAAGGCCACCACGTACTCGTCGCCCTCGCGGTAGGCGTCCATCGGCATCGCCGACGGCTTCGACCAGGTGCCCGGGCCCATCAGCTGCTGCGCCAGCCGGTCCAGCTCACGGAAGGGGTCAGTGCGCATCAACATCGTGAAAACACCTCCAGCAGGTTCAGGCAGTTACTGCCAATGCGCCTCACTGAGACCGTTGTAGCATGTCATCCAATGGATGACAAACACGATGTCGTCAATGCGATGACGACCCCACGGAGGTGTCCGTGACCGCACACGACCAGCCGGCCCCCACGGATTTCGATGCCCACAGCCCCTCATCGTTCCTCGCCGCAGCGGCGGCCCTCGAAGCCATAGACGGCGCCCTGCGTCACGCCCAGCACGAGACCCCCGACCCCCTCGGCGCCGGGCCGGCCCCGGAGCAGGCCCTCGCCTCGCTGATGCTGCTGCGGCAGGTACGTGAGCGGCTCGCCGGATGGGAGAGCGGCCTGATCGAAACGGCCCGCAACGCGGGTGCCAGCTGGGCCGACCTCGCCTCTCCCCTGGGCGTCGCCAGCCGTCAGGCCGCCGAGCGCCGCTACCTGCGCGGCCGCCCCGGCCCGGCCGGAACCACCGGCGAACAGCGCGTGACGGCCACTCGCCAGGCCCGGGCCGCCGACCGCAACACCGCCACCTGGGCCCGCGATCACGCGGCCGACCTGCGCCGCCTCGCCGGACAGATCGCCTCCCTCACCGACCTTCCCTCCGCCGCCCGCCGTCCGCTCCATGAACTTCACGCGGCCCTCTCCCACAACGACCCCGCCGAACTCATCCGACCCCTGGCCGCCACCCGTCCCCACCTGGCCGCCGCCCACCCCGACCTCGCCGACCGACTCGACACCCTCACTCCCCCCTGATCCGCCGGACGCCGTCCGGGGTCGGGGTGCCGGCCACCCTGATCGTGCCGGTGATCCTCGGTGTGGACGAGCGCGCGAACGAGTTGCTCACCTGGGTCGCCTGCAGCACCCCCGCGACGATCCCCGAGGAGATGCGGGCGGGCGACACGGACACGATCGAGCGCTTGGCCGACTCGCGCGTGCGCACCATCCTGGGGCGTTCTCAGCGGCGGCCAACTGCCCCTGTTCCGGATCTCTGATCAGGCTGATGTGTTCGGCTGAGGCTTGCCGCCCTCGGCGCGCAGTTGGTCGTTGATGCGCAGCGCCTCTTCGAGTTGGTCTTCGAGGATCACGATGCGGCAGGCGGCCTCCACACCGGTGCCCTGGTCGACGAGTTCCCGGGCCCGGGCCGCGATGCGCAGCTGGTAACGGGAGTAGCGGCGATGACCGCCCTCGGACCGCAGCGGGGTGATCAAGCGATGTTCACCCAGAACACGGAGGAACGCCGGGGTCGTACCGAGCATCTCCGCGGCACGGCCCATCGTGTACGCGGGGTAGTCATCATCGTCGAGAGGATCGACGGGAAG
>NZ_JBIWNY010000058.1:0-12789 GCF_044767465.1 Streptomyces sp. NPDC101237 | reverse complement strand
CCTCGGTGCTTTCCAGGTTTCCGCTCTCGCGTTTCCCTTTCCGGCGTTTCCGACTCTATCAGATCCTTTCGGCGTCTGATTCCCAGTCAGCGGGTTGTGTCTTCCCGGCTGTTGGGCCGTTCCGACGTCTCAAACCTTAGCGGATCCGCCTCCCGTTGCCCAATCGGGCCTTAGCGGCTCGAACGGACAGCACGGAGACCCGAAATCGAATTGAATTCGGGCACGCCGAAATACAACCCGGTCGGGAGATCGTACTGATGGTGTGAGTGCCGCTTATGCGGCGGAGGTGTTGTCGAAGAACCGTTACGGCTCCGCGGCAACCCGAAGAACTCTACGGATCGGGTAGGGCGGTGTCAACCACCCCTGTCAAGATTTTTTTCCCGACCCCGTGACCTGCGTCAGTCCAGGTCGGTGAGGCGGCCGCCGGCGTCGGGCTGGGCGTGCTCCACGCGGCGCAGCAACCGGGTGAGGACTTCGCCGAGCACACCGCGTTCCGCGGGAGAGAGGTCCTGGAGCAGGTCCTCCTCGAAGACGGAGGCGAGCCGCATGGCCTCCAGCCACTTCTCGCGGCCCTCGGGCGTCAGCTCGACGATCACCCGGACCCGGTTGGACTCGTCGCGCTCCCGGGTGACCAGACCCTCGGCGACCATCCGGTCGATGCGGTGGGTCATCGCGGCCGGGGTGAGGCCGAGGCGCTTGGCGAGTTCGCTCGGGCCGAGGCGATAGGGGACTCCGGAGAGGACCAGGGCCTTGAGCACCTCCCACTCGGCACTGCTGATGCCGAGGGCCGAGGTCTGGCGGCCGTAGGCGACGTTCATCCGGCGGTTGAGCCGGGACAGCGCCGAGACGACCTTCTCGACCTGGGGGTCGAGGTCCTGGAACTCGCGCTGGTAGGCGGCGATCTGTTCGTCGAGTGTCGGCTCGCCGGCGCCGGTGGTGTCGGCCATGCCCGAAGTATCGCACGAACGAGCTTGGCGTTGAAGTCCTTCACGATGTAGTCTTTAGCTTCGAACTTTAGCTTCTAAGTCTTCAGGCTTGAGCAGTCCGCTGACTTAACGACTTGAGAGAGGTGAACGTGACCAGGGCGATGGGCGCAGCGATGCGCCGGATCCACGTGGGCAACGCACTCAGCGCGTTCGGGCTCGGCTTCACCGTCCCCTACCTGTACGTCTATGTGGCGCAGGTGCGAGGGCTCGGTTCCATGACAGCGGGGTTCGTGCTCGCTGTCTTCGCCGTGGCCGCGTTGATCGTGCTGCCGTTCGCCGGCCGGGCGATCGTGCGGCGTGGCCCTCTGCCGGTCCTCCTCACCGCCCTGGTCATGGCCGCGATAGGCGCACTGAGTCTCGGGCTGGCGGGACAGGCGGCGACGGTGCTGGCCGCGGCCGCGCTGCTCGGGGCCGGGCAGGCGGTGATGCAGCCGGCACTGGCCACGATGATCGTGGACTGCTCGACGTCGCAGACCCGGTCGCGGGCGTTCGCGACGCAGTTCTTCCTGCAGAACCTGGGGCTCGGCGTCGGTGGTCTCATCGGCGGCCACCTGGTCGACACCACCCGGGTCTCCTCCTTCACGCTCCTGTTCGCGATCGAGGCGGCGATGTTCCTGCTGCTGGCCGGCGTGATGTCGACGGTGCGGATACCGCACGCTCCGCGGATCGCGGACGTCCCCGCGTCGACGGCGAAGAGCGGCTGGAAGCAGCTGCTCGGGAACCGAGCGATGGTCCAGCTGTGCGTGCTGGGCTTCGTCCTGTTCTTCGCCTGCTACGGACAGTTCGAGTCCGGCCTGAGCGCGTACGGCGTGGAGGCGGCGGGGATATCGACGTCCGCGCTGGGGACGGCGCTGGCCGCGAACACGCTGATGATCGTGGTCGCGCAGTTCGCCGTGCTCAGGTTCGTGGAGCGCCGGCGGCGGTCCCGGGTGATCGCGGCGGTCGGGCTGGTCTGGGCCGTGGCGTGGGTCGTGGCGGGGTACGCCGGGCTCGGGCACGGAAGCCAGGAGATGGCGACGGCCGCGTTCGTGTCGACGTACGCGCTGTTCGGGCTCGGTGAGGCGATGCTGTCGCCGACGGTCGCCCCGCTGGTGGCCGATCTGGCTCCGGCGGGCCAGGCCGGTCAGTACAACTCGGCGTTCGCCCTGGTGAAGCAGCTCGCGCTGGCGGTCGGCCCGGCGGTGGGCGGCCCGCTCGCGGCGTCCCTGCCCGCGCCGTACGTGGTGACGTTCATGGTGTTCTCGCTGGGGATCAGCGTGCTGGCGATACGGCTCGGACGTCGGCTGACCCCGTCCCAGGATCAGCCCTGGCTCGCCTCGAAGACCGTGGTCGTGGCGCGGGGCGGAGCTGCCGCGGAGTCCGTCTCCGCGTAGCGGCGGTCCGGAGCCGCGAGGTCCCGGCCGCTCGCCCTGGCCGTTCTCCGCGCCCCCTCACGGGCGGGGGGAACGGCGCGGTCAGTCCGCGCTCCCGTGCCTCCGCCCTACCCCTTGGGCAGGACGAACTCGCACCACACCGCTTTTCCGCCGCCCGGGGTTCTTCGCGAACCCCATCCGGAGGCGATCGTCGCGACGATCGCGATGCCCCGGCCGGATTCGTCGCCCGGTTCCGCGCGGCGGCGGCGCGGCAGGTGGTCGTCTCCGTCCGTGACCTCGATGATCAGGCGGCGGTCGGTGCGGCGCAGCCGCAGCCGCATGGGCGGGGTGCCGTGCTGGAGCGAGTTGGCGACCAGCTCGCTCGTGGCGAGGACGCCGAGGTCGTGGAGTTCGACCGGGAAGCGCCAGCTGGTCAGGACGCCGGAGGCGAAGGCACGCGCGCGGGGTGCCGCCTCGACACCGCCGAGCAGTTCCAGGGCCGCGTTGCGGAACAGTTCGCCGTCGGCGCCGGTACGGGCCGGGTGCTGGAGGACGAGGACGGCGACGTCGTCGTCGTGGTCGGCGGTGACGCCGGCGGAGCGGACCAGGCGGTCGCAGATGACCTGCGGGGTGCCGGTGGCTCCCGCCAGCGCGCGTTCGAGCGCGGCGATGCCCTCGTCCAGGTCCTCGTCACGGCGCTCCACCAGGCCGTCCGTGTAGAGGACGGCCGTGGAGCCGGGGCCCAGCGGTACCGAGCCCGACGTGTGGATCCAGCCGCCGGTGCCGAGCGGCGGGCCGGTCGGTTCGTCGGTGCGCAGCACGGTGCCGTTCTCGTCGCGGACCAGGATCGGCAGATGGCCGGCCGAGGCGTACACCAGCCGGCCCTCGTTCGGGTCGTGGATGGCGTAGGCGCAGGTGGCGATCTGGTTGGCGTCGATCTCGGTGGCGAGGCCGTCGAGGAGCTGGAGGATCTCGTGCGGGGGCAGGTCGAGGCGGGCGTAGGCGCGCACCGCCGTACGGAGCTGGCCCATGACGGCCGCGGCCCGCACGCCGCGGCCCATCACGTCGCCGATGACGAGGGCGGTGCGGCCGCCGCCGAGGGTGATGACGTCGTACCAGTCGCCGCCGACCGCGGCCTCGGTGCCGCCGGGCTGGTAGGTCGCGGCGACGCGCAGGTCGTCCGGCTGTTCGAGTTCCTGCGGGAGCAGGCTGCGCTGGAGGGTGACGGCCGTCTCGCGCTGGCGGCGCTCGCTGGCGCGCAGCCGTTCGGCCGCCTCGGCGTGGTCGGTGACGTCGGTGGCGAACAGCAGGACGCCGCCGTCGTGGTCGGCGTTCTCGGCGACGGGGGTGCAGGTGAACGTGTAGGTGCGGCCGTCGAGGGCCTTGCGTGACTTCAGGGTGCGGGACTTGCCGCTGCGCAGGACCTGGTCGAGGAGCGGGAGGAGACCGAGCTGGACGAGTTCGGGCAGGGCCTCGCGGGCGGGGGCGCCCGGGGGCCGTACGCCGAAGGCGGCCGTGTAGGCGTCGTTGACGTACGCGATGTGGTGGTCGGGGCCGTGGACCAGGGCGACCAGGGCCGGGACGCGGTCCAGGACGTCGCGGGCGGGCAGTTCGTCGACGGCGGGCACACAGGGCGAGTCGTCAGTCAGTTGTTCGACGCGGGCAGCGGGCACGGAGCCTTCGCCCCGTCGGTCCGGGGGGACCGCGTGCTCGGTCCGCGCTGCGGCGCGGCGCTGCGTTCCGGGGAGCCGGGCGCTCCAGCGCGTGAAGTTCACGAATCCTTGCCTCGTGTCGTCGTCTCCGGCCTGCTTCGGGAGCGGCCGGGGGCCGGGGGATGTCCCCCGGTGCAGTTCTGGGGAGAAGCCTTGTGCTCGGTCGGGGGGCAGTCTGGCAGGGTGGCCGTCGGCGGCGACATCCGTCAGACGCCGGGGCGGGCCGTGGAGTTCCTGAGTTCCGTCAGGACGACCCGTTCGAGTCGTCCAAAGGACTGTGAGGAGGCTTTCCACCGGCCGCGAGTTCGAACTCCGCTCGGGGGTGTTCGAGTGACCCGAGCGAGACGATCTCCCGCTTGAAGAGCCCGGAGAGGATCCATTCGGCGAGCACGCGGGCCTTGCGGTTGAAGGTGGGCACCCTGCTCAGGTGGTAGACGCGGTGCATGAACCAGGCAGGGTAGCCCTTCAGCTTGCGTCCGTAGACCTGGGCGACGCCCTTGTGGAGTCCCAGGGAGGCCACGGAGCCGGCGTAGGCGTGGGCGTAGGTGTCGAGGGGTTCGCCGCGCAGCGCGTGGACGACGTTGTCACCGAGGACCTTCGCCTGCCGCACCGCGTGCTGCGCGTTGGGCGCGGTCTCGGTGCCGGGGGTGTCGGCGGTGACGTCGGGAACGGCGGCGGCGTCGCCCGCGGCCCATGCGTGGTCGACGCCGTCGATCGTCAGCTCGGCGGTGCATTTCAGCCGCCCGCGCGGGGTGAGCGGAAGGTCGGTGGCGGCGAGCACCGGGTGTGGTTTGACGCCGGCGGTCCACACGAGCGTGCGGGTCGGGAAGCGCTGGCCGTCGCTGAGGACGGCGACGCGGTCGGCGCAGGACTCCAGGCGGGTGTCGAGGAGCACCTGGATGTTGCGGCGGCGCAGCTCGGTGACGGTGTAGCGGCCCAGTTCGTGGCCGACCTCGGGCAGGATCCGGTCGGTGGCCTCGACGAGGATCCACCGCATGTCCTCGGGCTGGACGTTGTGGTAGTACCGCGTGGCGTAGCGGGCCATGTCCTCCAGTTCGCCGAGGGCCTCCACGCCCGCGTAGCCGCCGCCGACGAAGACGAAGGTGAGGGCCGCGTCACGGATCGCGGGGTCGCGGGTCGAGGAGGCGATGTCCATCTGCTCGATGACGTGGTTGCGCAGGCCGATGGCCTCCTCGACGGTCTTGAAGCCGATGCCGTGCTCGGCGAGACCGGGGACGGGCGGCGTGCGCGCGATCGAGCCGGGTGCGAGGACCAGTTCGTCGTACGGGAGGAAAGTGGCGCCTTTTCGCTCCTCGGCGGTGGCGAGGGTGGTGATTTCCGCGGTGCGCGCGGCGTGCTCGATGGACGTCACCTCGCCGATGACGACATGGCACCGGTCCAGAACGCGCCGCAGGGGTACGACGACATGACGAGGAGAAATCGAACCCGCGGCCGCCTCGGGCAGGAACGGCTGGTACGTCATGTAGGGATCGGGGGTGACGACGGTGATGTCGACCTCGTCCCGCCTGAGCTCCGCCTTCAGCTTCCGCTGGAGCCGCAGGGCCGTGTACATCCCGACGTAGCCGCCGCCGACAACGAGAATGCGCGCACGTTCCTTCACCATCCCATGACGCACCCGTGACTGTTGTTTGTCCACAGCCCCGGCAATTTGTGTGACCGGCGGACCGGTTCGGGGCGTGCCCGGCACCCGGTCAGGACCGGACGAAAGGGGCCAGGTCAGTGGGGGCGGGCGAGGGGGCGCGAAGGTGGTGAATCGGGATGTACGCGACCCGTACTCCGATCGGGGGGCGCTCCGTGCGGAACGTCCCCCTTCTGAATTGACAGCCTCTCAACTATGTTCGTGTGGCGACGGGGTGTAGGGGATGTGGCCGAACGGTCCGCGACGGGCGGGTCCGCCCGGTTGCCGGCCGATGGACCGGCGACCGTTCCACTCGCTCCGGCCTTCACAGTGCGGGGAGCGTCTCCGGGGGGAGACGTCATTAACCGGGGGAACACAGATGCATATTCAGGACACGCATTGGGCAACGGCTTCCGCGCTCGCGACGAGCGGCGGAGCGGTGAGCACGGCGACGGGCGGGCGCGGCGACGGCCCGCGGACGACGCCGCTGCGGGTGGACGCACAGCGCAATCTGGAACACGTGCTGCGTGCGGCACGCGAGGTCTTCGGTGAACTGGGCTACGGCGCGCCGATGGAGGACGTGGCGCGGCGGGCGCGGGTCGGGGTCGGCACGGTGTACCGGCGCTTCCCCAGCAAGGACGTCCTGGTCCGGCGGATAGCCGAGGAGGAGACCTCCCGGCTGACCGACCAGGCGCGCGCGGCGCTCGGGCAGGAGGACGAGCCGTGGTCGGCGCTGTCGCGCTTCCTGCGGACCTCGGTGGCGTCCGGGGCGGGGCGGCTGCTGCCACCGCAGGTGCTGCGCGTGGGAGTTCCGGAGGAGGTCGGCGGGGCCGAGGAGCTCCGGGTGCCGCAGCAGCGGACGCAGCCGGTGGCGGGCGAGTTGCGGCTGGTGCCGGAGGAGCGCGAGCCGCTGGCCGCCGACGCCGACGACGCGGGCGCGGCCGCGCTGCTGGAGGTCGTCGGGCGGCTGGTGGAGCGGGCCCGTGCGGCGGGTGAGCTGCGGCCGGACGTCTCGGTCTCCGACGTCCTGCTGGTGATCGCCACCGCGGCGCCCTCGCTGCCGGACCCGGCGCAGCAGGCGGCCGCTTCGTCGAGGCTGCTGGACATCCTGCTGGAGGGCCTGCGGTCGCGGGCCTGAGGCCGCCGTGCCGGCGCACGGCCCGCGCGGTGCCGGCTCCCCTTTCGGGTGATCGGCGGTGCGCCGTGCTGACCCGTGCGCTCGGACGAGTGGTAGGTCCGTCGCCCGGGGCCCCGGGCGAAAGCCGGTGTGGGAGTCTGACCCGGTGATTCGGTCGGGTTGGGCAGGGGCATCGGGGGCGTTCCGCGATGGACGGTGACGGGTGGGACGAGTCCGCCGGTGAGGAACTGACCTCGCCGCAGGTGCCCAGTCAGGGCGGGCGGGCCGGTGTACCGCCCGTCGGCGAACCGCCGGAAGGGAACGTTCCGGCACAGCGGAGCGGCAGTGTGCTGCCCCCGCCCCGCGAACAGCCGCCCGCCGACGCCCAGTTGATCGAGTGGATGCGGGGCGGCGACGACTCGGCGTACGAGGAGCTGTACCGCAGGCACGCGGACCCGGTGCGGCGCTACGCACGGACCTGCTGCCGGGACGGGCACACCGCGGACGACCTGACCGCCGAGGTGTTCGCCCGGATGCTGCAGGCGGTGCGCGGCGGATCCGGGCCCGAGTACGCCGTGCGCGCCTACCTGCTCACCTCCGTCCGCCGGGTCGCCGCGCAGTGGACCAAGTCCGCACGGCGCGAGCAACTGGTCGACGACTTCGCGGTGTTCGCGGCCGAGTCCGCGCGGGGCTCCGAGGTATCCGACGCCGACACGCTCGATCTCGGCGCCGACGTACGGGCGATGCACGAGGCCGAGCGGTCGCTGGCGATGCAGGCCTTCCGTTCGCTGCCCGAGCGCTGGCAGGCGGTGCTGTGGCACACCGAGGTCGAGGACGAGTCGCCGAGCGAGGTGGCGACCCTGTTCGGGCTGGACGCCAACGGCACCCGCGTGCTCGCCAGCCGGGCCCGCGAGGGCCTGAAGCAGGCCTACCTCCAGGCCCACGTGAGCGCCTCCCTCGTCGACGACGAGGAGTGCGCCCGCTACGCCGACCAGCTCGGCGGCTACGCCCGCCGCAAGCTGCGCATCCGCGCGGAGCGGGGGCTGCGCAAGCACCTGGAGGAGTGCGCCAGGTGCCGGCTGGCCGCGGCCCAGATCGAGGAGGTCGCCGCCGGCATCCCGGCCGTCGTACCGGTCGCGGTCATCGGCTGGTTCGGGGCCGCCGGGTACGCCAAGGCGCTCGGGATCGTCGCCGGCGGCGCCGGAGCGGGGGCCGCGGGCGCGGCCGCCGCGGCCGGTGGCTCGTCCGGCGGGGCCGGCGGCGGGGGTGCCGCGGCCTCGGAGGGGCTGGGGGCACCGGTGAAGGCCGGAATCGCGGCCGGGGTGGTCGCGGTCGCCGCCGCGGCGCTGGCCCTCGCCCTCGTGAACGACGGCCATCCGGCCAAGGAGGCGGCCCGCCCGGCGCCCACCACGCCGGTCGTCGAGCCCGCCACACCGACTCCGGCCCCCGCCCCGCCGAAGCGCACGCCGCACCCCGTGCCGGTCGTCCTCGCCCCCGAGCCCGCTCCGAGCCCGACCCCGACCCCGACACCGACCCCCGCACCGAAGCCCCGTCCCGCCCCGACCCCCGCTCCCACCCCGACTCCGACACCCAGGCCGGAACCGACGCCGACGCCCACTCCGCCGCCGGCTCCGGTCGTCTACCAGTGGAGCGAGCTGCGCTTCGACCTCACCGGCGACGGCACCCGGCCCGAGATGCGGCTCGGCGAGAGCAGCTGGGTGTGGCAGCGGTACGGGGTGACGGTGGACGGCGAGCGGTACGCGAACGGCGTCTCCGTGCACGGCCCGTCCTCCGTCACCATCGACCTCAACCGCGAGTGCACCGCCTACGACGCGATGGCCGGCGTCGACGACATGACCCTCGGCCTCGGCAAGGCCGCCTTCTCCGTCTACGCGGACGGCGAGCGGCTGTGGCGGTCCGGGACGGTCGGGGGCGGGCAGCCCGCCGTACCCGTGCACGTGGACCTCACCGGACGCAGGACCGTGCGCCTGGAGGTCGAACCGGGCGAGGGATTCGACGCGTTGGCGCTCGCCGACTGGGCCGATTCGAGGTTCACCTGCCGGTAGCGGTGCCCAAGGACGTCCCGCCCAGCTCGCGCAGGACGTCCTCCTCGGTGAGGGACGCGCCGCGGGCGCGCTCGGCCGCGTAGCGGTCGGGATTCAGCGCCGTGCGGGCGGCCGCGTCGATCTGCTCGGCGCGGGTGCGCTCCGGCTCCGAGCGCGGGCCGCCGGCCCGCCAGCGGTCGGTGGCCGCGAACAGCCGTACCGCGCCCGCCAGATCGCCGATCCGGGCCAGCAGGTCGGCGGCGACGTCCACGAGGGCCGCGGTGATCACCTCGGCGCAGCGGGCCTCCATCGCCTCGCGCAGCCCGTCGGCCACGATCGGCAGCCCGTGCCGCGGACCGTCCTCCATCGCCGTGATCAGTGCCTCGACCGCGCGGAACCCGGCCGTGAACTGGGGAGGCGGGGAGCCGCCCAGCGTCGCCTCACGGGACTCGTCCATGAACGCGCGGGCGCGGGCCGCGTCTCCCTCGTACTGGGCCATGTGCGCCCGCAACAGCGCCACGAACGCCTTCGACTCGGCCACCCCGTACCGCTCGGAGGCCTCGCTCGCCCGGTCCAGGGTGTCCCGTGCGGTCGCCAGGTCGCCGGAGCGGTAGGCGCTCTCGGCGAGCCGCGCGATCAGGAACGGCGTCTCGGCGTGCGCGCCGACCTCGTGGGCCAGCCGCATCGCCTCCTCGTACTCGGCCTCCGCCTCCGCGTACCGGCCGCGCGCCATGGCGGCCTCGCCGGCCGCGCTGCACACCTGCGCCCGCATCCAGCGATCCCCGACCCGCCGGCTGAGGATCCGCAGCTCCGCGAGGTCCTCGTCGACGCCCCGCAGGTTGCCGGGTGAGTCGACCAGGACGTGGGCGCGGTACATCAGGGTGGCGCCGATCTCCCACTCGCCGCCGTACGCACGGCAGTTGGCGACGACGGCGGACATGTCGGGACCGGCGTCCGGGGTGCGGCCCAGGAACCATGCGGTCAGCGGCCAGATGATGCCCGGCAGCCGGGCGGAGCGCGGACCGCCCGCCTCGAAGGAGGACCGGACCAGCGCGACGTACCGCGGGGCCCGTTCGTCCTCGGCCAACCCGGTCGGGACGGACTCGGAGGTCAGCAGCAGGTCGAACATCCGCAGGTCCATCCGCAGCTCGTACAGCGGATGCCCGCGCTCGGCGTCCGGCGCGGCCAGCAGCGCGCCCACCGGGTCCGCCGCGTCGGCCAGCGCGCGCAGTTCCTCCGGACCCGCCCCGTCCGGCAGGGCGTCCCGCGCGACGCCCAGGCGCAGCACCGCGCCCATCCAGGCCATGGCCTCCAGGCGGTAGTTCCGCAGCCACCAGAACCAGCTGACGGCGAGGACGATCCGGCCCGCGAGTGCCTCGTCGCCCGCCCGCACCGCGCGGTCGAGGGCGGCGCGGATGTTGTCGAGGTCGGTCTCCAGGCGCCGGATCCACGGCAGCTGTTCCCCGGACCGCAGCTTGGGATCCGCCTCCTCCACCAGCGCCCGCACCCAGGTGCCGTGCCGGCGCTCGGCGGCCGCGCGCAGCCCGGGGACCTCGGCGGCACGCTCGACGGCGTACTCGTGGATGGTCTCCAGCATGCGGTAGCGCATGCCGCCGGTGCCGTCGGGACCGTCCGGGGCGGCGACGACCAGGGACTTGTCGACGAGCGCCCCGACGAGGTCGGCGACGGGGCCGGTGCACACCGCCTCCGCCGCCGTGAGGTCCCAGCCGCCGGCGAAGACGGACACCTCGCGCAGGACCGTGCGCTCCGCCTCGTCGAGCAGGTCCCAGGACCAGTCGACGACCGCGCGCAGGGTCTGCTGGCGGGGCAGGACCGTGCGGCTGCCGGAGGTGAGCAGGCGGAAGCGGTCGTCGAGCCGGTCGGCGATCTGCCGGGGCGTCAGCAGCCGCAGGCGGGCCGCCGCCAGTTCGATGGCGAGCGGCAGGCCGTCCAGACGGCGGCAGATCTCGTCGACCGCGGTCGGGTCGCCCGGTGCGCCCGGGCGGACGACGGCGGCGCGTTCCTCGAAGAGCCGGTGGGCCTGCTCGGGGGCGAGCGGCTCGACCGGGCGCACCGACTCGCCGGGGACGCCGAGGGGCTCCCGGCTGGTCGCGAGGATCGTGAGGTCCGGGCAGTGGGTGAGCAGGGTTTCCGCGAGGGCGGCGGCCGCTTCGATGACGTGTTCGCAGTTGTCGAGGATCAGGAGCAGGCCGCGCCGCGCGCAGTACTCGACGAGCAGGGCCGTGGGGTCGGCCTGCGGAGCCGCCAGTTCGTTGGTCAGCAGCACGGTCTCGCGCAGGCCGAGGGCGCTGACCACCGCGCCCGGCACCGCCTCGGGCCGGTCGAGCGAGGCCAGCTCGACGAGCCATGCCTGCGGGAGGCCGGCGGCGGCCTCCTCGGCGAGACGGGTCTTCCCGGAGCCGCCCGGCCCGGTGAGGGTGACCAGGCGGGCCCTGTGCACTTCCGAACGGACGGCGTCGAGTTCGGGTTCCCGGCCCACGAAGGAGGTGAGCCGGGGACGCAGGTTGCCGGTGGGCGGCGCGGGTGGGTCCGGCGCGGCCCGCTCCTGCCTGAGCAACGACGCGTGCAGCGACTGGAGTTCCGCGCCGGGGTCGGTGCCGAGTCCGTCGGCCAGGGTGCGGCGGGCGGTCTCGTAGGCGGCGAGGGCGTCCGCCGGGCGGCCGGTGTCGCGCAGGGCGCGGATGAGCAGGGCGTGCAGCGTCTCGTCGTAGGGGTGCGCCGCGGTCAGCGCGGTCAGCTCCGGTACGGCGTCGCGGGCGCGGCCCAGGCGGAGGGCGGCGCCGGCCCGGGTACGGGCGGCTTCGAGTCGCAGGGCCTCGGGGCGGGCGGCGGCCGTCGCACGGTCGGGCAGGTCGGCGAGGGCGGGGCCGCGCCACAGGGCGAGCGCCTCGGTGAGCAGGCGGTGCGCGGTGGCCGGATCGGCGGCGGCCGCGCCCTCGCGGACCCGGCGCTCGAAGACGTGCAGGTCGACGTCGTCCTCGGTCGCCTCCAGGCGGTAGCCGCCGGAGGAGGAGCTGATGCTGTCCCTGCCGAGGACGCGGCGGAGCCGGCCGACGAGGGCCTGGAGGGCGGCCGGGGCGTCCTGCGGCGGGTCGTCGTCCGCCGCCCAGACCTCCTGGATGAGGGTCTCCGGGGTGAGGGTGCGGAGCGGGTGGAGGGCGAGGACGGTGAGCAGCGCGCGGAGGCGGGGGCCGCCGACGGGTATGGGGGTGCCCTGCTCATCGGTCGCTCGGGTGACACCCAGGATTCGGTACCGCACCGGCTCATTGTCGCCGGGGCACGGAACCGCGGCACGAGGGTTTCGGACCCGACCCGCCCCGCACCCGAAACCGAGCCCCGCACAGCACCCCACCAGGGACGCGGGGAACCGCGCGCCCAGCCACGACCCACCCGCACCCGCACCCGCAGCAGAAGCCCCCGTCACACCCCGACGGGGAACGCGAAACCGACGCGGCACACAGCGCCCCCCAGGGGCGCGGGGAACTGCGCGACCAGCCCCCACCGACCCGCACCCGCACCCGAAGCAGAAGCAGACGAACCCCCCGTCACGCCCCTGACGCCAACGCCCCCCGCATCGGGCGGATCCCCGCCGGAACCGCACGCGCGCGGGCAGGCGTCCCCGTCCAGCAGGTGCCCCGGCGGGACAGCAGGCGGCGGAGCCACAGTTCCAGGGAGACCAGGTCGGCGAGGCCGTCCAGCGGCAGGGGCTCGCCTGAAGCCGCCGCGCGGACCGCCCTGCGGACCACCCGGGCCTCCACCAGCCCCGCCTGGGCCAGCAGCGGCGTGGAGAAGAGCGCGATCAGGTCGTGGGGGGGGGCCCCCCCCCCCCCCGGGGGGGGGGGCCCCCCGGGCGGGGGGGGGGGGGGGGGGCCCCCCCCCCCGCGGGGGGGGGGGCCCCCCCCCCCCCCCCGCCCCCC
>NZ_JBIWNY010000057.1:0-14514 GCF_044767465.1 Streptomyces sp. NPDC101237 | reverse complement strand
GTTAGGGGCTCAGCGCGTTGTCAACTACCTATATCTCGGGCTACCGCGGGCCCCCCCCGCCGGTGTGGGGTAACCCACGTGGGGGGGGGGGCGCCACCCCCCCCGGCCCCCCCTTCGTCGTCCCGCGGGTCAGGCGTCCTCGGCCGCCACCAGGGCACGGCACTTCTCGACGTCCTCGGCCATCTGCTCCAGCAGGGCGTCGAGCGACTCGAACTTGGCCTGGCCGCGGACGAAGGCCAGGAAGTCGACGGCGACGTGCAGCCCGTACAGGTCGAGGCCGACGCGGTCGATGGCGTACGCCTCCACCGTGCGCTCGGTGCCGTCGAACTGCGGGTTCGTGCCGACGGAGATGGCGGCCGGCATCACCTCGCCCTGCGCGTGCAGATAACCGGCGTAGACGCCGTCGGCGGGGACCGCGGTGTGCGGGAGCGTCTCGACGTTGGCGGTCGGGAAGCCCAGCTCGCGGCCGCGCTGGGCGCCGCGCACGACGACACCCTCCACCCGGTGCGGGCGGCCGAGGATCTCGCGGGCGCCCGCCATGTCGCCCTCGGCGACCAGGCGTCGGGTCAGCGTCGAGGAGAACGGCTCGCCGCCGCCCGCCTCACCGCGCACGTACAGGTCGACGACCTCGACCTCGAAGTCGTAGACCTTGCCCTGCTCGGCGAGGAACTCGACGTTGCCCGCGGCCTTGTGGCCGAAGCGGAAGTTGGGGCCCTCCACGACGGCCTTGGCGCGCAGCCTGTCGACCAGCACCTTGACCACGAAATCGGCCGGCGACAGCCGCGAGAACTCGGTGGTGAAGGGCAGGATCAGCACCGCGTCCACGCCCAGTTCCGCCATCAGCTCGGCGCGGGTGTGGTGCGGGGCGAGCAGCGGCGGGTGGCTGCCGGGGCGGACGACCTCGCTGGGGTGCGGGTCGAAGGTGACGACGACCGCCGGGACGCCCAGCTGACGGGCGCGGTCCACGGCATGCCGGATGATCAGCTGGTGCCCGCGGTGCACTCCGTCGTAGGACCCGATGGTGACGACGCTGCGCCCCCAGTCCTCGGGGATGTCCTCCAACCCACGCCAGCGCTGCACTGTGACCGCTCCTCGAACCTGTGTCCGTTGTCCGTCTTACGCAGGTCTAAGGGTGCCATGTTTGGCGGACGCGTCTCACACCGGCACGGTCGCTGTGACCCGGCGCACGCCCGCGGAGCGTCACGCGGGCACCCGGACACCGGCGAGGTTGCCCAGCATCCGCCGGGTGCTCGGACCCACCAGCGCGGTCCACTCCTCCGGAGTGTCGGTGAGCCAGCGGGCCATCAGGGCGGCGAAGCCGGGCACGTGCCGGCCCAGGTCGACCAGGCCGCGGTCGAAGCGGGCCGCCCCGGCAGGGGTGCGGACCAGCAGCAGACCGGTGCGCCTGACCAGGTCGCGCGGGGCGTCGCCGTCGTCCTCGCGCTGCACGGCGGCGGCGTGCAGCAGCGCGTCGAGGACGTCCGGGTTCCGCTCGCGCTCCAGCAGGAACTCCAGGAGTTCCCGGCGCAGCGGCCGCGAGACGGGGGTGCCGGCCGCGCCGAGTACGGTCGCCAGGGCCGCCCGCACCGGCTCGGTACCGTCCACCAGCAGGCCGGTGACCAGGGGCAGCAGGACGGCACGGGCCCCGGCGCCGTGGCCGAGGCGCCGCTCGACGAACCCGGCGACCTGGCCGGCGGTCTCGGGGCGCAGTTCGGCGGCCTCCAGGACCAGCGCCGTGACCCGGTCGGCGAGGGCGGGTGAGGTGACGTCGGCGAGGGCGCGGACCACCTGCCCGGCGGCCGGCCCGCGCAGCTGGTCGCGGAAGGCCGCCAGGACGTCGTCGGGATGGGTGGTCAGGGCGGGCACGAGGGCGCCCGCCGACAGGTGCGGATCGCCGGCGGCGAAGTGGTCCAGTGCCTGCGGGAGATGACGGGACCGGGTCCACGGGTCCCGGACCAGCAGGGCGAGCGCGCCGCCGTGCAGGGCGCGGTCGGCGGGGCGGGCGAGCAGCGCGAGCGCGGCGTGGCGGAGCAGGGCCCGGTCGGCCTCGCCGCGCACGTGCGGGGCGGTGCGCAGCGCGTGGCAGACCGCGGCCACCCGGCGGGCCGGGCGCTCGTCGTGGGCCCAGCGGTCGACGGCCCGGCACATCGCGGACGGCTCGTCCTCGGCGAGCACGGCGAGCAGTTCGTCGCCCCGCCGGTGCGCGGCGTCGACGAGCACCTCGGTCAGGTCGTCCAGCGCCCGGCGCCGGTGGGTGTGCAGCAGGGCCTGGGCGGCGGTCGCCACGGTGGCGTGCGGCATCGCGGGCAGCGGCCGCTCGTCGTCGAACCACCGGGTCAGAGACGGCTGTACGGCGGTGGGGTCGGCGTCGAGCAGCCGGGCGACGGCGTCCAGGTAGCGCGGGGCCGGGTCCGCGGTGGGCGTCGGCCGGGGTCCGAGGCGTCCTCGGGGCGTGGCCGCCGGCAGCGGTTCGTCGGCGCGCACCAGGCGGCGCAGCAGGTCGAGGCGTTCGCCGTCGGGCAGGGCGAGCGCGGTCCAGAAGTCCGGTCCGAAGGGGGTGCCGGCGGTGCGGCGGCGGGCCACGACCCGGTCGGCGAGCAGCCGCAGCACGCCGGTGTACGGCGTCGCGTCGGGCAGCAGCGGCAGGGTCCTGGCGAGCAGCCGGGCGGCCCACCAGGAGGCGGGATCGAGGTCGAGGGCGTGCACCAGGTCGTTGAGCCGGGGGGTGAGCCGGTCGGGTCCGTCCTGGCGGTCCAGGAGCAGCAGGGCCTGGACGACCGGGCCGATCCGGTGGTGCGGGACGGGCCGCGGGTGGGTGCCGCCGGGGGTGCGGGGGCGGTGGACGAGGGCGCGCAGGGCCTCGTCCAGGTCCAGGTGCATGCCCTGGAGCCAGTCGGCGATCTCCTCGTGGGCGAACCGGTAGCCGCTGCCCGCCGGGACCAGCAGCCCCTCGGCGAGCACGGCGGAGGCCCAGCCGGAGCCGCCGCCGGGCCGCGCGGGGACGGCCCCGCACGGGAACACCGCCTCGAACGACTCGCGGTCCAGCCGGCCCTGGCCCGGGCCGAGGCTGCGCCGGGCGGCCTCGTGGACCCGGCCGCAGACGCGGGCGGCGAGCCGTCGTACGGCCGTGCCGCGCAGGCCGTTCTCGGCGGCCAGCCGGACCGCGACGCGCAGGCACCGCAGGTCGAGGTGGGCGGCGAAGACGTCGTAGCGGTCCAGCGGTGCGTCGGCGGGCGCGTCCGGGAGGGCGGCGCGTACCTCGCCGAGCAGGCGCAGGGCGAGGGGGTGGCGGGCGTCGCGGTCGGTGAGGGCGCCGTCGGGCACGCCGTGGCGGGAGCGGGCGCGGCGGGCCTCGTCGGGGGTGAGGTCGGTCAGCGGGACGCAGCCGGGGGGTCCGGGGTCGTGCGGCCGGTGGGGCGCGAACTCGGCGGCTGCCTGTTCCCAGTACTCCTCGCGGCAGGCGACCAGGAGCCGGGTGCCGGTGTCGTGCAGCCACGCCGCGGTCTGCGCGGTCCAGGCGGGCAGCCGGTCGGCGAGGGCGGCCGGCATCTCCTCCGGGCCGTCCAGCAGCAGCAGGAGCGGGCGGCCGGCACGGCCGGCGAGCCGGGCCAGCCGCTCCACGGTGAGGTCGCCGAGGTCGCCAGGGAGCCGGCGGTGGGAGGCGGCGACGGTCCGGACGGCGCGCTCCAGGACGCGGCGGGCGGCGTCGGCGACCGAGTCGTCGGTGTCCCCGAGGTCGGCGCCGCGGAGCCAGAGGGTCGGGGCGGGGCGGGGTGGGCGGATGCGGCGGGCGGCGAGGGCGGCGAGTTCGGTGGTGCGGCCGGTGCCGGGGTCGCCGACGAGCGCCAGGACCGTGCCGTGCGCGGTGTCGGCGGCTTCTGCGAAGGCCGTCAGGCGCTCCGCGGTCGCCGCTCGTTCGACGGGGCGGACGGGGTCGGTGCGGCCGTCCGCGGCCGGACGCGGGCCGGCCGCGGGGTTCTCCCGCTCCCCGGCGGGCGGACCCGGTGGGCCGTCCTGGTGCACCGCGGTGGCCGTCAGTTCCAGGACGCCCGCGAGGTTGAGGTCGGTGCCGTAGGCGGGGACGGTCGCGGCGTTGCGGGCGAGCAGGTCGGTCAGCTCGGCGCTCGCGGGGTGGTGGAGCGGGACGGCGAAGCCCGCGTCGCGCCGGTCGGAGCGCAGTGCGGTGCCCAGCACGCCGAGGACGGCGCCGGTCTCCGCGTCCAGGACCGGGCCGCCGGCCGCTCCGCCGCCGAGCCGCAGGGCGTCCTGGCCGGCGGTGCCGATCGCCAGCTCCAGCGCGTCGGGCAGGAGATGGAAGCGGTCGGTTGCGGTGTACGTCGCCTCGGTCGTGGCCAGTACCCGGGCCTCGCGCCAGCGGTCGGCGGCGATCCGCACGTAGCTTCCGGCCGGGATCCGCTCCCGCACCGTGATCGGCAGCGGGGCCACGCCGAGGCCCTCGGTACGGATCAGGGCGAGGTCGTGGGCGGGCAGCGGGGTGACCGCGTCCGGCCCGACCACGCAGGTGCGGTCACCGGTGGCGTGCAGCACGATCCGGGCGAGCCCGTCGACGGCCTCGTGACTGGTCACCAGGGTGCCGTCGTGGTCGGCGAGGAAGCCGGTGCCGCGCGGGCGGCCGGCGAGGTCGAGGATCCGGACCAGCCGGTCGTCCGGGGCCGGCCCGGCGTCCTGCCGTGCCTGCGGCGCGCCGTCCGCCGTACGGCGGCCGTTCCCGGTCCGCTGGGTCCGTCCCGCCATGATCGAACCTCCCGGCCGTGCACCCGTGCCCTGGGGCGTCCGCGGGCGGTGCCTCGGCCCCGGCCCGCACGTCGGACGCGCGCTTCGCCGTCGGACGCCGTCGCGGGCCCGCGACACGAGCCGCCGGCCCCTGTCCGAGACCGTAGGGGCGAAATGATCAGCGGGACAGAGCGGGTGGCGAACGCGCCCCCCTCCGCTCCCCCGGTTCACTCCGAGCGCCTGCTCGGTCGGGTGAATAGCCCGGGACGGGTGGATACACCCTAGGGGTGGGGGAACCGAGGGGGGACCGTGGAGCGGCGGCGGCACCGGACCCCGTGGTCGCCGCTCCACGGGCACACCGGCGTCAGCCGAACACGGCGAGGCTCTTGGCCTTGCCCTTCTGCTCCTCGACGAGCACCAGGAAGCGCCCGTCGGGGCCGAACACGGCGACGGGACCGGCGCCCGCGTACTCCTCGGGCATGTCGATCCGCACCCCGTTGGCGAGCAGACCGGCCCGCCGCGCGTCGACCTGCCAGCGCGGGAAGGCCGCCGTGGCCGCCTCGGCGACCGGCATCACGGTCAGCTCCTGCTGGAGCTGGTCGAGGGTGCGCGCGGACTCCAGCTTGTACGGTCCGACGCGGGTGCGGCGCAGCGCGGTCAGGTGGCCGCCGACGCCCAGGCCCGCGCCCAGGTCCCGGGCGAGGGCCCGGATGTAGGTGCCGGAGGAGCAGACCACCGAGACGACCAGGTCGAGCACGGGGGTGCCGTCCTCGGCGACGCCGTCGCGGACGTCGTGGACGGCGAACGACGAGACGGTCACCGGCCGTGCCGGGATCTCGAACTCCTCGCCCTCCCGGGCGCGCTTGTAGGACCGCACACCGTTGATCTTGATGGCGCTGACCTTGGACGGCACCTGCATGATGCGCCCGGTCAGCTCGGCGATGCCGGCGTCGACGGCCTCACGGGTGACCCCGGAGGCGTCGGCGGACGAGGTGATCTCGCCCTCCGCGTCGTCGGTGACGGTGTTCTGCCCGAGGCGGACGGTCCCCAGGTACTCCTTCTCGGTGAGCGCGAGGTGCCCGAGGAGCTTGGTCGCCCGCTCGACTCCGAGGACGAGGACACCGGTGGCCATCGGGTCGAGGGTGCCGGCGTGCCCGACGCGCCGGGTGCGGGCGATGCCCCGCATCTTGGCGACGACGTCGTGCGAGGTGAAGCCCGACGGCTTGTCGACGATGACAAGGCCGTCGGGCGGAGTGGGCTTGCTGGTCATTCGGCGGCGTCGTCCGTCTCGTCGGCGTCGTCCTCGGCACCCGGCTTGCGGTACGGGTCCGCTTCACCGGCGAAGGCGGCGCCCGCGGACACCTCGCGGACCTTCGCGTCCGAGGCCCGTGCCTTGTCGAGCAGGTCCTCGATGGTCTTCGCGGTGTCCGGGAGGGCGTCCGCGACGAAGGTCAGGGTCGGCGTGAACTTCACGCCCGCCGCCGCGCCGACCGCGGAGCGGAGCACGCCCTTGGCGCTCTCCAGGCCCGCGGCGGCCGCCGCCCGCTCCTCCTCGTCGCCGTAGACCGTGTAGAAGACGGTCGCCTCCCGGAGGTCGCCCGTGACCCGGGTGTCCGTGATGGTGACGTGGGTGCCGAGCCGCGGGTCCTTGATCCCGCGCTGCAGCTTCTGCGCCACCACCTCTCGGATGAGGTCCGCCAGCCTCTTGGCGCGCGCGTTGTCGGCCACTGGTCCGTCTCCCGTTCTTTCTTCTGTGTCGTTCTCAGGTCTGGTCGTCGTCGCCGTGGAAGCGCCGTCGGACGGACAGCAGCTCCACCTCGGGGCGGGCGGCGACCAGCCGTTCGCACCGGTCGAGCACCTCGGTCAGGTGCGCGGTGTCTCCGGAGACCATGGCGAGGCCGATGCCGGCCCGGCGATGAAGGTCCAGGTGGTCCACCTCGGCCACGCTCACGGCGAACTTCCGCCGGAGTTCGGCGACGATCGGGCGGACGACGGAGCGCTTCTCCTTCAGCGAATGGATGTCGCCGAGGAGGAGGTCGAAGGACAGAGTCCCCACGTACATGTATGTAACCGGTTCACCCGCCGGTACGGGATCGATGGCCCTGTTCAGGAACGGTACCCCGTCCCCGCCGGGGGCTCGACCGACTTTCCCCGCCGATTGCGGAGCGAGGGCTCCGCCCAGGGGAAAAGCGCTGGCCGACGGGAGCGGACTCCCGTCGGCCAGCACCAACCGCAGGTGTTACACCCGCGGCTTCTCGCGCATCTCGTACGTCGCGATGACGTCGTCGATCTTGATGTCGTTGAAGTTTCCGAGGTTGATACCGCCCTCGAAGCCTTCGCGGATCTCGGTGACGTCGTCCTTGAAGCGGCGCAGGCCCTCGATGTTGAGGTTCTCCGCGATGACCTTGCCGTCGCGGATGAGTCGGGCCTTGGTGTTGCGCTTGACCTCGCCGGAGCGGATGAGAACACCCGCGATGTTGCCCAGCTTGGACGACTTGAAGACCTCGCGGATCTCCGCCGTGCCGAGCTCGACCTCTTCGTACTCCGGCTTGAGCATGCCCTTGAGGGCCGCCTCGATCTCCTCGATCGCCTGGTAGATGACCGAGTAGTAGCGGACGTCCACGCCTTCGCGCTCGGCCATCTGCGCCGCGCGGCCCGCCGCACGGACGTTGAAGCCGATCACGATGGCGTCCGAGCCCATCGCGAGGTCGATGTCGGACTCCGTGACCGCACCGACACCGCGGTGCAGGACGCGGATGTCGACCTCTTCGCCGACGTCCAGCTGGAGCAGGGAGGACTCCAGGGCCTCGACGGAACCAGAAGCGTCACCCTTGATGATGAGGTTGAGCTGCTGGACCTCGCCGGCCTTGAGCACCTTGTCCAGGTCCTCCAGGGAGACGCGGCGCGTGCGCTTGGCGAACGCGGCGTTGCGCTCACGGGCGGCACGCTTCTCGGCGATCTGACGGGCCGTACGGTCCTCGTCCACCACCAGGAAGTTGTCGCCCGCACCCGGGACGTTGGTCAGACCCAGGACCTGGACCGGCGTCGCGGGTCCGGCCTCGGCGACGTTGTTGCCGTTGTCGTCGAGCATGGCGCGGACGCGACCGTAGGCGTCGCCCACGACCATCGTGTCGCCGACCCGCAGGGTGCCTCGCTGCACGAGGACCGTCGCCACGGCACCGCGGCCGCGGTCGAGACGGGACTCGATCGAGATGCCCTGCGCGTCCTGGTTCGGGTTGGCCCGCAGGTCGAGCGAGGCGTCCGCGGTCAGGATGACCGCTTCGAGCAGCGAGTCGATGTGCAGACCCTGCTTGGCGGAGATGTCGACGAACATCGTGTCGCCGCCGTACTCCTCGGCCACCAGGCCGTACTCGGTCAGCTGACCGCGCACCTTGGTCGGGTCGGCGCCCTCGACGTCGATCTTGTTGACCGCGACGACGATCGGGACGTCGGCCGCCTTGGCGTGGTTGAGCGCCTCGACCGTCTGCGGCATGACGCCGTCGTTGGCCGCGACGACCAGGATCGCGATGTCGGTCGACTTCGCACCACGGGCACGCATGGCGGTGAACGCCTCGTGACCCGGGGTGTCGATGAAGGTGATCTTGCGCTCTTCGTCGTTGACCTCGGTGGAGACCTGGTAGGCACCGATGTGCTGGGTGATGCCGCCGGCCTCGCCCGCGATGACGTTCGTCTTGCGGATGGCGTCGAGCAGTCGGGTCTTGCCGTGGTCGACGTGACCCATGACGGTGACGACCGGCGGACGGACCACCAGGTCGTCCTCGCCGCCCTCGTCCTCGCCGAACTCGATGTCGAAGGACTCGAGCAGCTCGCGGTCCTCCTCCTCGGGGCTGACGATCTGGACCGTGTAGTTCATCTCGCCGGCGAGGACCTCGAGGGTCGCGTCGGAGACGGACTGCGTGGCCGTGACCATCTCGCCGAGGTTCATCATGACCGCGACGAGGGACGCCGGGTTGGCGTTGATCTTCTCCGCGAAGTCGGTGAGCGACGCGCCGCGGGAGAGACGGATGGTCTCGCCGTTGCCGCGCGGCAGCATCACGCCGCCGACGCTCGGGGCCTGCATGGCCTCGTACTCCTGGCGACGCTGCCGCTTCGACTTGCGACCGCGACGCGCCGGACCGCCGGGACGGCCGAAGGCACCCTGCGTGCCACCACGGCCGCCGGGACCGCCCGGACGACCGCCGAAGCCGGGACGACCGCCGCCGCCAGCGCCGGGACCGCCGCCGAAGCCGCCGCCGCCACCGGGACCGCCGGGACGACCGGCGAAGCCGCCGCCGCCACCGGGACGGGCACCGCCACCGCCGCCGCCGGGACGGCCGGCGAAGCCGCCGCCCGCGGGACGACCGGCGCCGCCGGGACGACCCGCACCGCCGGGACCGCGACCGCCGCCACCAGGGCCGGGACGGGGGCCGGCAGCGGGACGCTGCGGCATCATGCCGGGGTTGGGACGCGGACCCGCGGAACCGCCGCCGGGACGCGGACCGCCCTGCGGGCGGGGCATGCCGGCCGGGCTCGGACGGGCACCGCCGGAAGCCTGGGGACGCGGACCGCCGCCCTGGGCGCCGGGCGCCTGGGGACGGGGAGCACCACCGGGGCCGCCGGGGCCGGGACGGGCACCGCCCTGCGGGCGCGGGGCCTGCGGACGGGCCATGCCGGTGGAGCCACCGGAGGTGAAGGGGTTGTTGCCCGGACGCGGACCCGCCGGACGGGCACCGCCCGGACGGGGGGCGCGCTCGCCACCGGGACGCTGGCCGCCGCCCTGACCCGGACGGGCCTGGCCCTGACCGGGGGCGGGACGGCCGCCGGGACGCGGGGCGCTCTGGCCGGGACGCGGAGCGCCACCGGGACGCTGGCCCTGTGCGGCGGCCGGGCTCTGCGCCGGGGCGGCCGGAGGGGCCGGCGGGGCGGTGAACTCGGGCGCGGCCGGAGCCGGACGCGGGGCGGGCTTCGGGCCCGGAACCGGGCGCGAGCCGGAGGCGGCCGGCGCGGAGGCGGCCGGCGCCGGGGTGACCGGAGCCGGAGCCTCGACCGGAGCCGAGGGAGCCGCCGGGGCCGAGGCCGCGGGGGCGGGAGCCGCCGGAGCCTGGGGCTGCGGGGCGGCCGGACGCGGGGCGCCCGGCTTGGGGGCACCCGGGCGGGCCGCCTGCGCCGGAGAGGGCGCGGCGGGCCTGGGGGCAGCCTTGCGCGGGGCGGGCTTGCCGGCGGACTTGCCGTTGCCACCGCCCTGGAAGGCGTCTGTCAGCTTGCGTACAACGGGCGCCTCGATCGTCGAGGACGCCGAACGGACGAATTCACCGAGTTCCTGAAGCTTGGCCATGACGACCTTGCTCTCGACCCCGAACTCCTTGGCGAGTTCGTATACCCGGACCTTAGCCACTTCGCTCCTTTTAGGTCCGGGTGTGTCCGGACCGTCGCTACTTCATGGGCGTACTCATCGCGTGCTCATCGAGTGCTCATCGCAATCTCGACCTACTTCCAACTCGCGGGGTACCAGAGCCGCACGGACGCTCCGTACGACGCTTCTTACGGTGTTACTGCTCGACGTACGGGCGCAACGCCTTTACGTCCAGCGGACCCGGGACGCGCAGCGCCCTCGGAAGTGCCCGGCGGCGCACCGCCTGGTCCAGACAGACCTGGGCGGGGTGTACGTATGCACCCCGGCCGGGCAGCGTACCGCGAGGATCGGGGACACATTCGCCCTCGACCGCCACGATCCGCAGCAGTTCGGTCTTGGCCGCTCGCTGCCTGCACCCCACACAGGTGCGCTCAGGGCATGCGCGGGCACGCGTCCGGCCAGACACCGCTAAGTCTACCTCCCCGTACCGACCTCACCCCTCCGGGGCAAAGATCGAACGGCCATTGTCGTAATCCAAGCGACCTGCGGCTTGGAACTATTCCCCTCGTCCGGGTGAACCTCCGGCGAGGGGACGGATGGCTTACTCGGACACCTGTTCGGTATCCGGACGGATGTCGATCCGCCAGCCGGTCAGCCGGGCGGCCAGCCGGGCGTTCTGCCCCTCTTTGCCGATCGCCAGTGACAGCTGGTAGTCGGGCACGGTCACCCGGGCGGACCGGGCCGCCAGGTCCACGACCTCCACCTTGGAGACCCGGGCCGGCGACAGCGCGTTCGCGACCATCTCGGCCGGGTCGTCCGACCAGTCGACGATGTCGATCTTCTCGCCGTTCAGCTCGCCCATCACGTTGCGGACCCGGCCGCCCATGGGGCCGATGCAGGCGCCCTTGGCGTTCAGGCCCGAACGGGTGGAGCGGACCGCGATCTTCGTCCGGTGGCCGGCCTCGCGCGCGATGGCGGAGATCTCCACGGACCCGTCGGCGATCTCCGGCACCTCCAGCGCGAAGAGCTTCTTCACCAGGTTCGGATGCGTGCGCGACAGCGTGACGGAGGGCCCGCGGACGCCCTTGGCGACGCGGACCACGTACGAGCGCAGCCGCATCCCGTGCGGATAGGTCTCGCCGGGGACCTGCTCCTGCACCGGCAGGATGGCCTCCAGCTTGCCGATGTCCACGAGCACGTTCTTCGGGTCGCGGCCCTGCTGGACCACACCGGTGACGATGTCGCCCTCACGGCCGGCGTACTCGCCGAGCGTGGCGTCGTCCTCGGCGTCCCTCAGCCGCTGCAGGATGACCTGCTTGGCGGTGGTGGCGGCGATCCGCCCGAAGTCCGACGGGGTGTCGTCGAACTCGCGGGGCGCCTGCCCCTCCTCCAGGTCCTCGGGGTCCTCCTTCGCCCACACGGTCACATGCCCGGTCTCCCGGTTGAGCTCCACGCGCGCGTGTCGGCGGCTTCCCTCGGTGCGGTGGTAGGCGATGAGGAGGGCCGACTCGATCGCCTCGACCAGCAGGGAGAAGGAGATCTCCTTCTCCCGAACCAAGCCCCGCAGGGCACTCATGTCGATGTCCACGGCTACGCCTCCTCTTCTTCCGTCATGTCCTTCTTGTCCTTGCGGTTGAACTCGACCTGCACACGCGCCCTGCCGATCTCGGCGAACCCGAGTCTGCGGGCGGTGGCCTTACGGCCCTTGACGCCGGGCACCTCCAGGTCGAGGCCCTCGTCGTCGACGTCCAGGATGCGCGCGACCAGTTCGTCGCCCTCGGCGAGCTGGAACCTCACCAGGCGGTCCACGGCGCGCACGTAGTGCCGGTGTTCGGTGAGGGCGCGCTCCGCGCCCGGGGTGCCGACCTCGAGGGTGTACTCGCCCTCGCCCATCGCGTCGGTCTCGTCGAGCTTCGCCGAGAGCTCACGGCTCACATCGGCGATCCGGTCCAGGTCGGCCCCGGTGTCGGAGTCGACGACCACGCGCAGCACCCTCTTGCGTCCGACCGAGTCCACCGCGATCTCTTCGAGATCCAGGCCCTGGGAGGTGACGAGCGGTTCCAGGAGCTCTCGCAGCCTCTCGCTCTGGGTCGTGCTCATCCGGGTGACTCCTCGGCCGCGTGTGCTGTTGTGGGTTGGGTCGCGTGTCTGGTCAAAGGGTATCCGGTCGTGAGGAGTGTTGCCGTCCACCCGGGTGCGGACGGTGCCGATGAGTGGCTTCGGACAGGTGCGCGGGTACCGTGATCACGGACGGGTCCGTCCCATGTCCGATTCCTTTCGTATTTCTTCGTATCCAGCTCCCCCGAGGACGTCTGCCGTGTCGTTCCCCCCGCTGTCGCGTACCCCCTGGGGAGTACGCAGAAGGAGCCTGTTCGTCTCCGCGGCCTCGGCCGCCCTGCTGGCGGGTTGCTCCGCCGGCCCCGACTCCGCGGGCAGCGGCGGCAGTACGTCGGCCATCGCGCGGGCACGCGCGCGTGCGGCCCGGGACAGCCGGGTGCTGCTCGGGCAGTACGACGCCGTCCTCGCCGCCCATCCCGGCCTCGCGGGGACGCTGCGGCCGCTGCGGGCCCATGTGGCGGCCCACGCGGCGGCCTTCGCCGAGGGCGCGCGGGACGCGACGGCCACGGCCTCGCCGACCGCCTCCGGCTCGCCCTCGGCCACGGTGTCCGCGTCCGCCTCCCCCGCGGTGCCGGCCGACGAGAAGTCCGCGCTCGCGTCCCTGGCCGCCGCCGAGCGCGCCCTCGCCGACCGCCGGGCCGCCGAACTGCTGGACCTGCCCGGCGAACTGGCCCGGCTGCTGGCAGGGGTGTCGGCGGCCGGATCCGCGCACGCCTACCTGCTGACGAAGGGTGAGAAGTGAGCGACGGGACCGGCACCGAGGTGCTGAAGGCGCTTCAGGCGGCGCTGGCGGCCGAACACGCCGCGGTCTACGGGTACGGGGTCGTCGGCGGCCTGATCGGCACCCAGCGGCGGACCGAGGCGCGTGCGGCCTACGACGCGCACCGGGCCGGCCGGGACACGCTCGCCCGCACGGTACGGGACCTGGGCGCCACGCCCGTCGCCGCGAGCGCGGCCTACGCGCTGCCGTTCGACGTCACCGACGCGGCGACGGCCGTACGCCTCGCCGCCGAACTGGAGGCACGGGTGGCCGACGTCTACTCCGACCTGGTCCGGGCCTCCTCCGGCGCACGGCGCGGATCGGCGGCCGGGGCGCTGCGGGAGGCGGCGGTGCGGGCGGTGCGCTGGAGCGGGGAGAGCGTAGCCTTCCCTGGTCTCGCCGAGCGGGACGCGCCACTGGGCCGGGCCGGCGCCTCGGCCTCGCCCACGGCTTCGTCGACTCCGTAGAGCACGCAAGAGGAAGGGAACGACTCGCGTATGGCTTTCGAACCGCCGCGGCGCCTGGTGAAGGCGCTCGGTGAGACGGCGCCGGACGGTGACGAGTGGCTGGAGAAGCTGCCCGACGCGGTGGAACGGGCCGTCAGCGCACGCGAGTTGACCGTGGAACGGGTGCAGGTGCCGGGCGGCCGCAGCAGTGTCGTCCTGCTGGTGCGGCAGGCCGGGGGTACACCGGCGGTGCTGAAGCTGGCGCCCCGGCGGGCCCGGCCGGAGAGCGAGGCCGCGGCGCTGGCGCACTGGGCCGGACTGGGTGCCGTACGGCTGCTGGACGCCGACGGAGCGGACGGGGTGCTGCTGCTGGAGCGGCTGCACCCGGAGGTCTCGGTGCGGTCGCTGCCCGAGGCGAAGGCGCTGCTGGAGGCCGCCGGGACGCTGCGCCGGCTGTGGGTGGAGCCGCCCCGCGGCCCGGTGTTCGAGACGGTGGCGGAGCGGACCGGACGGCAGGCCGCGGCGATGCGGGCGGCCGCGGGTCCCGAGGTGGCCCCGCTGGTCGACGCGGCCCTCGCCGCCCGGGAGGACCTGCTGGCCGCGCCTCCTGAGCGGCGGCTGCTGCACGGAACGTTCCGGCAGAGCAAGGTACTGGCCGGGGACCGGCTGCCGTGGCTCGCGGTGGGCCCTGACCCGGTCGTCGGGGAGTGCGCGTTCGATCTGGCCCGGCTGGTGCGGGACCGGGTGGAGGACCTGATCGCCTCCCCGTCGGGTGCCACCATCACGCGGCGGCGGATCAAGCGGCTCGCGGAGTCCCTGGAGGTGGACCAGGAGCGGCTGCGCGGCTGGACGCTGTTCCGGGCGGTGGAGTCGGGCGTACGGGCCCTGCGGGTGGGCCGGCCGAAGGACGCCGAGCTGCTGCTCGAATTCGCCGCGTGGCTCTAGGACGTCCGCGAAGTCCCGCCCGCCGCTTGATGGCGGGCAGGGCCGGTCGGGTGCCGGTGGTTCGGCAGGCGCGGCGCGGCGGGCGCCCCGGGGGGGGCCCGGGGGCCGCGCCGGGGGGGGGGCCGCCCCCCGGGGGGGGGGGGGCGGGCGGCGCCCCG
>NZ_JBIWNY010000056.1:0-16577 GCF_044767465.1 Streptomyces sp. NPDC101237 | reverse complement strand
CGCGCCGTGGTGGAGCTGTGGGCCGTGGCGGTCTCTATGGCCGGGCCCGGGGGGGGGGCCGCGGCCGCCGGCCCCGCGGCCCGACCACGGGCGGCGGGGGGGGTGCGCCCCCGGCCGCCCTTCGTCGTTCCCGCTACTGCTGCGGCGGCTCCTGCGGATAGCCGTAGCCGGGCTGCTGCTGCGGAGGCTGCGGCTGCGACTGCGGCTGCGCGGGATACGGCTGCCCCGGCTGCTGGGGCTGGGGCTGGGGACGGCCGTAGAGATCCTGCTGCGGAGGCTGTCCCGGCTGCTGCGGGTACGGCTGCTGCGGGTACGGCGGCGCGTACGGCTGCTGTCCGCCCGGGGGCGGCGGCGGCGCGTACTGCTGGGCGGGCAGCGGCTGTCCCGGCAGCGGCGGGGCCGCGACCGGCGGCGGGTTGCCGTCGCTGGTCCACAGGCCGTGCATCTGCTGGTGGCGTACGAAGTCCTCGGCGACCAACGCCGCGAGGTTGAAGTAGGCCTCCCGCACCTTGGGCCGCATCATGTCGAGGTCGACCTCGGCACCGGCGGACAGATGCTCGTCGAACGGCACGACCACGACACCACGGCAGCGGGTCTCGAAGTGCGCCACGATGTCCTCGACCTTGATCATCTTGCCGGTCTCGCGGACTCCGGAGATGACGGTGAGGGACCGGGACACCAGATCGGCGTAGCCGTGCGCGGACAGCCAGTCCAGGGTCGTACTGGCGCTGCTCGCCCCGTCCACGGACGGCGTCGAGATGATGATCAGCTGATCGGCGAGGTCCAGCACACCGCGCATGGCGCTGTAGAGCAGACCGGTGCCCGAGTCGGTGAGGATGATCGGGTACTGCTTGCCCAGGACGTCGATCGCGCGCCGGTAGTCCTCGTCGTTGAACGTGGTGGAGACGGCCGGGTCGACGTCGTTGGCGATGATCTCCAGACCGGACGAGGCCTGGGAGGTGAACCGCCGGATGTCCATGTACGAGTTGAGGTACGGGATCGCCTGGACCAGGTCGCGGATGGTGGCCCCGGTCTCGCGGCGCACCCGGCGGCCGAGCGTGCCGGCGTCCGGGTTGGCGTCGATGGCGAGGATCTTGTCCTGGCGCTCGGTGGCGAGCGTGGAGCCGAGGGCGGTGGTCGTGGTGGTCTTGCCGACGCCGCCCTTGAGGCTGATCACCGCTATCCGGTAGCAGGAGAGCACCGGCGTACGGATCAGGTCGAGCTTCCGCTGCCGTTCGGCCTCCTCCTTCTTGCCGCCGAGCTTGAACCGCGAGGGCACGGCACCGGGCCGGCCGCTCTTGGCCTTCTGCTTCTTGTTGTTGAGCAGCCGGTCGGAGGAGAGCTCGACGGCGGCGGTGTAACCCAGCGGCGCCGCACCGGGGTTGGTCATCTGCCGCTGGTCGTGCTGCATGGGCTGCGGCCAGGCGGCACCGATCCGCGGGTCGACGGGCGGCTGGGGGGCCTGCGGCGCCTGCGGTTCCGGCTGCTGGGGGTGCGGGGCCGGAACCGGGGGCTGCGCGGCGCGCGGGTCCTGGTGCGCAGGCTGCGGCTGTCCCGGCTGCGGGAAGCCGTAACCGGCGGGGCCGGCCGGGGGCATCGGAGGTTGCGCGGCGGGCTGCGGGAAGCCGTAACCGGCCGCCGGCGGCGCCTGGGGCACGGGCGCGCCGGGGTAGCCGTAGCCGTTCTGCGCGTCCGGAGCGGCCGCCTGCTGCGGCTGCGCGGCCGGGGGCACGGGGGGCTGGGCGGGCTGGACGCCGGGCTGCGGGAAGCCGTAGCCGTCCGGCGCCTGCGGCAAAACGGGGGCGTCCGGCTGCCGGCCGGAGGGCTGGTGCCAGGCGGCCGGCGCGGGCTGGGGAGCCTGCGGGGGCTGGAACGGCGGCTGCTGTACCGGCGCGCCGACCGGTTGCTGACCGGGTGCCGGCTGCGCGGGCCGGGCCGGCGGCGCGGGCTGGACCGGCCAGTCGTCGGCCGGTGCCGGGGCCGCGGGCTGGTAGGCCGGCGGCAGGGGCGGCACCACGGTGGGCGGTGCGGGCGGCGTCGGCGGCGGCGTCCAGGCGGCGGGCGGCGTGGTGGGTGCCGGAGGCGCGTCCTGCGGTGCGGGAGCGGGAGTTGCGGGCGCGTCCTGCGGTGCCGGCGCGGAGGCCGCGGCGGGCTGGGGCGCGGGGGCCGCGTCCTCGGGCTCGTCGGCGTCGTCGGGGGCCTCGGCGGCGGATGCCGGGGCGGGCGCTGAGGCGGGCGCGTCCTCGGCCTCGTCCTCCGCGCTGTCGTCGTCCTCGGCCTGGTGAGCCCGGTGAGCCTGGTCGTCCTGCTCGTCCTCGCGGTCGGCGGCGGCGACCGCGTCCCGGGGCTCGTCCTCCTCGGTGTCGTCCACCGGGGCTGCGTCCAGGGCCGGTTCGTCCGTGTCGCCGGAGTCGCGGTCGTCGAGGGAGGGCTCGTCGAGGGAGGGCTCGTCGAGGGAGGGCTCGTCCTCGGCGCCGTCCGCGTCGGCGCCGGGGTGCGACGAGGCGTCCGGGTCCTTGGCGACGCCCGCGCTCTTCGCGTCGGAGTCGACCAGGAGGGCGATGACGTCGGCCGCCGACCGGTCCTCGGCCTCGGCGTCCTTCTCCCGCGCCCCCTCGTCCCCGGCACGGGGCTGAGGGACCGTCTGGTCCGCGGAGGCCTTGGCGATGTCACGCTTCAGCGCGACGGCGGAGAACCGCATCGTCGCCCCGCTGTCCAGGTCGCCGTTGTCCGGCTCGGGCTCCGCTGCCGGTTCCCCGGGGGCGGGCCGCTGCGGTTCAAAACCGGCCGGCAGCTTCGGCACGGCGGTCGCACCGTCCGCAGGCAGTGCGGCAGGCGGTGCCGCGGGCGTGAAGGGTGCGGCGGGCGGCCCGGCGACCGGAGCCGGCGGAGCAGTCGGCGCTCCGGTGTCGGCGCTCGGCACCGGCGGTGCGAAGGGCGCACCCGGAGTCGCTACGGGCGGCGGAGCGAACGGGGCCGCCGGCGTCGACGCCGGAGGAGTGAAGGGTGCTCCCGGCGTTGACGCGGGCGCGGGTGTGAACGGTGCTCCCGGCGTCGACGCCCGCGGCGGAGTGAACGGCGCGCCGGGCGTCGCGGCAGGCGCGGACGCCGACGGAGCACCCGGCGCCGGCGCGGTCGGCGGGGTGAAGGGAGCGCCGGGAGCTGCGGTGGGCGGCGGAGTGAACGGCGCACCCGGAGTCGAGGCGGGCGGCGGCGTGAAGGGCGCGCCCGGGGTCGCGGCCGGCGGCGGGGTGAAGGGGGCTGCGGGAGCCGGTGCGGGCGCGGGGGTGAAGGGCCCGCCCGACCCCGGTGTTCCGCCGCCCTGCTGGGCGTGCGGCGGGGGAGTCAGCCCCGGGATCGGTGCTCCCGGAGGGAACGGCGAACGGGGCTGCGCGGGAGGCGTCGTAGCGGCACCGGACCCGGGGGCGCCCGCCTTCCCCGGCGCTCCCGCCGTGCCCGGCGTGCCGGTGCCGTCGGCCGCGTCCGGACCCGCCGCGGCGTTCTGCGTGTACCAGGCGGGCGGCGCGTAGTCGATCGTGAACTCGCCCGTCATCTCGTTGAGTGACTCCGCGTCGGGCTGGTCTTCGCCGGGTGTGGCCCAGCCCCCGCGGATCCCGTCCCGCTCGCTGCTCACAGTTCCTCCTGGTGTGGTCGAGCACCCTCATGCCGTGCCGGCGCGACGACCGTGTCGTGTCGTTCTCAGCATCCGTATTCGTTTGAGGTAGTCCGCTCCACCGGCTCTCCCCCTCGGGGCCCCGACGCCGCGTTCACGGTCCCGGCGTCGCGCTCCCCTCCCAGCCTAATCACCGGGAGCCGGACCTCGGCAGGCCCGTCCGTCCCAATACGGACGTCCACCTGGTCACACCATGCCCTGAACTCCTGTACACAGCTTTCGTATTGCCCAACAATCGGTGAACAAAAAGGGCAAGAGCCGTCAGTTCGGGCGCCAGTTGACGGCGTGAAGGCCGCGCTCCACCTCCATGGTGCCCTGATGGCGGCAGGGCGCGAGCGAGTGGTCACGGGGCGGGGGAGCGCGGGGTGGGCACGGCAAGCGCCCCGACCCTCCCGGACGTTCGGTCATGGGCGCGGCACGCGGCACAGGTCACGCGGCACGCCGGGGGGCGGGAGGGCGGCAGACATCCCACCCGGGCTTCGGCCCAACGGCCGCCCGTCCCGCACACAGTCCTCACCGTGTTCCGCGCACAGTCCTCACGGCTTCCCGCACACAGTCCTCACCGGCGGCAGATCCCCCGTGGGCGTCCCAGCCGCGACCCCGGCGCGGCCGGGTGGACGCGGGCGTGCCCGGCGCGGCGCTCGGCCTCAGGAAGAAGCAGGGCCCGGTCGCGGACCGGGCCCCGGCTCACTGGGCGGCCAGGCCGCCGTTGCGCTCGTTCGGCTCCAGGTCGAACTCTCCGTCCCGTGCCCCCAGTACGAAGGCACGCCACTCCGCCTCCGTGTACCGCAGCACGGTGTCCGGGTCCAGCGACGACCGCATCGCCACGGCCCCCTCGGGCAGGTAGGCGATCTCCACCCGCTCCTCGTCCTGCTCGGTGCCGGGCGCGCAGTGCCACTCGACGCCCGAGATGTCGAGCGCGTAGAGCTCGTCCCGTTCCCGCTCCTTGCGCGCCTTCATCTCCTCCGCCGTCTCGCTCATCCCGCGGCGACCCCTTCCCGACGATGATGCGTACCTGTGACCGCCACACTACTGGCGGTCGCCCTGTCCATGACGGCCGTGTGCCGACCCGCCGGTCGGCACTGGTACCCTGGTCGACGGCCGTTTGTGTACGCACCCCCGGAGTCCCCCGCGGACCCCTGAGGCCGCGCCCGACGGATCCCCGCCTCCCGAGTTGTGGAAGCTCCCCCGCGATGAAGACCGGGGGCGCTCGGAGGGCAATCACACCATGAGGAGTACGCGTGTCGCTCGACGCCGCAGTGAAGAAGCAGATCATCTCCGAGTTCGGCACCAAGGAAGGTGACACCGGCTCCCCCGAGGTCCAGGTCGCTCTGCTCTCCCGTCGGATCTCCGACCTGACGGAGCACCTCAAGACCCACAAGCACGACCACCACTCCCGCCGTGGTCTGCTGATCCTGGTCGGTCAGCGCCGCCGCCTCCTGCAGTACCTGGCGAAGAAGGACATCCAGCGCTTCCGTGCGCTGGTCGACCGCCTGGGCATCCGCCGCGGTGCGGCGGGCGCCAAGTAACACGCCGTGAAGGGAGCGGTTCCCGGAGAGACCCGGGACCGCTCCCTTTGCCGTACGTGCGGAAACGTGCGGAGTGTCACTCACGCTTTGTAGTGTGGTAGCACAACGCAATACGCACGACACAGCACGACAGCTGAGACAGCACGTCAGTGAACCAAGGAGAAGCGCACCCAAGCCGCCGCCGGTCCTCGGTAGTGGCCCCCGGGGGGAAGCGAGCCCCGGGTGCTTCGATCGAAGACCGGCCCGCACAGCACGGCGCGCTTCTCCGGGACCGTCCCCCTGCCACACGGGCAGACCGGGACAAAAGACGCAACGCAGACGAAAGTAACGGAGAAAACGCTAGTGGAGAACGAGACCCACTACGCCGAGGCCGTCATCGACAACGGCGCCTTCGGCACCCGCACCATCCGCTTCGAGACGGGCCGCCTGGCCAAGCAGGCCGCCGGCTCCGCCGTGGCGTACCTGGACGACGACACCATGGTGCTGTCGGCCACCACCGCCTCCAAGAACCCCAAGGACCAGCTCGACTTCTTCCCCCTCACGGTGGACGTCGAGGAGCGTATGTACGCGGCCGGGAAGATCCCCGGTTCCTTCTTCCGCCGCGAGGGCCGGCCCAGCGAGGACGCGATCCTCACCTGCCGCCTGATCGACCGCCCGCTGCGCCCGTCCTTCAAGAAGGGCCTGCGCAACGAGATCCAGGTCGTCGCCACCATCATGGCGCTCAACCCCGACCACCTGTACGACGTCGTCGCGATCAACGCCGCGTCCGCGTCCACCCAGCTGGCCGGTCTGCCCTTCTCCGGCCCGATCGGCGGCGTCCGCGTCGCGCTGATCAACGGCCAGTGGGTCGCGTTCCCGACGCACACCGAGCTCGAGGACGCCGTCTTCGACATGGTGGTCGCCGGCCGCGTCCTGGAGGACGGCGACGTCGCGATCATGATGGTCGAGGCCGAGGCCACCGAGAAGACCATCCAGCTGGTCAAGGGCGGCGCCGAGGCGCCGACCGAGGAGGTCGTCGCCTCCGGTCTGGACGCCGCGAAGCCCTTCATCAAGGTGCTCTGCAAGGCCCAGGCCGACCTCGCCGCCAAGGCCGCCAAGCCGACCGGCGAGTTCCCGGTCTTCCTGGACTACCAGGACGACGTCCTGGAGGCGCTCTCCGCCGCCGTCCGCCCCGAGCTCGCCGCCGCGCTGACCATCGCCGGCAAGCAGGAGCGCGAGGCCGAGCTGGACCGCGTCAAGGGTCTGGCCGCCGAGAAGCTCCTCCCGGAGTTCGAGGGCCGCGAGAAGGAGATCTCCGCCGCGTACCGCTCGCTCACCAAGCAGCTGGTCCGCGAGCGCGTGATCAAGGAGAAGAAGCGCATCGACGGCCGCGGTGTCACCGACATCCGCACCCTGGCCGCCGAGGTCGAGGCCATCCCGCGCGTGCACGGTTCGGCGCTGTTCGAGCGTGGCGAGACCCAGATCCTGGGCGTCACCACCCTCAACATGCTCCGGATGGAGCAGCAGCTGGACACCCTTTCCCCGGTGACCCGCAAGCGCTACATGCACAACTACAACTTCCCGCCGTACTCCACCGGCGAGACCGGCCGCGTCGGCTCCCCGAAGCGCCGCGAGATCGGCCACGGCGCCCTCGCCGAGCGCGCCCTGGTCCCGGTCCTGCCGACCCGCGAGGAGTTCCCCTACGCGATCCGTCAGGTGTCCGAGGCCCTCAGCTCCAACGGCTCGACGTCCATGGGCTCGGTCTGCGCCTCCACCATGTCGCTGCTGAACGCCGGTGTGCCGCTGAAGGCCCCGGTCGCCGGTATCGCCATGGGCCTGATCTCCCAGCAGATCGACGGCGAGACGCACTACGTCACCCTCACCGACATCCTCGGTGCGGAGGACGCCTTCGGTGACATGGACTTCAAGGTCGCCGGCACCAAGGAGTTCGTCACCGCCCTCCAGCTCGACACCAAGCTGGACGGCATCCCGGCCTCCGTCCTGGCCGCCGCCCTCAAGCAGGCCCGGGACGCCCGCCTCCACATCCTCGACGTGATGATGGAAGCGATCGACAAGCCGGACGAGATGTCCCCGAACGCCCCGCGGATCATCACCGTCAAGATCCCCGTGGACAAGATCGGCGAGGTCATCGGCCCCAAGGGCAAGATGATCAACCAGATCCAGGAGGACACCGGCGCCGAGATCACCATCGAGGACGACGGCACCATCTACATCGGTGCCGCCGACGGTCCGGCCGCCGAGGCCGCCCGCGCCACGATCAACGGCATCGCCAACCCGACGATGCCCGAGGTCGGCGAGCGCTACCTGGGCACGGTCGTGAAGACGACCACCTTCGGCGCGTTCGTCTCCCTGCTGCCCGGCAAGGACGGTCTGCTGCACATCTCGCAGATCCGCAAGCTCGCCGGCGGCAAGCGCGTGGAGAACGTCGAGGATGTCCTCGGCGTGGGCCAGAAGGTCCAGGTCGAGATCGCCGAGATCGACTCCCGCGGCAAGCTCTCCCTCATCCCCGTGGTCGAGGGCGAGGAAGAGGCTTCCACCGAGGACGCAAAGGACGACACCGACAAGTGACGTCGAGCAGCCCCACGACGACGGCCCGCACCTCCTCGGAGGCGCGGGCCGTCGCCCGTACCCAAACCCTGATCAAGGGCCAGAACGGCATCGGCACGGTCCGCAAGACCACCCTCCCCGGCGGCCTGCGCATCGTCACCGAGACCCTGCCCTCGGTGCGCTCCGCGACCTTCGGCATCTGGGCCCACGTCGGCTCCCGCGACGAGACCCCGACCCTGAACGGCGCCACGCACTACCTGGAGCACCTGCTCTTCAAGGGCACCGCGCGCCGCTCCGCCCTGGACATCTCCTCCGCCATGGACGCGGTCGGCGGCGAGATGAACGCGTTCACGGCGAAGGAGTACACGTGCTACTACGCACGCGTGCTCGACACCGACCTGCCGCTCGCCATCGACGTCGTCTGCGACATGCTCACGGGTTCCCTGATCCTGGAAGACGACGTCAACGTCGAGCGCGGCGCGATCCTCGAAGAGATCGCCATGACCGAGGACGACCCCGGCGACTGCGTGCACGACCTGTTCGCGCACACCATGTTCGGCGACAACCCCCTCGGCCGCCCGGTCCTCGGCACCGTCGACACCGTCAACGCCCTCACCGCCGACCGTATCCGCCGCTTCTACAAGAAGCACTACGACCCCACCCACCTGGTGGTCGCGGCGGCCGGCAACATCGACCACGCCAAGGTCGTACGACAGGTCCGCGCGGCCTTCGAGAAGGCCGGCGCCTTCCGGACCGCCGAGGCCGCCCCCATCAGCCCGCGCGAGGGACGCCGCACCATCCGCACCGCCGGACGCGTCGAACTCCTCGGCCGCAAGACCGAGCAGGCACACGTCGTCCTCGGCATGCCCGGCCTGCCCCGCACCGACGACCGGCGGTGGGCGCTCGGCGTGCTCAACACCGCCCTCGGCGGCGGCATGTCCTCCCGGCTCTTCCAGGAGGTCCGCGAGAAGCGCGGCCTGGCCTACAGCGTGTACTCCTACACCTCGGGCTTCGCCGACTGTGGTCTGTTCGGCGTCTACGCGGGCTGCCGGCCCTCGCAGGTCCACGACGTCCTCACGATCTGCCGGGACGAACTGGACCGGGTCGCCGAGCACGGCCTGCCCGACGAGGAGATCGACCGCGCCGTCGGCCAGCTCCGGGGCTCCACGGTGCTCGGCCTGGAGGACACCGGTGCGCTGATGAACCGTATCGGCAAGAGCGAGCTGTGCTGGGGCGAGCAGATGTCCGTCGACGACATGCTGGCCCGGATAGCCGCAGTCACCCCGGACGAGGTCCGCTCCGTGGCCCGCGACATCCTGGGACAGCGCCCGTCGCTGTCGGTCATCGGCCCGCTCAACGACAAACAGGCCGCCCGCCTGCACGACGCCGTCGCCTGACACACCACCGGTAAGGAACGAAGAAGATGAGCAAGCTGCGCGTGGCGGTCCTCGGCGCCCGGGGCCGTATCGGCTCCGAGGCCGTCAAGGCCGTCGAGGCCGCCGAGGACATGGAGCTGGTCGCCGCCCTCGGCCGGGGCGACAAGCTGGAGGCGCTGGCCGACACCGGCGCCCAGGTCGCGGTCGAACTGACCACGCCCGCCTCGGTGATGGGCAACCTCGACTTCTGCGTGCGGCACGGCATCCACGCCGTCGTCGGCACGACGGGCTGGACCGAGGAACGCCTCGCGCAGCTCACCGGCTGGCTGGAGCGGTCCCCGGAGACCGGCGTGCTCATCGCCCCGAACTTCTCCATCGGCGCCGTGCTGACGATGAAGTTCGCGCAGATCGCCGCACCGTACTTCGAGTCGGTGGAGATCGTCGAACTCCACCACCCGAACAAGGTGGACGCGCCGAGCGGCACCGCCACGCGCACGGCACAGCTCATCGCCGAGGCCCGCCGCGCGGCCGGCACCGCACCGGCCCCGGACGCCACGGTCACCGCCCTGGACGGCGCCCGCGGCGCCGACGTCGACGGCGTCCCCGTCCACGCCGTCCGCCTGCGCGGCCTCCTCGCCCACCAGGAGGTCCTGCTCGGCGGCGAGGGCGAGACCCTCACAGTCCGGCACGACTCCCTGCACCACAGCAGCTTCATGCCGGGCATCCTGCTCGGCGCCCGCCGCGTGGTCACCGCTCCGGGCCTGACCTTCGGTCTGGAAAACTTCCTGGACCTGGGCTGATTCGAGGCCTCTGACATGCGCGCGAAGCTCTCCTACGCCCTCACGGCCGCCGTCCTGGTCTTCTACTTCGTCCTCGTCGGCAGCCGGGGCGTGATGCTCATCCAGACCGGCACGGTCCTCACCGTCACCTTCGGGGTGGCGGTGCTGATCCTGCCGGTCATCGGCCTGTGGTTCCTGTGGAAGAACACCCAGTTCGTCCGCCGCGCCAACGCCCTCGCCGCGGAACTCGACGCCGAGGGCGGCCTGCCCGTGGACGAGCTGAAGCGCACCCCCGGCGGCCGCATCGACCGGGACTCCGCCGACGAGGTCTTCGCCAAGCGCAAGGCCGAGACCGAGGCCGCTCCCGACGACTGGCGCAGCTGGTTCCGGCTCGCCGTCGCCTACCACGACGCCCGGGACACCCCGCGCGCCCGCAAGGCCATGCAGCGCGCCATCGCCCTGCACGACGGCAGGCCGCTGCCGGCCTGACCGACGGCCCGCACATGCGGCTGGGGCCGGTCCGCCCGTGCGGACCGGCCCCAGCCGCATGTCAGTGGACGCGCTCAGCCGCGGCCGTACTCCGCCGCCCACGCCTCCACCGCGTCCGCGGCCCGGTCGAAGGCCGAGGCCCGGCCCAGGAAGTCCAGCCCGTGCGTGGTCAGCAGGGGGTCCGTGTCCGCCACCGGACGGTCCTTGCGGACGAGGGTCAGCGCCTGCCCCTGCACGGTGCGCGGCAGTCCCAGCCAGCGCACCGGCTGCTGCGCGGTCCGCACCGAGACGACCCGCTTCCAGGGCACCGTCCGGGTCTGGAGCAGGCCGATCTGGCGCACGCCGCGCGCGCTCACCCACACGCCCATGCGCAGTATCCGCAGCGCGGCGGCGATGATCAGCAGCGCGACGCAGAGGACCGCGGTGGCGGGGGACAGGGAGCCGGTCAGCGCCAGCGCGACCGCGGCGAACAGCACGAACGAGGCGAGCAGCAACCACAGGGCGGCTCCGCCGACCCGCCACGGCCCCGGACGGTAGGGGCGCCGCCAGCGGTCCCGGTCGTCGTAGGGCAGCGGGCTGTCGAGCGCCGCCTCATCGGTGCGGTCGGCCATCAGGAAGGGCAGGGGCACGGCTGGTCCTCACTCAATCCATGCATGGGCTGTGCCCGGTGAGGCTATCCGCCCGTGTCCCCGCCCACCACTCGCGGGGGGCCGGAAGAGTCAGTGCCCCTGAGAGGCCTGCGACTGCTGGGTCCCGGTGTCCGACGGCGTGGACAGCGCGGGCATGCCCACGACCAGCGAACCCACCACCCCGGCGACGAGGGTGAGCCCGAGCAGCCAGCGCCCGGTGATCTGACTCACGGACGACCGCTGGCGGGGCGGGGGCGTGACATTGCTGCGGAACCGGTCGGCTTCGGCGACGAAGGCGAAGGGCACGGGCTCGCGCCGGCGGAACATCGGAGTGTCTCCTCTCGGGAGCTGGCGGAGGTGTGAGCACCACGGGACGGGATCGAACGCACCGTCCTCACCCCTACAGACGCACGAACGCACCGTTAGGTGCCCGGTTGCCCCGAATTCACAGAACTTCACCGAAGTTCGCCGAAGATGTCGCGCCTCGCCGCCGAACGGCCCGTTGTCGGTGCCGGGCCGTAGAGTGGGCGCCGCCCGAGAGAAGTGATGGAAGGACCCTCCGAGCCGTGACCGACACCCCCGCCGACGACCTCAAGCCCAGTTTCCGCAGCGAAGTCACCGTCGAGCTGGTCAAGCACAGCGCGACCGACTCCGACGTGCTGTGGGCCGCCCGGGTCTCCACCGCCGGCGAGCAGTCCCTGGACGAGCTGAAGAAGGACCCGGAGCGTTCCAAGGGCCTGATCAACTACCTCATGCGCGACCGGCACGGCAGCCCCTTCGAGCACAACTCGATGACCTTCTTCATCAGCGCCCCGATCTTCGTCTTCCGCGAGTTCATGCGGCACCGCGTGGGCTGGTGCATCGCCGGGGACACGGAGATCACGCTGGAGAGCGAGGCCGGCCACCTGCGCCGGCGCACCATCGCCGAGCTGTACAAGCTCTGGCACGCGGGTGTCGAGGACCGCCTGCCGCACTCGGCCGGGGGAGTGACCTGGCACAGCCGAGCGGGCAAGTGGATGGCACAGGTGAGGCGCGCAGAGACCAACCACTACCTCGGGCTGTACGAAAACCGGGAGGCGGCCGAGTCCGCCGTGGCCGAGTTCAGGGAGCTGCATCCCGGCACCCGGATCCCCAGGCTCGAACCGGTGCGCCGCAACCACGTGCGCTGCTACGACGAGGAGACCCTCCTCGCCCAGCGGGCGAGGATCGTCGATGTGATCGAATCGGGCGTCAAGGAGCTCGTCAAGATCACCACCGCCTCCGGAAAGACGCTCCGCTGCACCGTCGACCACGCCCTGTTCACTCCCGAGGGCTGGTGCAAGGCGGGGGAGCTGTCGGTCGGGGACGCCGTACTCGTCTCCGGCACCGCGCCACGCCCGTCGGAGGCCTTGGTCCCGCCGAGCCTGCGGCGCGGCATCGGCGTGTGGACCTCCATGCAGCGCGAGAGGCTCATCAAGGAGTTCGACACCTGCCACCTCTGCGGCCATGACTTTCCGCGGGAGCAGCTGGCCCTGGACCATGTCGTCCCGGTGGCGGGTGACCTGCTCCAGGCCCTCGACGAGAAGAACCTCGCCCCCGCCTGCGAGCCGTGCCACGCGATGAAGAGCGCGGGAGAGCAGGCCCTGGCCCGGCGCGGCGGAGAGGTCGCCAAGGCGGTGCCGGACCGGATCGTCTCGATCGAGGCCGCCGGCGAGGAGATGACCTACGACCTCTCCGTCGAGGGCCCGTGGCACAACTTCCTGGCGAACGACTTCGTCGTACACAACTCGTACAACGAGGAGTCCGGACGGTACCGGGAGCTGCAGCCGGTCTTCTACCTCCCCGGAGAGGACCGCAAGCTGGTCCAGCAGGGCCGGCCCGGCAAGTACGAGTTCGTGGCGGGCACCGAGGCTCAGCAGGAGCTCGTGGACCGGTCGATGCAGGAGTCGTACATCCAGGCCTACGACGCCTACCAGGAGATGCTCGCCGCCGGCGTCGCCCGCGAGGTGGCCCGCGCGGTGCTGCCCGTCGGCCTGTTCTCCTCGATGTACGCCACCTGCAACGCCCGCTCGCTGATGCACTTCCTCGGCCTGCGCACCCAGCACGAGCTGGCCAAGGTGCCGTCCTTCCCGCAGCGGGAGATCGAGATGGTCGGCGAGAAGATGGAGGCGGAGTGGGCCCGGCTCATGCCGCTCACCCACGCGGCCTTCAACGCCAACGGCCGGGTCGCGCCGTAAACCGTGCGTCTTGTCGTGCTCGGAACAGATGTGCGGATCAGCCTGGCGAAGTGTCCGTATTGCGGCATTTAGAGAAGTTCATCTAGCCTGATCAAACGGACCCGGCACTGCTTGAACCCCCGAGCAGGCAGTGCCGGGCTCCGCATTTGTCCGGACTTTCCCCGTACCCCAAGGGCAGACCGCGCCGTGAGCACCGAGTAGCGTGTAACCCATGGCTCCGACCTCCACTCCGCAGACCCCCTTCGGGCGGGTCCTCACCGCCATGGTCACGCCCTTCACGGCGGACGGCGCACTCGACCTAGACGGCGCGCAGCGGCTCGCAACCCACCTGGTGGACGCAGGCAACGACGGCCTGATCATCAACGGCACCACCGGTGAGTCGCCCACCACCAGCGATGCGGAGAAATCGGAACTCGTCCGGGCCGTCGTGGCGGCGGTCGGCGACCGCGCCCACGTCCTGGCCGGTGTCGGCACCAACGACACCCAGCACAGCATCGAGCTCGCCCGCCAGGCCGAGCGCGACGGCGCGCACGGCCTGCTGGTCGTCACGCCGTACTACAACAAGCCCCCGCAGGAGGGTCTGTACCGGCACTTCACCGCCATCGCCGACACCACCGGCCTGCCGGTCATGCTCTACGACATCCCCGGCCGCAGCGGCGTCCCGATCAGCACCGAGACGTTCGTCCGGCTGGCCGAGCACCCGAGGATCGTCGCCAACAAGGACGCCAAGGGCGACCTCGGCCGAGCCGGCTGGGCCATCGCCCGGTCGGGCCTGGCCTGGTACTCCGGCGACGACATGCTCAACCTGCCGCTGCTCTCCGTGGGCGCCGTCGGCTTCGTCTCGGTCGTCGGCCACCTGGTCACCCCCGACCTCAGGGCCCTCGTGGAGGCCTTCACCTCCGGTGACGTGCAGAAGGCCGCGGAGATCCACCAGAAGCTGCTCCCGGTCTACACCGGCATGTTCCGCACCCAGGGCGTCATGACGACCAAGGCCGCGCTCAGCCTCCAGGGCCTGCCTGCCGGGCCGCTGCGCGCGCCCATGGTCGAATGTTCGGCCGAGGAGATCGCCCAGCTCAAGATCGATCTTGCTGCCGGCGGGGTACAGCTCTGACAACAGACTTTGCGCGGACGTCCGCGTAGCAACGCTTGACAACTGAATACGGCGGGACACCGGTGCCCGCATCCCACATCGACAACTGCTTATGCACGAACGTCACGCGCGCCACGTGCCCGACCGGTACGTGGCGTGCGTGGTGAGGAGAGTCTTTTGAGTCATCCGCATCCTGAACTCGGCCCGCCGCCCAAGCTCCCCGAAGGCGCCCTGCGCGTCACCCCGCTCGGCGGGCTCGGCGAGATCGGCCGAAACATGACCGTCTTCGAGTACGGCGGCCGCCTGCTGATCGTCGACTGCGGAGTGCTCTTCCCCGAGGAGGAGCAGCCCGGAATCGACCTGATCCTGCCGGACTTCACGTCCGTCCGGGACCGCCTCGACGACATCGAGGGCATCGTCCTCACCCACGGTCACGAGGACCACATCGGCGGCGTCCCCTTTCTGCTCCGCGAGAAGCCGGACATCCCGCTCATCGGCTCCAAGCTGACCCTCGCCCTCATCGAGGCGAAGCTCCAGGAGCACCGCATCCGCCCGTACACCCTGGAGGTGGCGGAGGGCCAGCGCGAGCGCATCGGACCCTTCGACTGCGAGTTCGTCGCCGTCAACCACTCCATCCCGGACGCGCTGGCCGTGGCCATCCGCACCCCGGCGGGCATGGTGGTGCACACCGGCGACTTCAAGATGGACCAGCTCCCGCTGGACCACCGCCTCACGGACCTGCACGCGTTCGCCCGGCTGAGCGAGGAAGGCATCGACCTTCTGCTCGCCGACTCGACCAACGCCGAGGTGCCGGGATTCGTCCCGCCCGAGCGGGATATCTCCAACGTCCTGCGGCAGGTCTTCGCCGACGCCCGCAAGCGGATCATCGTGGCGAGCTTCGCCAGCCACGTGCACCGCATCCAGCAGATCCTGGACGCCGCCCACGAGTACGGCCGCCGGGTCGCCTTCGTCGGCCGCTCCATGGTCCGCAACATGGGCATCGCCCGGGACCTCGGCTATCTCAAGGTCCCGCCGGGTCTCGTGGTGGACGTGAAGACACTGGACGACCTCCCGGACAGCCAGGTGGTCCTGGTCTGCACGGGCTCCCAGGGCGAACCGATGGCCGCCCTGTCCCGGATGGCCAACCGCGACCACCAGATCCGCATCGTCGACGGCGACACGGTCATCCTGGCGTCCTCGCTGATCCCCGGGAACGAGAACGCGGTCTACCGCGTCATCAACGGCCTGACCCGCTGGGGCGCCGACGTCGTCCACAAGGGCAACGCCAAGGTGCACGTCTCCGGCCACGCCTCCGCCGGCGAGCTGCTGTACTTCTACAACATCTGCCGGCCGAAGAACCTGATGCCGGTGCACGGCGAATGGCGCCACCTACGGGCCAACGCCGAGCTGGGCGCCCTGACGGGCATCCCGCACGACCGCATCGTCATCGCCGAGGACGGCGTGGTCGTCGACCTGGTCGAGGGCAAGGCCAAGATCTCCGGCAAGGTCCAGGCCGGCTACGTGTACGTCGACGGGCTCTCCGTCGGCGACGTCGGTGAACCGGCCCTGAAGGACCGCAAGATCCTCGGAGACGAGGGCATCATCTCGGTCTTCGTGGTGGTCGACTCCTCCACCGGCAAGATCACGGGCGGCCCGCACGTCCAGGCCCGCGGCTCCGGGATCGACGACTCGGCGTTCGCCGCCGTCGTCCCGAAGATCTCGGAGGTCCTGGAACGCTCGGCCCAGGACGGCGTGGTGGAGCCCCACCAGCTCCAGCAACTCATCCGCAGGACCCTGGGCAAGTGGGTCTCCGACACGTATCGCCGCAGGCCGATGATCCTGCCGGTGGTCGTGGAGGTCTGACCCTCCCAAGCGTCAACCAGGAGCGGGGGGGGGGGGGGGGGGGGGGGGGGGCCCCCCCCCCCGGGGGGGGGGGGGCGCCCCCCCCCCCCCCCCCCCCCCCCGCTCCAGTACGTTTACGGCTCCGCCCAGCCGGGAACCCCAGTGCCTCATGGACTGGATCCGGTTCTCCCGGACCGGGTGGAAATTCCGACTCAGAACTTCTGATAAAGTCGGAGCCGCCGGAAAGGGAAACGCGAGAGCGGAAACCTGGAAAGCACCGAGGAAATCGGGTCGAAAAAAGATCTGATAGACTCGGAAACGCAAGAACGAAGGGAAGCCCGGAGGAAAGCCCGAGAGGGTGAGTACAAAGGAAGCGACCGTTCCTTGAGAACTCAACAGCGTGCCAA
>NZ_JBIWNY010000055.1:0-17247 GCF_044767465.1 Streptomyces sp. NPDC101237 | reverse complement strand
CTTCCCGTCGATCCTCTCGACGATGATGACTACCCCGCGTACACGATGGGCCGTGCCGCGGAGATGCTCGGTACGACCCCGGCGTTCCTCCGTGTCCTGGGTGAACACCGCTTGATCACCCCGCTGCGGTCCGAGGGCGGTCATCGCCGCTACTCCCGTTACCAGCTGCGCATCGCCGCCCGGGCCCGCGAACTCGTCGACCAGGGCACCGGCGTGGAGGCCGCCTGCCGCATCGTCATCCTCGAAGACCAACTCGAAGAGGCGCTGCGCATCAACGACCAACTGCGCGCCGAGGGCGGCAAGCCTCAGCCGAACACATCAGCCTGATCAGGACGCCCGGACCCGAGGCAGCCGATGTCCTGCCGCAGGACGAGGCCGCCCAGGGACCGCACCGCCGTCCCGCGTCAACGTGACTCCACGGGTGAGAGCACCGCGAGCGGGCGCGATGCATGAAGCGAGGGACGAGCAGCGAACCCGGCGAAGCAGGAGCCGCAACCCGCCTGATGGTTGCCCTGGCGGAGATCCGGCAATTCAGAAACAGGCACGCACGGGCGCCGCGCGTGCCACGTGCTGGGACCTGTCCTCCTGCGCGCATCAAGAAGACAGGTCCCGTCTGGCTTCCCTCTCCCGGTACAGTCCAGATGCATTCGCGTCCACGCTTTTGACCGCCTTCCCGAGGCCGCTGGTGGAAGAGCGAGGTTCTGGGATGGACCGCCCTCTGTGCCCCCGCCGTGGCGGGTCATCCCGCGCGGCCCTGCTAGGACCAGCGCATCCCCAGATGGTCGAGCGCGGCGCGGCGCGGCGCTGAGGTGAGCGTGGCCGCGTGGCATCGGGTCTGGTCGAGTCAGGCCCCGAGTTTCACCGGCTCGCCGTCGACGGGTTCCAGGTGCTTGCGGGGCACGGCCGGCGGCTGCTCAGGTCAGCGACCGAGTGCCGCACTGAGAGTCGGGTGGACGATAAACCAGGTGCCGACGCCCGCGATGTCAAGACGGCGCTGGAACGAGGGGCTGAGCGGCCCGACGAGTTCGACACCGCCGGCCCGACGGGCGCTGACGAGAAGGCCCAGGAGGGTCTCGTCGCCGAATGCGAGAGCCGCGAGGTCCACGATCAGGGGGAGGCCGGCGCCGGTGGCGCGGGCGAAGTCGTCTTCGAGGACCTCGCACGCCCTTACGTCAGCGGTACCGCGCAGCGTCAGCACGTACGCCTCCGGGAAGAGCGCGTGCACCACGAGCAGGTCGTGGTTGCTGCCGCTGACCGGATCGTTCATCAGGTCAGCATCTCAGGTGTCGGACCGGTACGGGGACCACTCGGTCCGGCGGGCGTGACGCGCAGGGCGAGCAGGGCGGTGTCGTCGCTGGCCCAGCCCTGGTGGTGGGCGTCCAGAACTGCGGTGAGGTGATCGATGGTGGCGGCGGCGTCCATCCCGCAGGTGGAGACCAGCGCCTGGGTGAGGTCGGCTTCGCCGAAGACGGCTCCGGCGTCCTCAGGTGCGGTTCCGGGCCGGGGCCGGCCTTCGATCGCTCCGTCGGTGTAGAGCAACAGGAGGTCGCCGGGACCGAGCTGGAAGGGCGTGTCGGTCAAACGCAGCTCGGGCATGACACCCAGCAGGGTGCCTGCTGCGCCGAGCTGCCGCACCTGCCCGTCGGCCCGGCGCACCAGCGCGGGGGGATGCCCGGCGAGAGTGATGGTCCCCGCAGCGCCGACGAGGGTCCGGTGGAAGGCCACGTAGACGGCGGTCAGAAAACGCGGGGCGTTCTGGGCGAGCATGGCGGCGTTCAGGCGGGTCAGCAGGTCGGCGGGCGATCCGGTCTCGGCGGCGTCCGCCCGGATCGTGTAGCGGGCCATGGAACTGACTTGAGCGGCCTTGACGCCCTTGCCGCACACGTCCCCCAGGACCGCGGCGAAATTCTCGCCGTGGGTGCGGAACAGGTCGTAGAAGTCGCCGCCCACCTCGATGTCGCTGCGGTGGCGGTTCGAGGCCGGCAGGTAGGAAGCGGCCGCCTGCATGCCCGGGACGGTACGCAGGGCGGCGGGAAGCAGTCCGGCCTGCAAGGTGTGAGCGAGGTCCGCGGACTTCTGCTGGGCTTCCTGGGAAGCGGTGAGCACCTGCCGCATCCGTATCTCCGCCGACACCGAGCGGGCCAGCGTCGAAAGCGTCGCCAGATCGGCCGGAGACCAGGTACGCGGAGAATCATCGATCACGCAGAAGCTGCCCAGCACCCGTCCTTCGGCGTCGAGCAGCGGGTAGCCGGCCCATGCGCCGATGTTCATCGGCCCGGTGGCGGGGTGAGAGGCGGTACGCGGATCGGCGGCCGCGTCCTCAACCACGAACGGGGCTCCGCCCGCTTCGACCAGGAAGTAGCAGAAACTCTGTTCTACGGAAGACTGCCGGACGGCGGACGCGTTGAGGTCCACACCCACGCACGACTTCCAGAACGAGCGGTCCGCATCTACCAGAGTGACGAACGCGCGGCCCGTGCCGGTGATCCGGGCGGCCAGGGAAGCGAGATCGTCGAAGACCTCCTCGGCCCCGGTGTCCAGCAACCCGGTCGCCTCCACCGCGGCGACCCGGACGGGATCGGACAGCGCAGCCGGCAGACCGTCCTGCCGCACACCGCCCGCGGACTCCGTACCCGCCATCTCCCGGCGCCTCCCTGAAACCATTGCTGAGCGGCAAGAAAACCACACCCTCCCGCCAGTATCAGTGAGCCGCCCCTCACTCACCCCACACAGGATCCGCCTGCCGGCAAACCGACGGCGGCCGCGGGCCTGGGTATCCAGGTCCTGATGCGCGTCCACGCCCGTGAAAGCTGTTCCGCACGGTTGCTCAACGGGGTCACGTGAGAAAGGCCGCGTAGGCCGCGGCGGCCGTGCGGATGACCAGGACCGGCCGGTAGACGCCGGCGAGGAGACGGCCGCGCCGGGCGCCGAACCGCTGCTCCGCGACACGCAGGCTGAGTGCCCCGGGCGCCAACCGCCCCCAGCCGCCCTGCCCGAAGGACAGCGCGAACCAGATGCCCAGGTTGACGCGCTCGGTCCGGCCGCCGTCACGCCGGTGAGGTCGATGATCACGAAGGTGCCCCCGCTGAAGAGGGGATAACTCATCCCGCCGCGGCCGGACTTGCGGGTGAACCCGATGACCATCCACGTGACCAGGGAGGCGGTCACGGTGAGCTGGCCAGCGGGCAGGACGACGTCAGGCATGACGGAACGCCTCCGCACAGCGAGGGAGGAAACGAAAGGTCCGCGCCGACGACGCGCGGGCGGGCGCCCTGTTCGGGCTTCGGGGGGCGCTGCATCAGCTCGGTGGCTGCGGCGTGCAGGGAGACGCTGCCGTGGAGTACGGCGTCGACCACGGTCGCGAGCGGCATCTTGACCCCGAACGCGCGGGACAGGGCGAGGACTGCCTCGGTGCTCTTGACACCTTCGGTGGTCTGGCGCGTTTCGGCGGCCGCCTCGTCGACGGTGAGCCCGCGGCCCGGGTGCGTGCCGAAGGTGCGGTTGCGGGAGAGCGGGGAGGTGCAGGTGGCGACCAGGTCGCCCGTCCCGGACAGGACGGCGGGTGTGGCCGGGTCGGCGTCCATGGCGACGGCCAGGCGGCTGCTCGCCGCCAGGCCGCGGGTGATGATCACCGCCGTCGCGTTGTCCCCGAGCCCCATGCCGACAGCGATGCCGACAGCGATGCTGACGGCGAGGGCGACGGCGAGGGCGATGACGTTCTTCCACGCACCGCCCGTCGCGCAGCCGAGCAGATCGCTGCTGGTGAGGGGCGGTCCCCGCGGACGGCCGGTTGGACTCCCCACCGGAGGGCTGGCCTGTACGCAGGGTGTCGTCGCCGAGGGATGACCCGGCCCGTGGTGGCGAGGGGCCTGACTGGGTTACCCGGCGGTCGGCTCGGGGTGGATCTGCTCGACGCGATCGCGCTTGGTGTACAGGTCCCAGTAGTGCTCGGCGAGGTCGTCCGGGTCGACGAGCGGGCCGACGCCTTCCGGCAGCGATGCGGCGGCGATCTCTCCCATCTCGCTACGGGCGATGAACGCCGCGATGGACAGGGTGCCGGCGTAGGCGCCGATGTCGGCGAGCTCGCCGTTGAGGGAGTGCAGCCAGTTGCGGGCGGCGGACATCAGCGGGCCCACGCCGCTCATGTAGGGCCGCGGCGCCACGGCGGTGTGGCCGGTGGTCATCAGGAACGCGCCGTCGCCGCGCTCGGCCCACTCGGGCAGCACCGCGCGGACCACCTCGACCGGCGTGAACAGGAGAAGAGGGCTGTCCTTCTGCAGGGTGACGGCGTCCAGCTTGGTGGCGGGGGCGAAGCTCTTCTCACCGCTGATCGGCCCGTACTCGATGACGTCGATCCGGCCGAACCGGCCGCGGATGACGTCGATGAGGGCGGGTACCTCGGCGGGCTCGGAGAGGTCGGCGGTGAATCCGGCCGCGTCGATGCCCTCGCCGATGAGCTGTTCGACGAGTGCGTCGAGGCGGTCCTTGCGGCGGGCGACGAGGGCGACGCGGAAGCCTTCGCGGGCGAAGCGGCGGGCGACGGAGGCGCCGAGCCCGGTGCCGGCTCCGAAGACGGCGATGACCTTGGACGTGTCGGGCATGGGGATGTCTCCTCGGGGTTTTTGGGGTGTTCTGGCTGTTCGGCAGGGGTTCGAGGTGGGGTGGGTCAGCCGCGGGCGTTCCACACCAGCGGGGCGCGGCGGATCCAGGTCTCCTCGTCGACGGAGTCGAGGAGGAAGCGGGCGAGGCCGGCCCGGTTGATCCAGCGTCCGGGCGTGGTGACGTTGGCGTCGCCGGCGCGCAGGGGACCGGTGGCGGGCCTGTCGCTGAGGGCGACGGCGCGGGCGAGGGTCCAGTCGGTGTCGGAGGCGCGTACGACCTGGTCGACGCCGGTGTGGTCGGTGAAGCCGGCCTTGATGTTCGACAGGTTGATGAATGCCTTCACCAGCGGGTTGAGGCGGGCCCAGTCGTCGCCGGCGCCCTGGGAGGAGGTAAGGACGATCCGGCGGATGCCCTGTTCGGCCATCACGGTCAGGGTGTTGCGGGCGGCGTCGGTCATGAACATCGGCGGGCTGACCGGCTTGGCCCAAGGGTTGTCGGAGGCGCGGGCGTTGTTCAGCACGCTGATCACCGCCCGGGTGCCGTGGGCGGCCGTGCGGATGTCGTCGATGTTCGCGGGCGTGCCCTGGATCAGCTCGACACCGGTCGGGGCGTGAACGGCGGAGGGGTCGCGGACGAGGGCGCGGACGCGGTGGCCACGTTCGGCGGCCTGCGCCAGCACGTGGGCGCCGGTGCGGCCACTGCCGCCAAGGACGAGCAGGTCGGTCATGGGAAGTCATCGGCTTTCATGGGCGGAGGGCCGGGCGGCGGGCGCCGGCCGGGGACGGACTCGGAAGGATCAGAAGGAGTACGGGCCGAAGCGGCCCCAGGCCACCACGACGGCCAGGGCCAGCAGCACGGCGTTCATACCGATCGCGCGGTACTCCCGGTCACGCCGGCCGTCGCGAACACCGCGGCCAGCAGTCCCTGGAGGACCCACAGCAGGACGTTCACCGGACTGCTCGTCTCTGGATCACGGCGGCTATGGGGAGATCAGCCGTGTTCGGGGACGGCGCAGCCGTCCGGGCCGCAGCCCGGGGCGTCACCGCCACGGGCGACGGGGGTGAGGGGGCGGGTGGCGCCCCATGCGGTGCGGAGCAGGTCGAGCAGGGTGTCGCTGTCCTGGGCGCCGGGGACGCCGTAGCGGCCGTCGACGACGATGAACGGGGCGCCGGTCGCACCGAGGCGCTGAGCGTGGATCGCGTCGTCGCGGACCTGTTCGCGGTAGCGGCGCCGGGCAAGGGCCTGTCGGGTCTGCTCGCGGTCCAGGCCCAGGGTGTCGGACAGCGCCAGCAGGTCGTCCGGGGAGAAGACGGGCTCGGCCTTGCCGAAGTAGGTGTCGAAGATCGCGTCCCACGCTTCGCGGTTCTTGCCCTGGGCGGAGGCGTGGGCGAGGAACTCGTGGGCCAGGTCGGTGTTGCCGACCTGGTTGTCCAGCACCCGGTAGGGGCTCAGCCCCTCGGCCGCGGCCAGTGCCTCGATCCGCCGGGTCGACGTCTCGGCCTGACTGCCGCCGACACCGTGCCGTCGCAGCAGAGCCTCGCGTACGGAGAAGGTGCGGTCCTCGGGGAAGCTGCTGCTGAGCGGGAACGAGTGGTGGACCACCTCCACCTCGCCGGCGTGCTCGAACCGCTCCACGGCCTGCTCCAGGCGGTGATGGCCCAGCCCGCACCAGGGGCATGTCACCTCGGACCAGATGTCCACCTTCACCGCGCGCCTCCAATTCTTACGACTTGTTCGTAACGCCATGGTGGACCAGTATGGAAGGGGGTGCAAAAGGCACATCCGTGTGCGTGCCGGAGAGGAATGTGCGTGATGGAACGGGCAGGCGAAGTGGCGACGACCGGTGGGGCGAAGGCGGTCGGGGCGGCGGCGATCGGGCCGTGCGCGGCGATCCCCAGCGAGCACATGGCCTTCATCCGCGAGGTCCTGGACCGCGTCGGCGACAAATGGAGCCTGCTGCTGATCGCCGTCCTGGAGCGGGGCCCGCTGCGCTACACCGACCTGCAGCGCCAAGTCCCCGGCATCTCCCAGCGCATGCTCACCCTCACCCTGCGCCAACTCCACCAGGACGGCCTGATCTCCCGTACCGCCTACGCCGAAGTGCCCCCGCGCGTCGAGTACTCCCTGACCCCGCTCGGCCGCGGCCTCCACGAGATCGCCACGTCCCTGGTCGGCTGGGCCGCCGCCCACCACGACGAGATCCGTGAGAACCGGGCCCGCACGACCTCAGCGCAGCCGAGTACGGGTGCACGCGCCTGAGCTACCGGAGACCGTCACCGGCGGTAGCGAAACACACGGCCATCCGACTCCCCGCCGGTGACCGCGGGTGGAGGACCCCCACCGGCCCTCGACATGGTGATCAGGAACTCGACACCTCATGATCACTCGGAGGCCGTGCCTGCCTCCGTTCCAGCCCGGTCCGTGAACCCCACCGCCACGTCAGCTGCCTGAATCGGCATCAAGACGTGTGGCCACCATGGCCAGAAGGAATTAGCTGGGCTGGAGCCAGTTGAACAGAGCTCGGAAGGACAGCACTGCCGTACGGAGGCAGGTGGTGAACGGCCCCACCAGCGGCGTCCGGTCGATGGATGCAGTCACCACCGGTTCCCCCTTGACTCGCGAGGACCGTGCGACACGGTTCACTGTCCATGTGCCGAGCAGTGCCTCCCCGATGCCTGTCGCCAGGCATCCGAGCAGCGAGGTGAGGTAAGGGTCCCGGCAGCGCGGAGCGCGTCGGTGGTGGTGCGCAGGGCCCTGGAGTGAGGGATTACCTGGTCCCGAGGAGGGCCGGTGGGGGCGGTGGCGGTCAGACCAGACCGATGCGCTGGGCGATGTCCTCTCCATGGCGCAGGCGCTCGTGCCCGGCCTCGCCCAGCGAGACGATCACGGAAGCGACGACGGTCTCGATCACGGCCACCGTCGGGACGAGGCTGTCGTACGGCGAGGGGGATGTGACCTGGCTGGGCAGGACGACCTCCGCGTGTGCGGTCACCGGGGACAGCCATGTGTCGGTGAACAGGATCACCCTGCCGCCCCGTTCCCGCAACAGCTGAGCCATCGCGACCTTGTCGTCCTCGTAGCGCCGGTAGTCGAAGACGACCAGCACGTCGCGGCGGGTCAGCGCGGCCAGGGTGGCGGTCCGCTCGACGTCACGGTCCGGCAGGAACGCCACGTCGTCGCGTAGTTGCATGAGGTGCAGGCCGAGGTACTGCGCCAACAGGTGGGTGAATCGGCCGCCGGCAAGGACGATCCGTCGTCTGGGGTCGGCGAGGAGCTGCGTTGCCCGGTCCAGGTCGTGCGGCGGGAGTTCGGCCAGGGACCGGGTCAGCGCGGCGGCGAACAGCCGGCTGCCGCTCTTCAGCAGCGGTTCGCCGGTGTCCGAATCGTCCAGGGCGTCGGAGCGGTTCTGGGCCGCCGACTCGTACAACGCCAGGGGAGAGGCGCTGCGTTCCTCGAGTTCATCGCGCAGGGCTGCCTGGAAGTCGGGGTAGCCGCGGAAGCCGAGGCGGCCGACAAACCTGAGGACGGTCGGTGCGCTGACCGCAGCACGTTCCGCGATGGTAGCGATGGTTTCGAATCCCGGCGCCGGATATCCCGCCAGCATGACCCGGCCGACCTTGCGTTCGGCGGGGCTGAGTTCACCCAGCTTGTGCCGGATTTCGTCGGCGAGTGTGCCAGAAGCCATCGAGGTGTTCCTTTTCCATGCCGGAAGGGCCTTGTGCGTGGAGCCTACGGGGCAGGCGAGGGACCGGGGCGCTCGTCTGGGGGGACCGAGCGCTCCGTCCCTCTTTTCGCCCGTGGGTCCGCCTGCACGGGAGAGATCAGTTGGGAGCGATGGACACGGTCATCCCGATGAGGGTGTCGGCGCTCGTGCCGTCGTCCGTGAGCGCGGTGAAGTGCCGGTCCTTGTCGAAGGTGACGGTGAACCGCGGTCCGGACTCGAACGTGGTGGCGGTGGTCTCCCGCTGCACCGCGGACTGCGCGAGGGCGCGCGCGGTGCCCAGGAAGCTGTAGGGGACGCCGTCGTCGTCGGCGAGGGAGTAGAAGACGTCCGTGTTGGCGGGGACGGGGGTGCGGTCCTGCGGGCGGAGCCGCTTTTTGTCGGACGCCGGCCGTATCCGCCAGTGGCGCGGCTCGTAGCGGTCGCCGTCGGTGAGGTAGTCGTAGGTCGCCCCGGTGAGCGACCAGCCTCCGCCGCGTCGGGTCACGTGCGAGTGCCGCAGGTCGAAAATCGCGAGGCCCTGGGGGCCGATGACGTGCATGCTCTCGTCCGGTGAACCCGGGTGCTCGACGACAAGAGCGGTGTTCTCCTCCAGCGCGTAGACCCGCTGGTGGCCCGTGTCGGCGGCCAGTCGCAGCGAGCGGCCCTCACGTCCGGTGGTGCCGGTGTGGGTGTCCAGCAGTCCCGAGTCCAGGAAGCCGAAGCCTCCCTCGGGCAGGTAGCCGAGCCGGGAAGCGTCGTCGAAGTAACCGGGGGAGCTGCCGTCCCGTAGGGCCTCGTAGGAGTCGCCACCGGTGATCATGTCGGGGCCGGCCGCGATCTGGGCGCCGGCGCTCGACCCGGCCACCACGGCGCCGTCGGCGAGCTTGGCTCGGATGGCGGCCAGCACCTTGGAGTCGGTGTGAGCGGAACCGTGCAGCAGGCTGGTCACGTACCGGTACTGATCCCCGCCACCGAAGAAGAAGCCGGTCATGTTGTTGACCTGCGCGACGACGCGGTCGGAGTCGGCTTCGGCGACATGGTCGAGGTCGACGGGAACCCACTCCGCGCTGGCCGCACCGTGACGGCGGAAAAGATCGGCGTAATAGGTTCCGTTGCAGACGGAGTTGGAGCACTTGGCCGGGTCACCCGCGTTCGGGTCCTGGCTCTCGGGCACGGAGGCCGCGGTCAGCACTCCGATCCGTGCGTGCCCCTTGCCGCCGGCCCGGTCCACGATCTCGCCGTACACCTGGTCGTTGTCGTCCTTCAGCCCGCCACCGACCAGGACGAGGGATCCGGCGGAACGGTGGCCTGCGGCCGGGTGTGCGACGGCTGACGGAGCGGCTCCCATGGCGAGCAGGAGCGCGGTGCTCGCGGCCGTTACGATGCGGCCGGCGGCTTGCTGGGGGGTGCGCATGAGGGACCTCCAGGAAACGAAGAGGGGTGGATGGTGTGCCGTCGGGTCGGCGTGCCTGAGGCCGGTTTCGGCGACGGCCGGTGCCTGTGCTTGCTCGGGCCACCCGGAGACGACGGCGGCCTGTACAGCAACGGATTTCCTGTTCGCAGCCGGAGCCGTCGGATCAGCCGGCGGCAGGCTGTTCGCAGCCGAGTACGGCGATGAGCGAGGCGAGCAGGGCTACTCGGGTGACCACGGTGGTGGTGTCCAGCCACTCGTGCGGGCTGTGGTCGCCGCCGCCGACCGGGCCGAGCCCGTCGAGAACGGGCACGCCGACGCCGGCGATCAGGTTGGCGTCACCTACTCCGCCGGTCGCGGCAGCTCCGATGGACAGGCCGAGTTCTGCCCCGAGGGACTGGGCGGTCCGGAGCATCTGCCGTGAGGCGTCGGTGTCCTCCATGGGCGGGCAGAGGTCGAGCTGCTCCACTGTCACGGCGGTCCCGGCGACGGCCGGGCTCGCGGCGAGTTCCTCGATCGCCTGCCGCGCCTGCCGAATGCCTTCCGTGGTCGCCGAGCGGACCTCGACGTGCAGCTCTGCCTCTGGGCAGACGATGTTGATGCGTGTGCCGGCGTGCATCATGCCGACATTGACGGTCACGTCATTCCAGCGGCCGTTCAGTCCCTGGAGGGCGACGGTGAGGTGGGCCGCCGTCAGCGCGGCGTTCGCACCCCGCTCCGGTTCGATGCCGGCGTGGGCGGCGCGTCCCGTGATGGCGAGCCGGAAGTCGGCGACGCCCTTGCGGGCGATCACCACATCGCCGTTCTCCCGCGCGCACTCCAGTGCCAACGCGTAGTGCATGCCGCGCGCCGTCTCTTCGGTGTGGGACCGGCTCATCGGAGAGCCGATCTCCTCGTCGGGCACCGCCAGGAAGACCAGCTCGGCGTAGTCCTGAAAGCCGGCCTCCTCAAGGATGCGGAGCGCCGTAAGGCCTGCCACGAGGCCGCCCTTGTCGTCGCTCACGCCAGGTCCGTGGGCGTGTGAGCCGGACAGGCCGAACGGCCTGGCCGCGGCTGTCCCGTCTTCGAACACCGTGTCCATGTGTGCGGCGAGGAGAATGCGGCGGCCGCCGTCCTCGACAGGGCGCGACCCCTTCTTCCGCGCCACGACCAGGTCGCCGGTGCCGCCGGCTGTTGCGGGCGGCAGGCTGAGGTGCCGGGTGTCGAACCCGAGGGCCCTCAGCCGTTCGCCGACGATCTCTCCGACGTGGTTGACGCCGGCGGGGCTGTACGACCCGGAGTCGATCGCGACGAGTTCGGCCAGTTCCTGCAGGTAGCGTGCCTTGTGGGCGCGGGCGAGCGTCAACAGTGCGGCGGTGCGCGGCCGCTGACGGACCGGGGCGCTCACAGGACCTTCGAGAGGAATCCGCGGGTGCGTTCCTGCTCGGGTTCGACGAGGACCTGCTGGGGGTGTCCGGCCTCGACGACGACACCCTCGTCCATGAAGACTGCGGTATCGCCGACCTCGCGGGCGAAGCCGATCTCATGGGTGACGACGACCATCGTCATGCCGTCCGCCGCGAGCTGCCGCATGACGTCCAGGACATCGCCGACCAGCTCGGGGTCGAGTGCCGAGGTCGGCTCGTCAAAGAGCATCAGCTTTGGTCCCATGGCCAGGGCGCGGGCGATGGCGACTCGCTGCTGCTGGCCACCTGAGAGCTGTGCGGGGTAGTGCCCGGCTCGGTCGGCGAGGCCGACCTGGTCGAGCAGGCGCATACCGTCCTCGCGTGCCTCGGATCGGCTGGCCCCGGCCACGCGGATGGGCGCCTCGCTCACGTTCTCCAGCGCCGTCAGGTGGGGGAAGAGGTTGAAGCGCTGGAAGACCATGCCGATGTCGCGGCGGCGTGCGGCGACCTCCCGCTCACGCAGTTCGTGCAGCCGGTCGCCCTGCCTGCGGTAGCCCACGAGCTGGCCGTCGACGGACAGTCGGCCGCCGTCGACCCTCTCAAGGTGATTGATGCATCGCAGGAAGGTGGACTTGCCGGAGCCCGAGGGGCCCAGCAGGCAGCACACTTGCCCTGCTTCGACGGTCAGATCAATGCCCTTGAGGACATCGAGCCTCCCGAAGTGCTTGCGCACACCTTGCGCGTGGACCATGGGCGTGGTCATCGCTCAGACTCCTTCTTCACGCGGCCCAGCGAGAGGGCGCCCGCGAACACGCGCTGCAGGGGGGACACCCGACCGCCTCCCGCGGTGCCGCGGCCGTAACGCCGCTCCATCCACGCCTGTGGGACGCTCAGCAGGCTGACCAGGGCCAGGTACCAGATGCTGGCGACCACCAGCATGGGGATGACCTGGTAGTTCTGCGCGTACACGTCCTGGATGTTCGACATCAGGTCGTGAGCGGCGATGACAGAGACGAGCGCCGTCATCTTCAGCATGTTGATGGTCTCGTTGCCCATCGGCGGGATGATCACTCGCATGGCCTGGGGCAGAACGATCCGGCGCATGGTCAAGGCGGGCCGCATGCCGAGCGAGTGGGCTGCCTCTGTCTGCCCCGTGTCGACCGACTGGATGCCGGCTCGGACGATTTCACTGGCGTACGCGGCCTCGTTGAGCCCGAGTGCCAGCAGCGCCGCGACCGCCGGGGTGAGCAGGGAATTGGTGTCGGCCTGGACGAAGGTGATGTGGGTGAACGGGACACCGATCAGCACCTTCTTGTACAGGGCAGCGGCGTAGCCCCAGAAGATGATCTGGACCAGCAGCGGTGTCCCCCGGAAGACCCAGACGAACAAGGAGGAGAGTCCGTACAGGACGGGATTGGCCGACAGGCGCATGACCGCGATCAGGGTGCCGAGCAGCAGACCGAGGGCCATGGCCGCGGCGGTCAGCCACAGGGTCGTTGTCAGGCCGTCGAAGATGAGGCCGGCGAAGAGGTAGTGGCCGATGAGATCCCAGTGCAGGTTGGCGTTCTTGGCGAGGGAGCCGATCAGTCCGCCGACGGCCACCACGGCAGCCGCGGCAGCCACCCAGCGGCCGTAGTGCCGCACCGGGACGATGTCCATGTCCGTGCGGACCAAGTCATGGTGCCGCGAGGCACCCACGGAAGTGGAGGTGGTAGGCACGATCAGTCCACCGCCGCGTTGCGGGTGGCATCCTTGACGGCGATCGAGGCGACACCGTACTTGTCGAAGATCTTGGTGGCGGTGCCGTCGTCGATAAGGGCCTGCAGGGCCTTCTGTATGGCTCCCGTGAGTGCGGGCAGCTTCTTGCTGACGGCGATACCGTTGGGCGAAGCGTTGTAGCCGCCCGGCGCCTTGCTGTCCTCGACCAGCTCAAAGGCCTTGCCTTCGTCGGCTGTCTTCGCAGTCCAGCCGGCGGCAGGCTTGGTCAGAACATCGGCCACGACCTTTCCTGACCGGAGCGCCAGCTGCGCATCTGAGTCCTTCGGGAAGGTGGATATGGCGATCTTGGGTTTGCCTGCGGCCGTGCAGTCGGACTGCGTTGCGGTGAGCAGCTTCAGCTGGTTGGTGGCAGCCTGCACCCCCACCGGGCTCCCGCACAGATCGGTCAGCGTGGTGATGTTCTTCGGGTTGCCCTTGGCGACCAGAATCCCGGACCCGGACTGGGAGTAGTCGACGAAGTCGACCACTTTCTGACGATCCTTGCTGTCCGTGATCGCGGACATCGCCGCGTCGAACTTGCCGGCCTGCAGGGCCGGCACGATCCCGTCGAACTTCTGCGAGGTAAAGACGAATCTCACGCCGAGCTTCGCGCCGATGGCCTGACCGAGGTCGTAGTCGAGTCCGGTGAGCTCCTTGCCGCCCTCGCTGACGAACATTTCGAACGGCGCGTAAGGAACATCGGTGGCTACGCGGACCGTCCCTGCCTTCTTGATGCTGCTCGGCAAGGCGTCATGCAGGGCACGGTCCGGCTTCACCGTCACTCCGGCGACCTTCGCGGCGCCGGTCGACGCCACCTCGCCGGTGGCTGCCCGGTCGTCGCATGCGCTCACCGCGATGAGCGCCACCGCGACTGTCGCGACGGTGATCGCGGAACGGCGGGAGGAGTGTGACGTCACGATCGTTTCCTCTCAACTGCCGGCGAGGGTCTGTCCTCGCCCGCTGACAGAGCAGGAAAGTACATGTGCGCCATGATCCTGCATAGATGTAACGCTGATTAGATTCTCGCGGCTGCACAGTAGAGGCGAAGAGAAGTGGCAAATGTCCATCCTTGTCATGGTCTCGATGTGGAGTCGGAACGTTCTTCGCGCAAACTCTCCTTACATCTTCCGCAAGCAACTGATGACTTGTATGTTCCGCTACTACCCCCCTGCTTCTTGTGTCGATCCGTCAGAAGCAAGCACGGGGCCACTCGTTCCCGCCGTGCAGTCCCATCCCGCGACCCAGGAGCACCGATGACTTCACGCGCACTGAGCAGACCCTTGGCTTCACTTCTCGTGATCGTGGCGGCTGCCACGACCCTTGCCGTCACCTCTGACCCCGCCCACGCATCCGCCGACCGCGTACGCCTCGGCAACTCGTCAGACGTCAGCCGATCGAGCTGGTCCGGCCCTGCCTTCACCATGAACGGCGACGGCAGCGTCGTCGCCAACTCCATGGCCAAGGCCCTCGACGCCATCCGCGGCAACACGGGAAGCCTTGACGTCGTCGTCCTGGCCGGCTCGGCTCCCACTTCGGGCAGCAAAACCCCCGAATGCGACACAATCACCACGCTCTCAGGCGTCAACTCCTGCACCACCTGGACGCTGACCACAGCGGCAGACGGCAACAACACCCAGCTGAACACCGACATCCGCAACGCGGAGTTCGTCTACTTCGCAGGCGGCGACCAGTGCCGCTACGCGGCCTGGAAGGGCACCGCGCTCCAAAACTCCGTCCAGTCCGTCGTCGCCAAAGGCGGCGGATCCGGTGGCGGCAGCGCCGGTCTCCACATCAACAGCTCGATCGTCTACGACGCGTGCACCGCAAGCGCCACGTCAGCCGGCGCACTCGCCAACCCCTACGACAAGTCCGTCACCTTCACGACCGGCATGTTCAACTGGCCGAACTACAGCGACACCATCAACGACTCCCACTTCGTCGCCCGCGACCGCATGGGCCGCACGATGGCTTTCGTCGCACGCGCCATCAAGGACGGCCTGACCACACAGGGCAAGGCGTGGGGCGTAGGCATCGACGAAGGCGGCAGCTCCCTCTACATCGACAAAAACGGACTCGCCACGCTCTTCGGCAGCGACGCCTACGTCGTGCTCGGTGATCACCAGCCGGAACAGGCCGTCTCCGGCAAGCCCCTGACCTTCACCAACTTCAAAATCTGGCACCTCACCAGCGGCCAGACCTTTGACTTCAAGAACCGTCCCACCTGCGGCTACTACCGGCGCAGCGTCAGCAGCGGTGTCCCCGACCCAAACCTGTACAGCGGTACACCCGAGACCAGCTGCGGAACCCAGGGCGGTGGCACAACAGTAGACGAGAGTGAGCCAAACGACTCCCGCTCCACCGCCGACGACATCACCGCCAGCGCGCCCCCGGTGACACTGACCGGCTCCCTGAACACCACCTCCGACCAGGACTACTTCAAGTTCACCCTGGCCTCCGGCAAAACCGCGACCATATCGTGCGCGATCCCTGACGCTTACGATGCGGACGCCTACCTCCTCGACGCGTCAGGAAGCACGCTCACGAGGTCGGTGAACAACGGGCGAGGCAGCGACGAAAGCCTCACCTACACCCGCACAGCCGCAGGCAACGGAACGTACTACCTGGATCTCGAAGCCTACGCAGGTTCCGGCTCCGCCACCTATGCCTGTGACCTGAGCACAGCCTGACCACACTGTTCAGGTCACCTGCGACGCCCACTCTCGCCAGCTTGCCGCCGCGCATCACACAAGGCAGGCGTGAGACCAGCGAACCGGCCGTCGCCGCGCGCTCGCCCACGGGCAGGAAATCCGCAAACACCACCGCCCTCACGTCGTCGGGCGCGGTCAGCCGACCTCCGCGTGCCCGGCGGGCGGCGAGCTGAGCGGCACCGCGTGCGACAACGCCCCTCACGCTCGGCGTCGTTGAGGGAGGTGTTGTTGAGCGCGGCAAGAACCTGCCGCCACAAGGTCACCGCCCACCGCCCCTCCCCAACGGCGAGAACACAACGGCGGCCAGTTCCTCGCCCGTGGCCTCGGTGAGCGGCGGGATGCCGGTGGCCCGCCGGGCACGGCGTCACGCGGTTTCCCGTGCGGCGGCCGGCGGCGAGGTCGCGGCGAGGGCGGAGCTGGGGGGCGCGGTCGACGAGGTCCTGCTCGGGCCCGGGGACGGCGTGAACCGGGTCGACCGCGAGACCTGTCTGGCCTAGCAGCGGCTGCGGAACTTCGCCGGCCTGTGCCCGCCGTAGCGCAGCAAGCTGCTGGTCTAGGTGAAGGTCGACCCGAAGGCCGTCGATCTGGTTCCGGGCTTCACCCGGGACGTGCCCGGTCTCGGCACCGTGGGACGGGTGACCTGGAAGTGCAGCTCCGTACGCGGGACTTGGAGCGGGGACAGGATCTTTTCCGCGCAAGCTATGCGGCAGCGGGAGCCGCACGCCGGTCTCCCGGGCGTGATTGTCAGTACCCGTGCCCTGATCGGCGCGGTCCTCGAAGCCGGCGAAGGCCACCTGACGGACGACGCAACCGTCATCTGCCTGGACTGGCACGGCACCGACACCTCGCGGCGCACCGCCGACACCGGCGCCAACCTCGCCGACGCCTCCGCGGTGTCCCCGCAACAAGGCTGACCGCACTGCCGCGGCTCCGCCCGGCAACCACATGGCGAGCCGGCAGCACCAGGAGGGCGAACGCGTCGAGGCAGCGGTTGGAACGGTGCGAGGCAGCACAGATCCCGGGCGCCTTGTGACGCCCGGGATCCGAGGTGGTGCGGCCTACTTGGGCTTGATCGCGTCCTTGGCCTTCTCCTTGGCCGCGCGCAGGTCGCCCTTGGACTCCTCGACCTTGCCCTCGGCCTTCAGGGACTCGTTGCCGACAGCCCCGCCGACAAGCTTCTTGACCTTGCCCTCGGCCTGCTCGCCCTTGGCCTGAGCCTTCTCGTCCGCAGCCACAGCCACTCACTCCTGCCTCGCTCGGAATTCACGTACGCCCTCCGAGTGACCTCCGACAGCATTTCCAAACCTGACCGTCTGCGACACAACCGGTAGCAGCCACCGGCCGACGTTATAAAAACTATATAAGATCCGTAGGAGTGGAGATCGATTCGCGGGACACACGGTGGCTCGGAGGTTGATAACTATGGTTCCCGTTCTGCTTGTTCTTCTTCTCGCTCTGATCCTCTTCGGTGCCGGTTTCGCACTCAAGGCCCTGTGGTGGATCGCGGTCATCGTGCTGATCGTGTGGGTCCTCGGGTTCGTGATCCGTCCCACCAGCGGCGGCAAGCGCGGCCGCTGGTACCGCTGGTAGACAGCCTCGACCAGTGCATCCACCAGGGGTGGGGCGCCGCGGGGAACAGCCCGGGGCCCCCCCCGGTCACAGACGCGCGCGGCCGGCGGG
>NZ_JBIWNY010000054.1:0-20725 GCF_044767465.1 Streptomyces sp. NPDC101237 | reverse complement strand
TGCGCGGGGCGGCGGTGGGGCGCCGGGGGGGCCCGCCCCGCCCCCGCCCCCGCCGGGCCGCCGGCGGGCCCCCCCACGACGAGGGCCCGCACCCCCGAGGGGAATGCGGGCCTTTGACGTCGCTGACGCCTACCGGGACTGCTGCGCCGGAACCCCGCGGGAGACCGGCTCGTCCTCCACCGGGCTGCTCGCGGCGGCGACCGCCGCACCCGTCAGCGTGGCCAGCATCTCGCGGACGTTGGTCAGCTGGGCGTTGATGCTGTCGCGGCGGTTGGTCAGCGCGGCCAGCTCACGCTCGGACTCCGAGCGGATCCGGTCGGCCTTGGCGTTCGCGTCCGCGACGATGTCCTCGGCCTGACGCTGAGCCGTCTCGACGGTCTGGCGCGCCCGGCGCTCCGCGTCGGTGCGCAGCTTCTCCGCCTCCAGGCGCAGCTGCTCCGCACGGTGCTCGATCTCGGCGAGACGCTTCTCGGCCTTCTGCTGACGCGAGGCCAGGTCGCGCTCGGACTGCTCACGCCGCTTGGCGAGGTTCGTCTCGAAGTCGGCGGCGGCCTGGGCGGCCTTCGCGCGGGTCTCCTCGAAGAGCGCGTCCGCCTCCTCACGCTTGGACTGCGCGTCCTTCTGGGCCTCGGAACGCAGCTGCGACGCGTCGCTCTTGGCCTTCTCGACGATCCGGACGCCCTCGTCCTCGGCCTTCGACTTGCGCTCCGCGGCGAACGATTCCGCGTCGTTGCGTACCTGCTGAGCCGCCGACTCGGCGAGCTCGCGGTGCTGCTCGGCAGCCCGGCGGGCCTCCTCGCGCAGGTCCTTGGCCTCTTCCTCGGCGAGGCGAAGGATCTTCTCGACACGCGCGCCGAGACCGGCGTACGACGGCTCTGCGTCGGTTACCTGGGCCTGGGCGTTCTGCGTCTCGAGGTGGAGCTCCTCGATGCGCTTTTCCAGAGCGGTGATGCGGGCGAGAGCGCTGTCACGGTCGGAGACGAGCTTGGAGATCCGTTCGTCCACCTGAGCGCGGTCGTACCCACGCCGCACAAGCTCGAAGCCGTAGGGGGAAGTGTCGCTCATGGGGTTCCTGTCGAGTGAGACCGGTGAGGTGATAGGTGGAATCCTAGGGGCCGAAGCGGTGTGTCATCGAGCGGATACGTGTTTGATCTGGAGAATGACACCCCTTTTGGGTGGCTGGCTGTGAGATCGCTTGCCAAAGACCCTGTCAAATGTTCGGGCAAAAGCCTCAGAACACTACAGAATCGACACAGACTTCTAACCTTCTGACGACTTGCCACCCGATCGAGGGGCCCCCACGCTGGTGGCCGCCTTGACTCCGCCGTCCTTGCCGGCTCCCGGGGTCTCGAAGGACTCCAATGCCTCCAGGACGTCCTGGACACGCGAGATCTCACCGTTGATGTTCTCCCTGCGGCGCTCCAGGATCTCCAGTTCGCGCTTGCCGGCATCGACCGTGGCCCGTGCCTCGCGGACCGCCTCGGCCTTCAGCTCCTCGGCCTCGCGGACGAGCGCGGCCTTCTTCTGCTCGGCCTCCTTGAGCAGCCCCTCCGCCTTCTTGACGGCGGCGATCCGCACCTTGCCGGCCTCCGAGTTGGCCTCCGACACCAGGTCCTTCGCCTTGGCCTGGGCCTTGGACAGCTGCTCCTCGGCGGCCTTGATGAGTGCGTCACAGCGGTCGCCGGTCGACTTCATGGTCTCGGCGGCCTCGCGGCGGGCCCGCTCGTGCAGCTCCTCGATCTCGCTGGTGATGCGGTCGCGCAGCTCCTCCGCCCGCTCCCTTATGGCGGTGGCGTCCCGGCGGGCGCCCACCAGCAGCTCGTCCGCGTCCGCGCGGGCCTTCTCGACCAGCGAGTTGCCCTCGACCGTGGCCTCGGCCACCAGCCGGTCGGCCTCCTTGCGGGACGCGCCCACCATGCTGTCGGCCTGCGCCTCGGCGTCCGCGGTGGTCTGGTGGGCCTGCTGCTGCGCCTCGGTGAGCAGCTTGTCGGCCTCCGCGGCCGTCTCGTTGATGAGCGTGTCGACCTGCTCGGCCACGTCCTGACGCCGCTTGTTGGCGTCCTTGCGGGCCTCGTCGAGCGTCCGCTCGGCCTCCTCGCGGGCCGAGTTGAGCATGCGCTCGACCGCCGCCTCCGCGTCGCCCCTGAGCCGCTCCGCGTCGGCGCGGGTCCGCTCGGCGTGCAGCTGGGCGGAGCCGACCGTCTCGGCGGCCTCGGCCCGCAGCCGCTCCGCGTCCCCGGAGGCGTCGGCGATCAGCTTCTCCGCCTTGGCGATGGCGTCCGAGCGGACGCGGTCGGCCTCGGCGACGGTCTCGTTCTGCAGCCGCTCGGCCTCGTTGCGGGCCTCGGTGATGAGGGTGTCGGCCTGGGTGGCCGCGTCCGAACGGATGCGGTTGGCGTCCTCCCGGGCCTCGGCACGTGCGCGCGAGGCGTCCTGCTCGGCCTGCGCGGTGGTGTCGGAGGCCTCGGTGCGCACCCGCTGGGCGTGCGCGGCCGTCTCGGCCCGCAGCCGCTCCGACTCCGCGACGGCGTCGGTCACGGTCCGCTCGGCCAGCGCCGCCGCCGCCTCGGACGCCTCGGCGGCCTCGCGGCGGATCCGGGCGGCGTCCTCGCTGGCCCGCTCGCGCTCGGCGTAGGCGTCCGCGCGGACCCGGTCCGCCTCCTCCTCGGCCTCCCGGCGAGTGCGGTCCGCGACGTGCTCGGCGGCCGAACGCAGCCCGGCGATCTCCTCCTGGGCCTGCTCGTGCAGCCCGGAGACCGATTCCCGCACCTGCTGGGCGTGGAGCTCCGCGGCCGACACCATCTCGGTGGCCCGCCGCTCCGCCTCCTCGACCAGCCGTACGGCCTCGGCCTGCGCCTCCTCGACCCGGTTGCGCGCCTGGGCCAGCAGGTCCTCGCTCTGCTCGCGGGCCCGCTCACGCTCTTGGTCGGCCTCCTGGCGGGCCGAACCGAGCAGTTCCTCGGCCTCCCGGCGCCGCCGGGCCGCCTCCTCCTGCGCGGCGGCCAGCGTCTCGGACGCCTCGGTGGACAGCCGTTCGGCCGCCGCCTGCGCCTCGGCGCGGACCCGGTCGGCGGTGTCCTGGGCCTCCTGCTTGAGCCGCTCCGCCTCGGCCGCCGCCTCGGACCGCAGCCGTACGGCGACGGACTCGCCCTCCGCGCGGGACGCGGACGCGTCGGAGGCGGCCTCGTCGCGCAGGCGCTGAGCCTCGGTCTCGGCCTGCTGCTGGAGCGTGCGGATGCGTTCGGCCGCCTCGGAGCGCAGCCGGTCGGTCTCCTCGCCCGCCTCGCGGCGGATCCGGCCGGCCTCCTCGCGGGCCTCGGCGAGCGCCTGCTCCGCGCCGGCGAACCGCTCCTCGGCCTCGGCGTGCAGCCGGTTCAGCTCCTCGGCGGCCTCCGCGCGCCGGGACTCGACACCCCGCTCGGTCTCCTCGCGCAGCTCCCGCGCGGCCCGCTCGGCGTCCTCCCTGAGGGCGTCGGACTGCTCCTGCACCTCGGCGCGGTGCCGGTCGGCCTCCTGGCGGGTGCGCTCCAGGGTCTCCTCGGCCTGCCGGCGCAGCGCGGTGGCGCGCTCGATGGCCTCGGTGCGGACCTTCTCGCTGTCGGTGGCGGCGGACTGCCGCAGCTCGTCCGCGTCGGCCTTGGCCTTGGCGAGCAGCTCCTCGGCGGACCTGGCGCCCTCCTCGATCTTCTGCACGGCCTCGCGCCGGGCCTCGGCGCGGATCGACTCGCCCTCGGCGACCGCCTCGGACCGCAGCTGCTCGGCCTCGCCGCGCAGCCGGCGGGCCTCCTCCTGCAGCTCGACCGTCTTGGCGCGGTACTCCTTGGTGTCGTCCTTGGCCGTGCCCTTGAGCTGCTCGGCGATGTCGTGCGCCTCGGCGCGCAGCCGGTCCGCCTCGGTCTCCGCCTCGGTGCGGATCCGCTCGGCCTCCTCGGCGGCGGCCTTGGTGGTGCGCTTGGCCTCCTCGGCCGCCTTGTTCAGGACGTCCTCGGCGGTCTTGGCCGCCTTGGACAGCTGGGAGGCGCTCTCCTCGGCGGTCAGGGTGCGGGCCTTCTCGGAGGCCTCCGCGATGATCTTCTCGGCCTCGGCGCGCGCGTCCGCGACGACCTGCTCGGCGCTCGCCTTGGTGGCCTCGGCCTCCTTGGTGGCCTCGCTGACCAGCCGGGCGACCTGCTCCTTGGCGGTCTGGGTGCGCTGCGTGTTGGTGGCCTCGGCGCTGGAGAGGGCCTTCGTGGCGTTCGCCTCGGCCTCGGTGACCAGCTTCTCGGCCTCGGACTGCGCCTTGCGCAGCGCCTCCTCGGCCTCCGCCATCCGCTGCTCGGCGGCCCGGCTCAGCTCACCGGCCTGCCGGCGGGCGGCGTCCGACTCGGTCGCGGTGGACGTGCGCAGCTGCTCGGCGTGGGCGGTGGCCTCCTGGGCCTGCGTGGACGCGGCGTTCAGCAGCCGCTCGGCGTCCCGGCGGGCACGCAGCAGCAGCTGCTCGGCCTCCGCGCGGGCGGCCTCGGCGTCGCTGGTCACCCGCTGGCGGGCCTCGGTGGCCAGCCGCTCGGCCTCCGCTCGGGCGGTGGCCATGGCCTGCTCGGCCTCGGCCCGCGACTCGTCGAGCAGCCGGCGGGCCTGGGACTCGGTCCGGGCCCGCAGCTGCTCGGCCCACGCCACGTTCTCGTTGACGTGCGACTCGACGGTCTGCCGGCGTTCGGCCAGCTCCTGGTCCAGCTGCTGGCGGCGGGTCACCGCCTCCTGGTGCAGCTCGGCCTGGAGCCGCGCGGCCTGCTCGGCGTGTTCCTGGAGGATGCGCTGGGTCTGGGCCCGCGCCTCCGCGGCCACCCGCTCCGCCTCCTGGCGGATCTGGTCGGCCTGCACCTGGGCGTTCCGCAGCAGCTGCTCGGCGTGGTAGCCGATGTCACCGCCGTCGAAAGCGGGCCGGGACATGATGGTGCGCCGCGCCTCGTGCAACTTGGCGCGCAGCACCTCGACCTGGTAGCCGAGGTCCTCGGCATGCTGGATCGCCTTTTCCCGCTCGGTCTTCAGCCGCTTCATCTCGGCCTCGAACCGAGAGAGGTGGTCGACGTCAGCCGCCGGCTCTCGCTCCTGGCTCTCGTAGCCCCGCACTGCGCGGTCCCATCCGTCCCCTGGTCGCAACCTTCTCCGAACGAGCTCCGTTCATCCGCCGAACGGGGCTCCCGGGGAATGGTGTCAGATCAACGGCGGAGCACGGGCTGCTGCCCCGACGCTCGTCCCCCGAAACCCGGACCCCGGCATGCGGCCGCCCCGGCCCTGCGAAGGTGCGAAGGGACGACCGCCCCCAACCCTACCGGCCCATATGTACGAGGGTCAGTGCTCAGGTGACTCAACAGCCGCCGAAGTGACCAGTTCTGTCAGTACACCGTGGCAATCCTTCGGATGCAGGAAGGTGATCCGCGACCCCATGGAGCCGATCCGTGGCTCCTCGTACAGAACGCGTACGCCCTTGTCACGGATGTCCGCGGCGTCACCGTCGACATCGGCCGTACCGAAGGCGATGTGGTGCACCCCCTCGCCGTTCTTCGCGAGCCACTTGCCGACCGCCGAGTCCTCCCGGGTCGGCTCCAGAAGCTGCAGGTAGGAGGCGCCTCCGTCGGACGTCTCGTTGATCTTGAGCATGGCCTCCCGCACGCCCTGCTCCTCGTTGACCTCGGTGTGGAACACCTCGAAGCCGTACGTCGCCCGGTAGAACTCGACGGTCGTGTCGAGGTCGTGGCAGGCGATCCCGATGTGGTCGATTCGCGTCAGCATGGATTCAGTGCAGCGCCACCGCGATGGTTACGCAACGTGCCAGCGATCACACTGACGGCCCGATGACGGCACGGAGTGCCACGCAATACATTCGAAGTAAACCCTCGTTCACTCCTCGGCAGTGCAGCCGGTAAGGGGATTCGCAGCTCATGACTTCTGGAACCACCGGAACCACCTCAGTGATCGTCGCGGGCGCGCGCACGCCCATGGGACGGCTGCTGGGCTCGCTGAAGTCCTTCTCCGGAGCCGACCTGGGCGGCTTCGCGATCAAGGCCGCCCTCGACCGCGCCGGGATCGGCGGCGACCAGGTGCAGTACGTGATCATGGGGCAGGTGCTCCAGGCCGGCGCCGGCCAGATCCCGGCCCGCCAGGCGGCGGTGAAGGCCGGCATCCCGATGAGCGTCCCGGCGCTCACGGTCAACAAGGTCTGCCTCTCCGGCCTCGACGCCATCGCCCTGGCCGACCAGCTGATCCGCGCCGGCGAGTTCGACATCGTGGTCGCGGGCGGCCAGGAGTCCATGACCAACGCCCCGCACCTGCTCCCCAAGTCCCGCGAGGGCTTCAAGTACGGGTCGATCGAGATGCTCGACGCGATGGCGTACGACGGCCTGACCGACGCCTGGGAGAACATCCCGATGGGCGAGTCGACCGAGAAGCACAACACCCGCCTCGGCCTCGGCCGCGAGGAGCAGGACGCGGTGGCCGCCCTGTCCCACCAGCGGGCCGCCGCCGCGCAGAAGAACGGCGTCTTCGAGGCCGAGATCACCCCGGTGGAGATCCCGCAGCGCAAGGGCGAGCCGGTCGTCTTCAGCAAGGACGAGGGCATCCGCGGCGACACCACGGCCGAGTCCCTCGGCCGGCTCCGCCCGGCCTTCACCCGCGACGGCACGATCACGGCGGGCTCCTCCTCGCAGATCTCCGACGGCGCGGCGGCCGTGGTCGTGATGAGCAAGGCCAAGGCCGAGGAACTGGGCCTGGAGTGGCTCGCGGAGATCGGCGCCCACGGGAACGTGGCGGGACCCGACAACTCCCTCCAGTCGCAGCCCTCCAACGCCATCCGGCACGCCCTGAAGAAGGAGGGCCTGGGCGTCGGCGACCTGGACCTCATCGAGATCAACGAGGCCTTCGCGGCGGTCGCCGTCCAGTCAATGAAGGACCTCGGGGTGTCCACCGAAACGGTGAACGTCAACGGCGGCGCCATCGCCCTGGGCCACCCCATCGGCATGTCCGGCGCCCGCCTCGTGCTGCACCTCGCGCTGGAGCTCAAGCGGCGCGGCGGCGGCGTCGGCGCGGCCGCCCTGTGCGGGGGCGGCGGCCAGGGTGACGCGCTGATCGTGCGGGTACCGAAGGCCTGAGCACCTTTCTCGGCGCGCACGCAAGCGAACGGAAGCGAACGGAGCTGTGATGCAGGACGTCTCCTCACTGGTGGCCCAGGCCAGGGAGGGCCGGCCGCGTGCGGTGGCCCGGCTGATCTCACTGGTGGAGGGGGCGTCCCCGCAGCTCAGGGAGGTCATGGCGGCCCTCGCGCCGCTGACGGGCAACGCGTACGTCGTCGGCCTGACCGGCTCTCCCGGGGTCGGCAAGTCGACCTCCACCTCGGCCCTGGTGACGGCCTATCGCAAACAGGGCAAACGGGTCGGCGTGCTGGCCGTCGACCCGTCCTCGCCGTTCTCCGGAGGCGCCCTGCTCGGCGACCGCGTCCGGATGTCCGACCACGCCTCGGACCCCGGCGTCTACATCCGCTCCATGGCCACCCGGGGCCACCTCGGCGGTCTCGCCTGGGCCGCCCCGCAGGCGATCCGGGTCCTGGACGCGGCGGGCTGCGACGTCGTCATCGTCGAGACGGTCGGGGTGGGCCAGTCGGAGGTGGAGATCGCCTCCCAGGCGGACACCTCCGTCGTCCTGCTCGCCCCGGGGATGGGTGACGGCATCCAGGCGGCCAAGGCCGGGATCCTGGAGATCGGCGACGTCTACGTGGTCAACAAGGCCGACCGGGACGGCGCCGACGCCACCGCCCGCGAACTGAACCACATGCTCGGGCTCGGCGAGTCCCGCGGCCCCGGCGACTGGCGCCCGCCGATCGTCAAGACCGTCGCCGCCCGCGCCGAGGGCGTCGACGAGCTGGTGGAGGCCCTGGAGAAGCACCGCGCCTGGATGGAGGAGCGGGGCGTGCTCGCCGAACGCCGGCTGGCCCGCGCCGCCCGCGAGGTCGAGACCATCGCCGTGACGGCCCTGCGCGCACGCATCGGCGACCTGCACGGAGACCGCCAGATCGGCGCGCTCGCGGAACGCATCGTCACCGGCGAACTGGACCCCTACCGCGCCGCGGACGAACTGGTGGCGGGGCTGACGGAGAACTGACCGTGGCCGCGCCCCGCGCCCGCTGCTAACTTGACCGGCATGTTCCTCTCCCTGGCGTAGGAGCGCACCCGGCGCCGCCACCGGCACGTGACCACTCCGTGCCGTGGCGCGCCCAGGTGTCCCCTTTCCGCCTCCGCCACGAGGAACCCACCCATGTCCGCGCTGACCCCGTCGCGCCCTTCACCCGTCCCGCGGCCCTCCTACGCCGCCGTCCTGCGCGTCCCGCACGCGCGCCGCACCTTCCTCGCCGCCCTCGCGGCCCGCCTCGCCTACGGCACCGTCTCCCTGTCCGTCCTGCTCTCGGTGACCCGGGCGGCCGGCTCGTACGCCTGGTCCGGGGTGGTGACGGCACTGTTCGGCGGCTCGGCCGTCGTCCTGATGCCGGTCCGCGCGGCCCTGGTGGACCGGTACGGCCCGCGGCGCGCGCTGTTGCCCATGGCCGCCGCCTACAGCGCCGCGCTCTGCCTGCTGGCGGCCCTGACCTGGCACCCGGGAGCCCCGCCTGTGGCGCTCGCGGGTGCCGCCGCCCTCGCCGGCTGTCTCGCGCCGCCGCTCGGCCCCGTCATGCGGGCCGCGTGGGGCCGCCTGGTCGACGACCCTGCGCTGCGCCGACGGGCCTACAGCCTGGACGGGGTCGCCGAGGAGCTGCTGTTCGTGTCCGGCCCTGCGCTCGTCGGGCTGCTGCTGCGCTTCGGGCCGCCGCCGGCCGGGCTGCTGCTGAGCGCGGTGCTCATGGCGGCCGGGACCTGCGCGTTCGTGACGTCACCGGCCGTGCGCGGTGTGACCCCCGTGAGGCGGGCGCCCGGCGGCGCGGCCGTCGGAGCCTTTCCGGCGGCTCCCGTGGTCGCCGCCGCCGGTCTTGGCCTCGCACTGAGCGGTGCCGAGCTGCTGGTGACCGCCTTCGCCGGGCAGCGGTCGTACGGCACGCAGGCGGTCCCCTGGATCCTGGCCGCGCTCTCGGTGGGCAGCGCGGCGGGCGGTCTGCTGCACGGGGCGGTGGAGTGGCGCCGTCCGGCCGCCGGACGGCTCGCCTGGCTGACCGCGGCCCTCGGGGCGGCCCTGGCGCTCGCCGGGGCGGCCACCGGCGTCTGGACGCTCGTCCTGGCCCTGACGGTGGCCGGCGCCTTCGTGGCCCCGGCCCTGACGACCGCGTACCTGCTGGCCGACGAGTCGGCGCCCGAGGGGGCCCAAAACCGGGCCGGGGCGTGGGTGAACGCGGCCGTGAACGCCGGAAGTTCGGTCGGCGCGGTGGGCGCGGGGCTGGCGCTCGGGCGTCTGCCGGTGGGACTCTGCTTCGTCCTGGCGGGAGCCGTGGCCCTGCTCTCCGCCGCGCTGGTACGCGCGGCGGACCGGTCACAGGCCCGGGAAAAGGGGGCGGCGGACGAGACCTGAACCCTCGTCCGCCGCCGTCGGGTGCCGTTCGCCGCTACGGGCGGCCGCGTTGGCCGCGCAGGTGTTCGGCGATCGGCTTGAGGCCCTTGTCGAGCTCTATCAGGGCCTCCGGCGACAGCAGGTCGATGAAGTGCCGTCGCACGGAGGCGACATGATGTGGCGCCACCTTCTTCATCGTCTCCATGCCGTGCTCGGTGAGCACGGCGAACAGTCCGCGGCGGTCGGACTCGCAGTTCTCGCGGCGTACCAGGTTCGCGTTCTCCATACGGGTGATCTGGTGCGAGAGCCGGCTCTTGGACTGGAGCGTCGCCGCCGCGAGGTCGCTCATCCGCAGCCGGTAGTCCTCGGACTCGGACAGATTCACCAGGATCTCGTAGTCGTTCATTGTCAGGCCGAACGGCTGCAGATCCTTTTCGAGCTGGTACGTCAACAGCCTGTTGACCTCCAGGTGGGTGCGCCAGGCGCACTGCTCCGCATCGGTCAGCCAGCGCGTGGCCGTCTCGGTCTCCATGTATGAAGTCTACCTAAAATGTTGAAAGGCGAACTAGTGAGGGTGGTGTGACTGCGCGCACGCGTTCGATGTCACACTCCGCAGACTACCGCTCACAGCCCGAAGCGACGTTGCAGGTCCCCCAGCTGTCCGGGAAGGCGCGGTGCGCCCTGCGGCTGTGAACGACCTGTGAAAGGCCCGCTCGCGCCGGGTACTCCGGGCTCCTGTGGAACCGCTCCCGTGGCCTGCTCCGCCATCAGTGTCTCGGTGGACTGGAGCAGCACCGTGCCGGCCCCCACGAACTCGAACTGGTGCTCCTCCCCGGAGGCCCCGCCGAGGCCCGTCATCGCACGTAGACCGCCCATGACCCCGGTCATGTACCCGTGGTCGTAGTGGTGGCACGGAGAGGGGCAGTCGGCCCATCCCACGAGCGCCTGCGGGTCCACCCGGATCGGGGGTTCCATGAACACCACCGGACCGTTGGACGCGGCCACAAACTTCCCGGTTCCGATAAGGGTCAGAAAACCCGGCACGATCGACTGTTTGAGCGCGAGACTTGGCTGAAAAGCGAGCAGGTTGCCAGAGCGAATGGTCAGGTTGCCCTCGTCCAGGTCGTACGAATTCACGTCGAAGGCCCGGTCGGCGAGGAGCATCTTGCCCGAGCCCTCCGCCACCACCCAGTCGCTCGCGTGCAGAGGCGAATGGAAGGACGTGCGCACCAGGCGGTCCAGCCGGCCGTGTCCGACGCCGTTGAAGTCGATCGAGCCGTAGTAGGCGATCATCTTCCCCTTCTGCAGGAACCACTGGCCGCTCTTGAGCTCCACGCAGAAGGTGTACTTGTTGACGTTGTCGTCGACGGGAAGGGTCATGGGGTCGTGCACCACCGGCCCGGCGGCCCCGTATGCGCTCACAGCTTCTCCTCCGACGCCTGGACGTACACCGTGCCGTTCCCGCTGAGCTCCAGCTGGAACGCCTCGCCGGAGCCGCGGCCCACCATCTCCCGCCAGCCGAGCGCGGCCGACAGCTTGTTGCGGAGGTCGCCGTGGTGGGCGACGTAGGCCTGCGGGTCGACGTGGACCGGGCGCTGCGGGGTGACCGGGATCTCGAAGACACCGCCGTGGGCCATCACGGCGACCGCGCCCCGGCCCGTGAGTGTGGTCGTGAACAGGCCCTGGCCGGTGACCTGGCCGCGCACCAGGCCCATCACGCCGCCCTGGGAGCCCATGAACATCGTGCCCTGCTGGAGCGTGCCCTCGAAGGCGAGCAGCCGGTCCGCCTCGACGTAGAGGGTGTCGCCGGAGAGGGTGATGACCTGGACGTGGTGGCCGCCGTGCCCGAAGAAGACCGTGCCGCTGCCCTCGACGGTCATCAGCGGTGTGGCCTCGCCCGCGACCCGGCGCCCGATCATGGACATCAGTCCGCCCTGGCCGCCCTGGATGTTGGGGGTGAAGGAGACCTCGCCCTTGTAGGCGAGCATCGCCCCGCGCTGGCTGTACAGCCGCTGTCCGGGCGCGACGGTCGCCTCGACCATCTTGGAGTTCACCTCGCGCAGGGCCATCTCACACATCCCCCGCGATCGTGTTCCGCTCGCTCGGCTGCACGTACACCAGGCCGTCCCCCTCGAACCGGATCTGGAAGGCCTCGCCGCCGCCCTCGCCGAGGAAGGTGCGGAAGGTCACACCCGACTGGAAGGACTGGCGGAGGTCGCCCTGATGGGCGATGTAGGCACCCGGGTCCACGGTCAGCGGGTACTGCGCGCTGACCCGGAGCACCACCGCCGGGCCGTCCGACATGATCGCCGCCTGGCCGTGGCCCTCGACGGTCGTCGTGAACAGCCCGTTGCCCTGGGAGGCGCCGCGCAGGCCGGTGAAGCTCGTGCCGGTGCGCAGGCCGGCGTCGGTCGCGAGCAGGTTGCTCGACTCGACGTACAGCTTGTCGCCCTGCAGGCCGACCAGGTTGATCTCGGACGCCCGGTCCGCGAACCAGCACGTCCCGTGCCCCTTCACCTCCATCACCGTCATCTGCTCGCCGGTGAGCCGCCGGGTCACCATCCCCCGCAGCCCCTCACCGCCGCCGCTCAGTTTCTTGAACGCCATCTGCCCGTCGTACGCCACCATCGAGCCGTTCTTCGCCTTCACGGCGTCCCCGGTCATCTCGACGGCGAGCACCTTGCTGCCCTGGAGTCGGAACATCGCCACGCTGCGAAGGTAGCCGCCCCGCGACCCCGCCGACAGATCCCCGGGGTGGACTTCGTCCCGGATCCTCCCCCTAGGGACCTCGCCGGCGCCCCCCTCCTCGCCGCTCCCGACCCCCCCACCCCCACGCCCGGACCGCGCGGCTGCTTTGCCACAATGGGCGGACGTTTTGTGCTCGCGTTCACAAAGAGTGGACGTCTCTCCCACCGAAGGTGACTCGTGGACATCAAGACCGCCACCGCCATCCGCCGCCTGCGCCTGGTCTCCGCCCCGGAGGCCGTCTCCTTCCTGATCCTGCTGCTCTGCTCGGTGCTGAAGCGGACCACGGACTTCAACGCGGTGCCCGTGATGGGCGCGGTCCACGGCGTCCTGTTCATCCTGTACGTGATCTTCTGGGCCGACGCCTGGAACCGCGCCAAGTGGTCCCTGGGCACCGGGCTCCTCTACTTCGTCCTCTCCGTCCTGCCGACCGGCGGCTTCTTCGCCGAACGCAAGCTCAAGCGCGCCGCCGAGGACGAGATCATCGCCGCCCGTGCCCGCCAGGAAGGAACCGTGAAGGCATGATCGTCGCCTTTTCCGTGACGCCGCTGGGCGTCGGCGAGGACGTCGGTGAGTACGTCGCCGAGGCCGTCCGGGTGGTCCGCGAATCCGGGCTGCCGAACCGCACCGACGCCATGTTCACCTCGATCGAGGGTGACTGGGACGCGGTCATGGACGTCGTCAGGCGGGCCGTCGCCGCCGTCGAGGAACGCGCCCCGCGCGTCTCCCTGGTCCTGAAGGCGGACATCCGCCCCGGTGTCACCGACGGCCTCACCAGCAAGGTGGAGACGGTCGAGCGGCACCTGGCGCCGTGACCGGCGGCGGCCGAGGTCAGCCGCCCGCAGCCCCCGAGGCCAGTGCGATGCCCAGGGGAGTGCGCTCGTACAGCACCTGGTGGCCGTAGCGGCGTGAGGTCAGCAGGCCCGCGTCCCGCAGGGCCGCCAGGTGCGCCGAGACCGAGGACGGGGCCAGCCGCAGCCGGTGGGCGAGGGCGGTGGTGGTGGCCGGTTCGGCGAGGGCGGTCAGGACCGCGGCGCGGCCCCGGCCGAGCAGCCGTACGAGCGCGCCGGGCGTGTCCTCGGCCGGGTCGGTCCACAGCCCGCCGATGCCCCGGGCCGGGTAGACCAGCGTCGGCAAGGCCGGGGGGTCGAAGGTGCTGACCAGGTCCGGCCAGGTGAACACGCTCGGCATCAGCACCAGGCCCTGGCCCCCCAGGCGCCGTTCGTAGGCGCCGGGGGAGGCCACCGTCAGCGTCCCGGACCGCCAGCCGCACCGGCGGTGGATCTCCGGCAGCAGGCCGCCGAGGCCCACCTCCGCCAGCCGCCGGGAGTGGAAGGTGATGTCCGCCTCCAGCAGGGCGCGCAGCCGGGGCCAGTCCGGCGCCACCAGGACCCGCCAGGCCGCCTCCAGCGCCCCGGTCAGCTCCCGGACCATGCGCGCCGGATCGGCCAGCCAGGCCCGGCCGGTCGCCGACTCCAGCGCGCCCGGCGTGTCCGCGAGCGAGCGCGCGGTGTCCGCGCGGGCCGTCCGCGGGTCCACCGCCCGCAGGGCGGCCAGCTCCTCCTCGAAGGAGGCGGCCGGACCGGCCGCCGGCGGCACCAGCCAGTCCGGCGAGTGACCGCGGCGGGGCATCAGCAGCCACAGCGGGGCCAGGTCGAGACCGGCGGCGACCGCGCTGATCCGCCGCAGCCAGGGCGCGTGATACCCGTGCCGGTCCGGCCGCCGCAGGGTCCGCACCGCCTCCTGCGTCTCCCAGAGCGGGGACACGGCGAACCGGCAGCGGAGGAAGTCGTCCTCGTCGAAGTGCAGATGGGAGGGCATGGCGGGGTCCCGGGCGGTGGAGCGGAGGATGCGGACGGCCGCGGAAGATTCGGCCGGTGCCGAAACTCTAAGCGCACGGCCCCGGGGCGGGCACGCTGCCCTCCATGTCCGCGCCTGCCCTGGAGAGACCCGCCGGCTACGGCCGGGTCCTGGCCGTACCCGAGTTCCGTGCCGTCTTCGCCGCCCATGTGCTGTCCATGCTCGGCGTGATCGTCAGTGAGATCGCGCTGTCCGTGCTGGTGTACGACCTCACCGGATCGCCGCTGCTCAGCGCCCTGACCTTCGCGCTGGGCTTCCTGCCCTACCTGGTCGGCGGCACCCTGCTGGCCCCGGTCGCCGACCGGTTCCCGGCCCGCCGCGTGCTGGTGGTGTGCGACCTGGTGTGCGCGGGGTGCGTGGCGGTGATGGCGGTCCCCGGCACCGGGATCGGGGTCCTGCTCGGGCTGCGCTGCGCGCTCGCCGTGGTCTCGCCGGTCTTCGCCGGCACCCGGATGGCGACCCTGTCCGACATCCTCGGCGGCGGGGACCTGTTCGTGCTCGGCCGCTCGCTGCTGCGGATCGTCGCGCAGAGCGCGCTGCTGGTCGGCTACGGCCTCGGCGGACTGCTGCTCGCCGTCCTCACCCCGCGGCACGCCCTGGTGATCACCGTCGGCACCTTCCTCGCCTCGGCCGCGCTGCTGCGCCTCGGTACCCGGCGCCGCCCGGCCCGCGTCCGGACCCGGGAGCGCGGGGGCACCCGGCAGTTGCTGGCCGACCGCCGCGTCCGCCTGCTGCTCCTCCTCTTCTGGATCCCGGCCATGTTCGCCGTCGTCCCCGAGGCGCTCGCCGCCCCCTACGCCGACGCGCTCGGCAGCGGCTCCCCGGGGCTCGGCCTCCTGATGTGCGCGCTGCCGGTCGGCACGGTCGCCGGGGAGCTGTACGCCGGTGCCCGGCTCGGCCCGGCGGCCCGGGAGCGGATCGCCCTGCCGCTGGTCTGCCTCACCCTGCTGCCGTACCTGGGCTACGCCCTGCACCCGTCCCTGGCCGTGTCGCTGCTGCTCCTGCTGGTGGCGGGGGCCGGGTCGGCGTACACGCTGGGCCTGGACCAGTGGTTCGTGCGGGCCGTGCCCGAGGAACTGCGGGGCCGGGCCATGACCGTGCTCAGCGCCGGGCTGATGACCCTGCAGGGCGTCGGCATGGCGCTGGCGGGCGTGGCGGCGGAGGCCGTCGGCGTGCGGGCGACCGTGGCGGGCGCCGGGGTGGCCGGCGTGCTGTGCTGCTGCGGTCTGGCGGCGGCGGCCCGGCGGACGGGACGGCCGGTGCCGTAGCGGCGGGCCCGTGCCGGCGGGCCGCGGACCGTGCCGCGACCGTGCCGCGACCGGGCCGTGACCGGGGAGGTGACCGAAAGCCGAGACACGGCTGACCGGTATATGACCGGCCGGTAGGGTCGGTGGCGTGCCGAAGCCTCTCAGTCTCCCCTTCGACCCCATCGCCCGTGCCGACGACCTCTGGAAGCAGCGCTGGGGAAGCGTGCCGTCGATGGCCGCGATCACGTCGATCATGCGGGCCCAGCAGATCCTGCTGGCCGAGGTCGACGCGGTGGTCAAGCCGTACGGGCTGACCTTCGCGCGCTACGAGGCGCTGGTGCTGCTGACCTTCTCCAAGGCCGGCGAGCTGCCGATGTCGAAGATCGGTGAGCGGCTGATGGTGCACCCGACCTCCGTGACGAACACCGTCGACCGGCTGGTGCGGTCCGGTCTGGTGGCCAAGCGGCCCAACCCCAACGACGGGCGCGGCACGCTCGCCACGATCACCGGGAAGGGCCGCGAGGTGGTCGAGGCGGCCACCCGGGACCTGATGGCGATGGACTTCGGGCTCGGCGCGTACGACGCCGAGGAGTGCGCGGAGATCTTCGCGATGCTGCGCCCGCTGCGGGTGTCGGCACACGACTTCGACGAGTGACCCGGGACAAGATCTCCCGGAACGGGTCGTTACGCTCTTCCCCATGAAGAAGAGCGTGCTGACCCGCTACCGGGTCCTGGCCTACGTCACCGGTGTGCTGCTGGTGCTGCTGTGTCTGAGCATGATCGCCAAGTACGGGCTGGACATCGACGGCGCGGCCGACGTCACGCGGGTCGTCGCCATCGCGCACGGCTGGCTCTACGTCGTCTACCTGGTCTTCGCCTTCGACCTGGGCTCCAAGGCGAAGTGGCCGGTCGGCAAGCAGCTGTGGGTGCTGCTCGCGGGCACCGTCCCGACCGCGGCGTTCTTCGTGGAGCGCAAGGTCAGCCGCGAGCTGGAGGCCAAGGTCACCGAGGGCACCCCGGTCGTGGCCAAGGCCTGATCTCACCGCCGTACGGACACCCGTACGGCGGTCCCCCATCGACTTTTACTAGGACGTCCTAGTAAATTCGTGGGTATGGACGCTGACGCCATCACGGAGGGCCGCCTACGCTGGCAGGCCCGCTACGACGCGGCCCGCAAGCGGGACGCTGACTTCACGACGCTCTCCGGTGACCCGGTGGAGCCGGTGTACGGGCCCCGGCCGGGTGACACGTACGAGGGATTCGAGCGGATCGGCTGGCCGGGGGAGTACCCCTTCACCCGCGGGCTGTACCCGACCGGCTACCGGGGGCGGACCTGGACCATCCGTCAGTTCGCCGGCTTCGGCAACGCGGAGCAGACCAACGAGCGGTACAAGATGATCCTCGCCAACGGCGGCGGGGGTCTGTCGGTGGCCTTCGACATGCCGACCCTCATGGGCCGCGACTCCGACGACCCGCGCTCGCTCGGCGAGGTCGGGCACTGCGGGGTGGCCATCGACTCCGCCGCCGACATGGAGGTCCTGTTCCAGGACATCCCGCTCGGTGACGTCACGACCTCGATGACGATCAGCGGCCCGGCCGTCCCGGTCTTCTGCATGTACCTCGTCGCCGCCGAACGGCAGGGCGTCGACCCGGCGGTGCTCAACGGCACGCTCCAGACCGACATCTTCAAGGAGTACATCGCCCAGAAGGAGTGGCTGTTCCAGCCCGAGCCCCATCTGCGCCTCATCGGCGACCTGATGGAGTACTGCGCGGCCGGCATCCCCGCCTACAAGCCGCTGTCCGTCTCCGGCTACCACATCCGCGAGGCCGGAGCGACGGCTGCGCAGGAACTGGCGTACACGCTCGCGGACGGCTTCGGATACGTCGAACTGGGCCTCAGCCGCGGCCTGGACGTCGACGTCTTCGCACCCGGACTCTCCTTCTTCTTCGACGCGCACGTCGACTTCTTCGAGGAGATCGCCAAGTTCCGCGCGGCCCGCCGGATCTGGGCGCGCTGGATGCGGGACGTGTACGGGTCCCGGTCGGAGAAGTCGCAGTGGCTGCGCTTCCACACCCAGACCGCGGGCGTCTCGCTGACCGCCCAGCAGCCGTACAACAACGTGGTCCGCACGGCCGTCGAGGCGCTCGCCGCGGTGCTCGGCGGCACCAACTCGCTGCACACCAACGCCCTCGACGAGACCCTCGCGCTGCCCAGCGAGCAGGCCGCCGAGATCGCGCTGCGCACCCAGCAGGTGCTCATGGAGGAGACCGGCGTCGCCAACGTGGCCGACCCGCTGGGCGGTTCCTGGTACGTCGAGCAGTTGACCGACCGGATCGAGGCCGACGCCGAGAAGATCTTCGACCAGATCAAGGAGCGCGGCCTGCGCGCCCATCCGGACGGACGGCACCCCATCGGGCCGGTCACCTCCGGGATCCTGCGGGGCATCGAGGACGGCTGGTTCACCGGTGAGATCGCCGAGTCCGCCTTCCAGTACCAGCGGTCCCTGGAGAAGGGCGACAAGCGGGTCGTCGGCGTCAACGTGCACACCGGTTCCGTCACCGGCGACCTGGAGATCCTGCGGGTCTCGCACGAGGTGGAGCGGGAGCAGGTACGGGTCCTGGACGCGCGCAGGACCGCACGCGACGAGGGCGCGGTGCGCGCCGCCCTGGACGCGATGCTCGGCGCCGCCCGTTCCGGGGCCAACATGATCGGACCGATGCTCGACGCCGTACGCGCCGAGGCGACCCTGGGCGAGATCTGCGGTGTGCTCCGTGAGGAGTGGGGGGTGTACACGGAGCCGGCGGGCTTCTGATCCGCGCTCACCCGGGAGCGGCCGTGGCGCGCCCCGAGGGGCGCGCCACGGTGGAGCGGGGGAGGGTCAGCGGCCGCCGGCGGTGCCGCGCCGGCGCAGGCCGAGGAAGACGGCGCCGCCGGCCACGACCAGCGCGGCGGCGATCCCGGCGATCGTGCCGGTGCTGGAGTCGGCGCCGGTCTCGGCGAGGTGCGTGCCGCCGACGCCCGGGGACGGGGCGTTGTGCGGTGCCTTCGGCGGGACGGTGCGCCCGGAGGGCGACGGCGTCGGGGTCGGGGACTCCACCGGGGTGGTGGCGGAGGGCGTCGGCGTCGGGGTGGGGCTCTGCTCGGGAGCGCAGCCCTCGGACGGGGTGGTCAGCAGGTCCTTGACGTCGTCGTCGACCGCGCCGTTGTCGGTCTTCACGTGCACGCGGTACGTGGCGTTCGGCTGCCAGTCCTCGGTGAACGTGACCTTGGTGCCCTCCCCGGAGCCCCGGACGGTCTGCTCGCCGACCTGCTTGACGTCGGCGCCGTTCTCCTGGAGGAAGACGGTCACCGTGGCGGGGGTGGCGGAGGAGTCCTCGTCGGTGACGACGATGACCCCCTGGCTGCCGTCGCAGACCGCCGCGGCGGAGAACTCGCCGATGGTGCACGCGGAGGCGCTGCCCGACAGTCCGAGGACCAGCGCGGTGGAGGCGGAGGCGAGGCTCAGGACGCGCACGGAGCGCCGAGCTCTGAGGCTGGGTATGGACACGTTTGCCCTTAGGTCTCGATCATGAGCGGGAGTCGGAGATGCGAAGGGGCGCGGGCAGGACATCCGCCGCCCCTCGGCGACTCACAGATCTATAAGCGCCCTTGGGGACTGTCAACGCATAACCGACGTAAGGGCGTTGTTCCTGCCCGGTCGGGCAGTGGTGCCGGGCGACGCCCGGGGGCGGCGGCACGGGCCGCCGCCCCCGGGGCGGTGTTCTCAGAACGACCAGAGGTACGGATTGGGGAAACCGCCGGAGGCCAGCCCGGCCCCCTCGGCGACGTTGACGTCGGCGCTCGCGATGTATCCGCCGTTGTTCACGTAGGCGTCGACGTGGACCATGTACACGGAGGCGCTGGTGCGCTGCCAGTAGGCGGTCCGGCACTGACCGGCCGGCACGCCCAGGAAGCCGCCGTCGCCCCAGTAGACGTTCGTCTGGAAGATGCTCTGGGAGCAGACCTGGAGCTGCCAGGCCGGGACCGAGGAGGCGGACGCGGAGCCCGCCGCCCCCAGGGTGAGGGCGCCCACCGCGGCGCCGACGGTGGCGAGCGCGCGAACGCGTGATCTGAACATGGACTTCATCGGACTTCCAACCCTCGCTGACGCATGAACCTTGCGGACGTCAGCTTGTTCGTCCGAGGGCTCCGATTTCCCTACGGCGAGGGGGAGTCGGGCCGTACGGGCACAGTTGCTGCCCGTGCGGCGGCGGGTCAGACGCCGAGTTTGCCGAGGGTCCAGCCGGTGACCGCGTCCAGCCGGCCGCGCCAGAACGGGAGGGTGATCGGGGTGGCGCCGGGGACGAAGAGGGTGGTGTCCTTCAGGTGCACGAAGCGCGGGACCTCGGCCGCGGACTCGTCGTGGCCGCCGACCTCCTCCCGCACCTGCTCCAGCATCCGGTCGACGGTGTCCGGGAAGAGGCCCATCGTGCCCGCGCTGGTGTTGGCCTTGGTGAGGATCGTCTCCGTCCACAGGGACTTCCAGGTCTCCCGCGAGACGAGATCGCCGCTGATCACACCGCTCGGGGTGCCCAGGGTGATGGTCATGCTGGTGACGCCCTGGCCGCCGTCGACCATGGTCAGCAGCAGGGAGAGGTAGAGGTCATGCACGGGCTCGGTGGTGAGGATGCCGTTGCCTTCGGGGCGGCTCATGGTGGGTTCCTTCTGTGCTCGCGCACCGAGGGCCGTCCGGGGGCGGTGCGCTGTTGCCAGCAACGTAGCGGACGGCGGCGGCGGCGACCGGCGGCGCTCCGTCATCAGCGTGGCGGACCGCCCGCCGTCCGGACCTGCGGCGGGCCTCGCTCAGCAGGTCCTGCTCCTGAGGGGTGAGGGCGGCGAGCAGCTTCGGGTTCTTCAGCCACCCGCCGAGCAGGGCGTGCGAACCACCGAGCGCGAGGGAGTACGACCACAGGCTCTCGCCCCGGGAGCCGTCGCTCCAGCCGGCCGCCCAGGCCAGCAGATGGCCGATCTTCTCTTCGGTCTTGTACCGGATCGGTACGGGGTGCGCGGGATGCATACCTACATGTTAGGTAGGGGTGACGCGCAGCCGTCAAATGACGAACGAGCGCTTTCGGGCCCCGAGTTGCCCGATCGGCGGGCGGTGGCGGGAGGGGTGGACCGAGGGGGCGGCAGGTGTGCCCGAAGGGGTGATCGAGGCCACGTTAGTTCTGGATTGAACAATCAAGAATTACTGCTAGGCTCTGCCTGTGAGGGAAGCGCGGATGTGCGACCCCATTATGTATTGATCATTCCAGAAAGGGACTGTCATGGAACTGCACCTCAAGGGCAAGGTCGCCGTCGTCACCGGAGCCAGCAAGGGCATCGGCCT
>NZ_JBIWNY010000053.1:0-21669 GCF_044767465.1 Streptomyces sp. NPDC101237 | reverse complement strand
TCAACCCGGACATCGTCTCCACGGCCTGCCCGTTCTGCCTGGTGATGCTGACCGACTCCGTCAACGGCAAGAAGAACGACGGCAAGGCCAAGGAGTCCATCACGGTGGTCGACGTGGCCCAGCTGCTCCTCGACTCCGTGAAGACCCCGGCCGACCCGGCGGGCACCGCTCAGGAGGAGGCGGAAGCCCTGACGTGATCGCGGCGGGGGCGACCGCGCCGTTCGAGCCGGAGGGGAGCCCCGTAGACCTGCCCTGGCGTCCGTCAGGCCGCCGGCTCGGTCCGGCGGCGGACGCCCTCGATGAGCAGATCCAGGCCGAAGCGCATCTCGGCCTCATGGTCGCAGACTGACAGTTCCGCGGCGGCGGCCGCGACTGCCGGGAATCCGCTGCTGGCGAGATCGGCCGCGCGGGAGGTGGTTACTTCCGGGATCACCGCGGCGTACGACGGCGCCGTGCCCACCTCCCGCGAGAGGGTGCCGATCAGGAAGGCGATGAAGCTCCGCAGGACGTGCACCGCGGCCGGCGGCTCCAGTCCGGCCCGCCGGAGCACCCTCAACGCCGCCTCGACCAGCGGGAGTCCGGCGGGAGCGTTCATCCGCCGGGTGAGGACGAGCGGGGCGGACTTCGGGAACTCCAGGGCCGCCTCGCGGAAGGCGAAGGCGAGTTCGCGCAGGGCGTCGCTCCACTCCAGCGCGTCGGTCTCGCCGATGCCGACGCGCCGCAGGATGGTGTCCGCCATCGCGTCGAGGACGTCGTCCTTGTCCCGGATGTGGTTGTACAGGGACATGGTGCGGACTCCCGCGGCGGAGGCGACCTTGTGCAGGGAGAGTTTCTCCACGCCCTCCGCCTCCGCCACCTCCAGAGCGCGCAGGACGATCTCCTGTCTGCTCAGCGGACCGCGCCGGGTCAGTCTTTGCGCCATGGATGTCCTCAGCCCTCTCGTCGGACGCCTCCCGCGAACGTACATCGTCGGTGGGGCGTCTGGCGCGTGCGGTCCGGGTGGAGGCTGAGCGGTGGCGGGGCGGGGCGGGGGAACGGTGGCGTGGTCAGTCGTGCACGGTCACGAAGCGCCGGGACGGCAGCCGGAGCGCGGAGCCGGTCAGCCGCGAGCCTCCCGTCCGTGCCCGCAGCCAGCCCCAGCTGCCCACCAGGAGGGGACGGAAGCGCTCCGTGGCGCAGTGCGTCGCGTCGCGCACGATCCATACCGTCGATCCCTCACGGGCCGCGAGTTCGGTAGTGTCGCCCAGCGGCACGTACTGGTCACGGTCGCCGTTGGCGGCGAGCAGGGGCGCACCCCCTTCGGCCGCCAGCAGCCCCTGGCGGCGCAGCGAGTAGCCGTCCAGCAGGTCCGAGGCTTCCTGGGCGCTGGGCAGACCGTCCAGCCCCATGGCGTTTCCCACGATGCCCGCCATGCCGTACGGCAGGCTGAGCGGGTCCGTGCGAACGTCTGCGGCGCCCGTGGGGCCCCCGATGTCGACGGCCGCGTCCACCGCGCCCTGCAGCGCCAGTTTGACCGCCCAGTGGCCGCCGAAACTGAGACCGAACCAGAGCGCCGGCTCTCCGGGGTTCTCCTCTCTCAAAAGCGCTATGAGCGCGTGGAGTTGGAGATCACTGTGCGGAGTGAGCGGCAGCGGGTTCTCACCCGTTCCCGCCATGTCGATGGTGACCACCTTCAGGCCCGTCGTTCTGGCCGTGGCCACCGCCATGCGGTGAATCTCGATCTTCCAGGTGTCGACCCCGCCCGACATCACGAGCACACCCGGGCGCCTTCGCCCGCGCCGGGTGAACTCGTGGACCGGCAGTTCGTGTTCTCCTTCCGGGGTGCGCAAGGGGACGGCCCGGCGCCGGAATCCGACGGGGAACCGTGGTGCCGCGTCCAGGTAGCAGCGCAGTTGCTCGTGGTGGGCCGCCACGCGTTCCGGGGCGGCGAGCGCAGGGAAGCGGGTCGCGCCCCAGAGCTGCGCCGCTCGCAGGAGGTCGCCGTCCGCCTCGGCCTCCCGGGCGAGGAGGCCCCACTCCGCGACCCAGGTGCCGGGGCCGGTACCCCACATCACCCGGATCCTTCCCCTGGCCCGGTCCACGAGGGCGGGAGGGATGCCCCAGGCCGTGAACTGACGGCTGCGCTCCTCGAAGATCGCGTCGGTGCCGACGTCAAAAGTGAACATACTTTATAGTTTGGGGGCGGCGCCGGAGCCTGGCAACCAGTCCGCGACGCCGGGTGTCGGTGTTCTCGGTGATCCCCGCTCCTCCCTGGTCGCGACGGGTGTGGCCTCCGACGCGGTGCGTGCCGGTCCGGGGGCCGCGCCCTGGGGTGGTCAGTCCCGCGAGCGGGCGGCCGTCCGGGACTCGCTGAGGGGGGCGAGATAGCGCGGCTCAATCTCGCAGCCGGACGTGTTGATGATCATGGCGCCCATGACGTAGTGCCCGACCAGCATGCACAGTTCCACGGTCTGGTCGTCGTCCAGGTGCTCTCGCAGCGTGTGCCAGGTACTGGCCTCGAGCTTCCCGCCGGCCAGCAGGTCGTCCGTGGCGCCGAACAGAGCGCGCGTGCGGGGCGTCCAGCCGTCGTCCGCCGTGCGGGCGATGCTGTCGATCTCCAGTCGGGTGACGCCCTGGTCCTGTGCCATGACGCTGTGGTGCGCCCACTCGTAGGCGCAGCCCATGCGGTGCGCCACGCGCAGGATGACCCGCTCCTTGTCGGCGACCGGGATACGGCCCTTGTAGAGCAGCTGGGACACGAAGTACGCGTGCACGGGGAAGATGCGCCCGAGCCGCGCCAGCGTGGTGAAGACCGTGTAGTCGAAGTCCTCCCGGGTGACCTTCCGGATCACCTTGAGGAAGAAGCGCACGGAAGCGCTCCGCTCCTCGTGGGGGAGCGGAGCGATACGGGTCGCGCCGTTCAGGTGCCAGTTGCCGGCCGGCAGGCCCCTGGGTGTGCCGTCGGGCCGGCCGCCCGGTGATGCCGGCTGCGCATGGACCGTCTGGGTCATGTGTCTCTCCTCGGGTGTCGTCGACTGGATGCTCTTGCGGCGGCGGGACCGAGCGCCTTTCGCGTTGTGGGTCGTTCCCCCGTGGTTTCGGTGCGGTCCCTTGTGGTCCCTTGCGGTCCCCCCGCCCGTCTGTGAAACTTATGGTGTAAGTCTTGGAGAACGAAACCCTCTGGGCCGGCGGGTGTCAAGGGTTCGCGCACCGAGGACGAGCTCGCACACCGGTGGCCGTCGGCCGTGCGCCGACGGCTGGATCATCCGCGCCGGCGGCCCGCCGTCCGCGCGGGTGAGGGCGGCCTGCTGGATTTCGGCCGCTCTCCTTCCCGGTGGGCGAACCGGTATGTCCCCGCGGTACGCGTGCCGTCCGCAGCGCCCTACCCGACACGAAGGAGACGCGCCATGCATCCCGTTCTGATCACCGGAGCCACCGGAGTGGTGGGCGGCGGCATCGCTGCCCTGCTGGCCAGGGAGGGAACCCCCGTCCGGGCGCTGGTGCGGAACCCGGCGCGTGCACGGGCGCTGCTGCCGGAGGGGGTCGAACCGGTCCTCGGGGACGTGACGGACCCGGGATCCGTCCGCCGGGCCACATCGGGCTGCTCCGCCGTGTTCCACGCCGCGGGCCTGCCCGAACAGTGGCGGCGCGACGCGCGCGACTTCTATCGCGTGAACGCCCAGGGCACCGAGAACGTCGCACGGGCCGCGCTGGACGCCCAGGTGGACACGTTCGTCCACACCAGCACCATCGACGTCTTCCGCCGTACCCCCGGCGTCCCCTTCGGGGAATCCGTCCTGGACGACAAGCCGCAGGCCACGCCGTACGAGCGGTCCAAGCAGGCGGCGGACCTCGCCGTGCGCAGGGCACTGGACGATGGGCTCCCGGCCCGGTTCGTCCACCCAGCGGCGGTCTACGGGCCCGCCCCGGCCGTCACCCCCGGCATGAACGAAGTCATCATGCGTATCGCCACGAATCGCGTACCCGCGCTGCCGCCGGGCGGGCTGCCCCTGGTCTACAGCCTCGACTGCGCCCGGGGGCACCTGGGCGCTTCCCTGGCCCCCGTGGGAGCGCGGTACATCCTGAGCGACCGCTTCGTCACCCTCATCGAACTGACGAAGATCATCCAGAGCCTTGCCCCCGGCACCCGCCTGCCCCCGGCGCTGCCCGCCCGTGCCGCCGGGTGGCTCGCGCACTGCTCGGAGACGTGGTCCAAGGTGACACGGAGCGCGCCGATCCTGCCGACTGGGCAGCTCCATGTCCTGAAGTCCCACCTCCTGCCGGACTCCAGCCGCGTCCGAGAGGAACTGGGCTGGGCCGCCACGGACCTGACCGAGGGAGTCGCCGCCACCCTCGATAACTTCGGGCTGGTGTCCCGGCGGCAGACGGCGGCCGCCTCGTCGCCCGCGGCCGCCCTGCCTCGTCGTTAGCCGCCCGGACCCATCCCCCGGGCCTGGAGCCGCACCGCTTACCCAAGCCCGGCTGGAGGGCACTGCACCGCACCGACGCTGCCACCGGGGCGCCACCCCTGGAGGCCGCATCGGCCCGACTCTGTGGATTCCCGCGCGCTCCGCCTTCGAAAGGAACCCCCCGCATGACCGAAGTCGAGAACTCCCTGCACGCCGGCCCATCCGGCTATGTCGACACCCTGATCGTCGGAGCCGGCCTGTCGGGCATCGGCGTCGCCTGCCATCTGCGGCGCGACCGCCCCCGGCACACCTACGCGATCCTCGAAGGGCGCCGTGACCTGGGAGGCACCTGGGACCTGTTCCGCTATCCAGGTGTCCGCTCCGACTCCGACCTGCACACGCTCGGCTACGCCTTCAAGCCGTGGACCGGCGAGAAGGCCATCGCGAGCGGCCAGGCCATCCAGGACTACATCCGCGAAGCCGCCCGGCAGTACGGTGTCCTGCCGCACATCCGGTTCGGGCACAAGGTGATCCGCGCCGCCTGGTCCGGCACCGAAGGGCTGTGGACGGTCGAGGCCCGGCGAGCCGACGGCGTACGCGTCGTGCACACCTGCCGATTCCTCGTCATCTCCACCGGCTACTACGACTACGACGCCGGATACCTGCCCGACTTTCCCGGCCGTGACCGCTTCAAAGGCACCGTCCTGCATCCCCAGCACTGGCCGCAGGACTTCGACCACACCGGCAGACGCGTCGTCGTGATCGGCAGCGGAGCCACGGGCGTCACGCTCGTCCCCGCCATGGCGGACCGCGCCCGGCACGTGACCCTCCTGCAGCGCTCACCGTCGTACGTGCTGCCGATCGCCTCGAAGGACGTCCTCGCCAACGGCATGCGGCGGATCCTCGGCGACCGCCTTGCCTACCGGCTCACCAGGAGGAAAAACATCACCACCCAGACATTCGTCTACCAGGTCAGCCGCAGGCACCCCCATCTCGTCAAGACGCTGCTGCGTGCCCTCCAGCGCAGGCTGCTGCCTCAGGGGTACGACATCGGCACCCACTTCGGCCCGCGGTACGAACCCTGGGACCAGCGGCTGTGCATGGTGCCGGACGGTGACCTGTTCAAGGCGATCTCCTCCGGCCGTGCCTCGGTCGTCACGGACCGGATCGCAGCCTTCGCCGAGGACGGCATCGAACTGGCCTCCGGCACCCTGCTGGAGGCCGATACGGTGGTCACCGCCACGGGTCTGAACCTGCTCGCCTTCGGCGGGATGCGCCTGGAGGTGGACGGGACCCCGGTATCGCTTCCGGACACGCAGGTCTACAAGGGCTGCATGCTCAGTGGCGTGCCGAACCTCGCGTTCACCGTCGGCTACATCAACGCCTCCTGGACTCTCAAGGTCGACCTGGTCTGCGAGTACCTCTGCCGGCTCCTGAACCACATGGACTCGACCGGCGATTGGATGTGCGTCCCGCATCACGACGGAACACATACCGGGACGCGCCCGCTGATGGACTTCGCCGCCGGCTACGTCAAGCGGTCCATCGAGGCCTTCCCGCGCCAGGGTGAGTCCCGCCCGTGGCGGATGAACATGAGCTACCGGGAGGATGTCCGCGAACTCCGGCACGGCCGGATCGAGGACGGCGTCCTCCGTTTCGGAAACCCCGTCGAGCGCCGCGCCCCGAGCGTGGCCGTGCACACCACCGGGCCCACGGAGCACTGAACGGCGGTGCCGGGGTCCGACGGCAGGGGCCGCGCGTCCGGCCGCCGAGGACCGGACCGATGATGCGGGCGGCGATCTCCTCGCGCGCGACGCAGCCGCCGCCAGACATCCGGGACTTTCGCTCCGATCCCCGCGCGATCGGCTCTCCGGTGTCCCGCCGGGTTGCCGTCGGGGCACCACGGTGCGCGAACACGGTGACGAGCGTGAGCAGCACGGTGAGTCCTCGCGGCGCGGAGGAGGCGGACGGTCGGAGCCGTCACCTGGACGAGGAGGGCGACGGCGTAGGGGGTGACGAATCCCAGGTACGCCAGGCAGTGGGAGACGGCCGCCGAGCGAGAGCGGGGCGCTCGGCGTGCGCTTCGATGTCCGTGAGTCCCGCCACCAGCAGGAGCCCTTAGGCGGCGCCGAACAGGAGGCCCGCGAGCGGGACCGGCCCGTGGTCGTGCCGTGCCACGGCGACGGCCCCCGCCGCAAAGCCCGCTGTTGCGGCCGCCGGCCCGGTGAGGCGGGTGCCGACGAGTCGCGGACGGAGAACCGGGCGTGCCCGTCGAACGACTGGGAACCGCGGAGCGCCCGCGTGCATGGTGCGACGGCGTCGGAATGGCGCCGGCACAGGACGAGGACCCCGAAGAGGTCCTGGGCTCACTCCGCGCACGCAGGGAGGCGTCCAACGACATCCTCTGGGCAGAGCTGCACGGCCACCTGCCTGCGGAGCGCTCCGTCGAGCTCATCAACGCGGCGGCCCGTCACGAGCCGCCGTGTCCGCATCGGGAGTGGACGCCCGACGGTGTGCGGTTGCTCGCCGAGGACCGGGCGGTGACCGGGCGGTTGCTGCTGCGGCTCATCGCCCGGGACGTGATCGGGGTGCTGTCCGACCAGACCCTCAACGCGCGCCTCCGGGCCTGTTCCTCGCAGACGTGCCGCATGCGGTATCTCGCCCCGGGGCACGGCAGGCCACGCAAGTGGTGCTCGATGCGGCGCTGCGGAAACAGCGCGAAGCCCGCGTGCCACCGGGCGCCGACGGCGCGGGCGCCGACAATTGACCGGCCCCGCGGTCGCCGCCCGGATCCGCCGTGTCCGTGCGGGCCTTTGATCACGCGCCGACCGCCGCGTCCCGGCGGACGCGGCGGCCGGCGCGGCGGTCGGCCGGGACGCCGTCGAGGGACGAGAGGCGCGAAGTCCGGCCGCGGCCGGCCGGCGCCTTCGGGTCAGGCGCCCAGCAGCCGCCCGGAGACCCGCAGGGCGATCCGTCGGGATGCCAGGCGGGCCGCGGCCACCGGAAGGGCGTTGGCCAGGCCGGTGATCACACTGGGAGGGGTGGTCCGCCGGTCCAGGGCGGCGAGAGCGGTCTGCACCACCTGCTCGGGCCGGCTCATCAGGCCGACAGCGGGTCGGTCGGTGCCCAGGACGTCGAAGAACTCCGTCCTCGTCGGACCGGGCGAGAGGGCCAGCACACGCAGCCCGTTCGCCCGGGTCTCGTAGGCCAGTGCCTCCGTGAAGCTGAGGACGAAGGCCTTGCTGGCCCCGTAGACCGCCATGGAAGGCGTGGGCTGGTACGCCGCTGTGCTCGCCACGTTGACCAGTGCGCCCCGACCGGACGCGAGCATCTGGGGGAGCAGCGCGCGGGTGAGTTCGACCAGCGCGGTCACGTTCAGCTGGAGTTCCCTGCCGATGGCAGCCGCGTCCTCGGTGGCGAACCCGCCGTGCGTGGCCACTCCGGCGCAGTTGACGAGGGTGTCCACGGAAATGCCCCGGGCCCTCAGCTCGGCCGCCAGCTGCCGTCCGGCGTCGTGGCCGGCCAGGTCGAAGCCCAGCACGTGCGCGGTCACGCCGTACCGTTCGCGCAGCCGGTCCGCCAGGGCCGCGAGCCGCTCGGCGCGCCGTGCCACCAGCACGACGCCGGCGCCCCGCCGGGCGAGCTGCCGGGCGAATTCGGCGCCGAGGCCGGAGCTGGCGCCGGTGACGACCGCGGTGGTCCCGCCGTGATCCATCGCCGCTCACCGTCCCGAGACGGCGTGCGGACGCGGTGCACGGGCGGCGCCGACGGCACGGTTCCGCGGCTTGAAGCGCTTCGCCGGGTGGACACCGTGGGCCGAGCCGCCGTCGCCGTCGAGGAGGTCCAGATACTCGAAGGGGTTGTGGGCCGCGAAGATCTCGATCTCCGGGTGTTCCGCGTGCAGCGCGCGCAGCCGGTCCTGGTTGAGCCGCCGGCCCTTGAACTCCGTCGTGACCACCATCTGGAACAGAGCGGGACCCGGCGCGCACGCCCGCCGCGGCAGCTTGATCTCGCGGGCGTCGAAGTAGGCGTCTCCGGCCGCGAGCAGCCATTGGCCGCCGCTGTTCACCGCCACCCCGCAGTGTCCGTGCGTGTGTCCGAACAGGGGAACCAGGAGGATGTCCTCGGGCAGGCCCTCCAGCCCGCGCACCGCCTCGAAGCCGAACCACTGCTGCCCGCCGTGCCGGTACGTCCGCCAGTCCGGGTTGTGCTCCCACATGCGCGGCCGGTACCGGCGGCGCGCCTTGAAGGACGGGCGGCGCATGGCCATCTCCAGCTCGGTCGCGTGCACGTGGACGGCGGCGTGCGGGAAGTCGGAGAGTCCGCCGACGTGGTCGAGGTCGAGGTGGGTCTGCACGATGTGCCGGACGTCCTTCGGGTCGAAGCCGAGGGCACGGATCTGGTACACGGCGGCGAGCGAGCCGTCGATCCTGGGCCGGGCGTAGCCGCGGACGAACTCCGCGCCCAGCCGCGAGGTCGGGTCGGCGTAGTCCGCGGTTCCCAGACCGGTGTCGACCAGGACCAGGCCCGAGTCCGCGGTCTCCAGCAGGAGTACGTGGCAGATCAGGTGCTGACCCAGGATCGACAGCCCCTGGATGGACGCACAGTTCAGGTGGTGGACACGGGTGACGCTCATCGGACGGCCTCTCTATAACGAAGTTTCATTTTTATTTGTACAGCCTCAGGCGGGAGGCGGCAATGGGCGAGCGAGGTGGGCATTGCGGACAAAGCGGTCAAATGCCACCAGTGTCGGTCTGGTCGCCGCTGCAAAAGAGCAGCTCAGTGCCAGTGTGGCGCCGATATAGAGCGCTTGCGTTTCTCCCAGGCTGGTCGCTAACTTTAGTACGGAACGGTTCCGTACTAAAGAGGTGTCGCATGACTTCCAGCGAACGTCCGGACGTCGTCCGTCGCCCGCGCATGACGGCCGGCCGGGAGGCCGACCTCCTCGAAGCGGCGCGCGACGTCCTGAGACTCACCGGCTACGAGGCGCTCACGATGGACGCCGTCGCCGCCCGCGGCCATTGCAGCAAGGCGACCCTCTACCGGCAGTTCGGCACCAAGCCGAAGATGATCGCGAAGGCCATGCGCGGCGCGCGGCCGACCCACCCCGACCCGATCGACACCGGGTCGCTCCGCGACGACCTGGTGACCCTCGTGCACCGGATCGCCGACGACGTCGCCGAGGTCACCCCGTTGGTGACGGCGGTCTCGCACGCGGCACTGCGCGATGTGGAACTCGCCGCCGCCGTACGGGAGTCGGTGATCGCACCGGACGCCGCGCAGGTCGAGGATTTCCTGGCCAGGGCCGTCAAACGCGGAGAACTGCCCCGCAGGCCTGCCGCCGCGGACCATCTCGTCCGGCTGGCCTTCAGCGTCACCACCGCCGGCGGGCTCTTCGATGCCACGGCGGTCGACGCCGCCTACCTGACCAGGCTGATCGACGACCTCGTCATGCCGGCGCTGCTGCGCGGCTGAACCGTCCGACCGTCCGACCAGACGACCCCCATGGAGTCACCCATGTCCCGCACCACCGAGGAGAGCGGCGTCGAGACCCGGCCCGCCTCCTCCGGTCCCCGCAACCGCTGGTGGACCCTCGCCGTCGTCGGCACCGCGCAGCTGATGGTCGTTCTCGACGCCACCATCGTCAACATCGCGCTGCCGTCCGCACAGCACGACCTCGGCTTCTCCAACGGCAACCGGCAGTGGATCGTCACCGCCTACTCCCTCGCCTTCGGCAGCCTGCTGCTGCTCGGCGGCCGCATCGCCGACCTGGCCGGACGCAAGAGCGTGTTCCTGGTGGGCCTCGCCGGGTTCGCGGCGGCCTCCGCGGTCGGCGGCGCCGCGGGCAGCTTCTCCCTGCTGGTGACCGCCCGCGCCGCCCAGGGCCTGTTCGGCGCGCTGCTCGCCCCCGCCGCGCTCTCCCTGCTGACCACGGCCTTCACCGAACCCAAGGAACGCGCCAAGGCGTTCGGCATCTTCGGCGCCATCGCCGGGACCGGCGGGGCGGTGGGCCTGCTGCTCGGCGGCATCCTCACTGAATATCTGGACTGGCGCTGGTGCCTCTACGTCAACGTGGCCTTCGCGGCCCTGGCCCTGCTCGGGGGAGCCAGGTTCCTCGGCGGCGGACGCCCCGCCCGGCGCCCGCAACTCGACCTGCCCGGCACCCTGCTGGCCTCCTCGGGGCTCTTCTGCATCGTCTACGGCTTCTCCAACGCCGAGTCCCACGACTGGGGTTCACCGATGACCTGGGGCTTCCTGGTCGCCGGCGGCATCGTGCTGGCCGTGTTCGGGCTGTGGCAGTCCAGGTCGGCCCACCCGTTGCTGCCGTTGCGGATCGTCCTGGACGGGAACCGTGCGGGCGCGTACACCGGCATGCTCGTGGCCGGAGCCGGCATGTTCGGAGTGTTCCTGTTCCTGACCTACTACCTCCAAGGGATCCTCGGCTACAGCCCCGTCACCACCGGATGCGCGTTCCTTCCCATGGTCGCCGTCATGGTGGTGACGTCCGTGGTCACCAGCAACCGGCTCATACCGCGGCTCGGCGGCAAGCCCGTCGTGCCCGTCGGCATGGCGCTGGCCGGTGCGGGGATGCTGTGGATGACCACCCTGGACACCGGCAGCGGCTACGCCGCCCAGGTGCTGCCCATGCTGCTGGTCAGCGGCCTGGGCCTCGGCATGGTGATCTCGCCCTCGATGAACTTCGCGGCGTACGGAGTCGGCGCCGACGACGCAGGTGTCGCCTCGGCCATGGTCAACACCAGCCAGCAGATAGGCGGTTCGGTCGGCACGTCCCTGCTGAACACGCTGGCCACCACCGCGGCCGCCCACTACCTCACAGGCCGCCGGCCCACTCCGCGGGTGCTGGCCGAGGCGCAGATCCACAGCTTCTCGACCGCCTACCGGTGGTCGGCGCTGTTCTTCGCCGTGGGACTCGTCCTCACCGCCCTCCTCTATCGGCGCGGCGCTCCCGAACAGCGCGACGAGAAGGGCCCCGTGGCCCTCTGACCGATCACACGCGCGCCGGCCGGGTCTCCCCACGAGCGGGGAGACCCGGCCGGATCAGACCGTCTCCAACCCGATGAGCAAGGACCAGCGGTATATGAAACCCGCAATGATCTTGACGAAAAACGTCGGGATCCGACTGGACCGGGGCGGCGATGCCACGGTCGCGGCCGCGAAGCTCGACCGGAGCTCCCGCGCCGGGCCGCGGTCGCCGGCCGACGGCGCGTCCCACCGGCTCCGCGGCCACCAGAGCCAGGCCCAAAGCCGGACACCGTCGGGTGGCCTGCCGTGCGACGCCGTTCGCCACGGTGCCTGCGACTTCACGCCAGCACCCACGCGCCTCTCCGGACCGCCCCCGCTGCCGAAGGCAGCCCGAATTTCCGCGGAGGACAATGTCAGACGTGCGCCGTACCGTCGCACTGTGACGGTGTTACCGACACCAGCGCCGTACGAGCGTTGGCTGCCGAAGGTCACGATCCAGTCGGGGCGCGCCGACGACCTCCGATGGGACCGGCAGCGCGCCGCCCTACGCTCCATCTCCTCGTACGACGGTGTGACCCAGACGTGGTGCACCTGGATTGGTGTGCTCGACCTGGCGAACATCGCGAAGCCGCGGACCCGTTTCGATGCGGCCCGCACATTCGGGACCGAGGTCCCCCATCGAGCCCGCGCCGGTAACGGCCGGGTGGACGGGACCGTCCTTCACGGCCGATACCGGGATCGTGGCGCGGTCGGCTACGCAGGCCGATGCGGGCCGATGCAGGCCGACGCCTCGGCGAACTCCCGATGATTTGACCGTAGTCCGTGTGGGGGCGGGAGGCGGCCCGTCCGTGCCACGTGCGAAGGGTGCGCGGACGGGCTCCGTTGCGGACTGTGCCTGACCGGCGGCGCCCGCGGATTCCGACCGGCCGGAGCCTCAAGAAGCGGCTGAACCGTAGACGGGGGACACCACCGGATCCCACGGAACGGCATGCGGTGGGGGAGGGGCCCGTTCAGTGCCAGAAACCGTCGTCGCGGCTTGAACCGGTGGGCATACTCATCGGCATGAGAATCCCGGTCCGTATCCGTCTGTTCGCGGCGTTGACGCTGTTGATCATGTGCGCGGGGTTGTGCGGGGGTTGTGCGGGGTTCCTGCTGGGCGGCTGGCTGGGCGCGGGCGCCGGGATGCTCGTGAGCATGGGCGTGCTGGTTCTGGGTGCGAGGATCACGATCGCTCTGTGCCGTCTGCAGACCACGGAGTTCTTGCAGGAGATGGTGGGCGACGGCAGGGTGGAGGCATCAGCGGATGCGGTCCTGCGCGGGATCATGCTGTACGAGGCTGCGGCCTTCCCCCTGGTCGCCGATGGGGTGAAGGTGGCGGAGCGGGAGTCCCGGCGGATGGTCGCCTACAAGGTAGCCGCCTTCGACGATCTGCCTATCTCCGTGCGCGTGGCGGCGGCTGAGACGCTCGAAAGCATCGATGAGGGCCAGGACCGGGAGGGGACAAGGGACGCGGTGTGGGCGCTGGCCGAAGCGGTCCGCGCATGCCGGGCCGGCTCGCTCGCCACCCCCGACACGCACACGTCCTGACCTCACGCGCCCCGTACACCGTCAGGACCCGCCCGGGCCGGTGTGCAGCCAGTCCTGTCACCGCCCGGAGCATGTACGCGAAAGCCCTGAACCGGACGCGGTCCGGGTCCTACCCTGGTCGCCCTGAACGGGAGGTCACCATGGAGGAGACGCCACAGTCCGGGCCCGACCCGGTCAAGCCACGGCCCGACTATCAGCCGAAGACGCCGCCGCCTCCGAAGAAGCCGCCCAGCCAGCCCACGCCCGACCCGTCCCGCAGCGACCTTCTCGCGGGCCTGCCTGTTCCGCAGAACCTCTCACGGACCGGGTTCCCGGTCATGAGGAACCGGCGCGGTGCGTCGTGGCCGCTGGAAGCGGCCCCGTGGGCGCCAGGCCAGGCCTCCAGACGCGTGAGCGCCCAGCTGTCCCGCTGGCATCTCGCGCCTGTCACAACGGTGGATGAGGCGGTGCGGCTGCTGGCCGCCACCGTCGTCGAGGACGGCGGCCGCCGCATCAGCGTCCACCTCTGCGAGCAGGACCACACTGCGCTCGTGCTCTGCCTGGGACACCAGCAGACCCAGGCCGGCGCGGCAACGGATCTGCTGACCGAACTCCGTGCCCTGGGCGCGGACAGTTGCGGCACCGAGATGACCGCCGAGGGCCGGCAGGTATGGGCGCTGTTTCCGGTCCGCCCCACCGTGACGGCGGCCAGGAGCACGGCCTGAAGGGCCTCCCGCAGTGATCCGAAGTCTTGGTCGCGGACGGCCAACGGCGGCCGACGGGTTGGTCGCGGGTGCAGGGCCGGTCGTAGGCGTAGACGCTGCCCGCGGCGAGCTGGGTCCTGCCAGGGTGATGCGGGCGGCGGCCGGTCCTGATCCGCCCGCATCTGTCCTCCCGTCCCGCGCCTGTACTTCCCGCGCGCTGCCGATGGCGGTCCTCGTGTTCGTTGCCACGGCCGGTTGCACGTGGCGGCAACTGCCGCCGGACTTCGGCCCGTCCGGGCCGACCACACACCGCCGCTTCACCGAGTGGAGTCGGGCCCGCGTGTGGGGCAGGCTGCACCGCCTGGTCCTGGACGAGCTCGGCGCGCGTGGCGGACTGGACTGGTCACGATGCGCGATCGACTCGGTGAACATGCTTGCTCTCAAAGACATCGCAGGGAGCGAAGAAGTCAAGCTGTCTCGTGTTTCATGAGCGCGAACGATGTCATCGTTGTGTGTTCTTGGTCAGTCTTCCCGAACACGGGCGTGCAGATGCATGTCATGCCAGCCGTCAGCGTGAAGCAGTGCACGACGTCGTACTCCTTCGAGGGTGTATCCCGTCTTCTCGGCGATCCGGCAGGATGCGGCGTTCGCCGTGGAGTGGCCGAGTTCGAGTCGGTTGAAGCCGATCTCTTCCAGTGCCCAGCTAGAGACCCGGGCCACCGCCCGGGAACAGACGCCCTTGCCGCGAGCCTCTGGGGCGGTCCAGTAGGAGATCTCTGCTTGGCCGCCGGTCATGATGACGGACTGGAGTGAGACCCGTCCGAGGGGCGTCTCGTCGCCATCATCGACCACGGCCCAGTGGCAGGCGGTCTCGCTCCCCCAGCCGTGGCGCCACTGTTTGATCCACTCACGGGCCTCGTCTTCGGAGTCAGCTCTGCGCAGGTGCCACTGCTGGATTGTCGGGTCCTGGAACACTCGTGCGACGGCGGCTGCGTCAGAAGGCAGCCAGGGCCGCAGCAGCAAGTCGCTGTCGATTTGCAGCGACGGCTGGTCAGAGGTGTTGAGGGTGCCAGGAGGCATGACGGCGGTGACCAGAGAAGGCATGATCGACATCATGGCAACCCAGTCTTTGGCTTCCGCTGCCGGGTCAGGCTGGCGCTGGGAGAAATGATGCGAACGCTTGTTGCTCGTCGAAGTGTTGGCGGGTCTTCAAGCAGTGGTGGAGCTGGCCGAGGAAGCGGTTCAGCAAGTGCCGTTGTGCGGCGGCATACCAGTCGCCGTGCTCGCGTCGGCGCCGGTAGTGCGCGTTCGCTCCCGGTGACGCGGTGAGGGCGGCGAAGGCCCAGAGGAAGCCGGCGTTGATGAGGCGATTGTTCTTGACGAAGCGTCGGCCGACGAATCGCCTGTCACTGCGTTTGAGTGCGGCCCCCAACTGGGCGAGGGTGAGCTTCCCGGCCTTGGCCGGGGTCGGGGCCAGGGTGAGGCTGACGCGGGCGTCAGCCCTGGTCAGGCCGCCTTGTTTGCTCTGGAAGGCCAGCAGAGCGGCAGGGTAGTACTCGCGCGGGGGCGAGCGGACCTGGTTGGCGACCTGCTGCCGAGTCCAGACGGCATCCTGCTGTGCTCGGGCCAGGACCGTGATGGCCTGGGCGAGTTCGGAATTCTTCCGTGACGCCGTGACGCCGTGACGGTCGCGGTAGCGGGCGGCGGCGAGCGGGTTGATCGCGAAGATCCGGCGGCTGCCGGTGCGCAGGCTCGCGACCAGGAGGCCGAGGCTGGTCTCGATGGCCACCGGTATCGGATCGTCTGGGCTGCCGCCGTCTTCGGCCAAGAGGTCCAGGAGCTTGTGGTAGCCGGCCACGTCGTCGGCGATACGGACTTTGGCGAGCAGAGTGCCGGCTTCGTCGACGACGGCGGCATCGTGGTGCCGCTCTGCCCAGTCGATGCCGCAGAACACGGTCAATCTGTCCTCCCAGGTTCGTCCGTTTGTGCAGGTCACGGCACATGCGGGTCACGCGGCGCCCTAATCCAAGGACTCGTTGGTCCGCCATCTCAGTAGCCGTTCGCAACACCAGCGCTCTCCATGGGCTCGATCTTCTACAGGGCTCACGGGCTCACGGATGAACAAGAGGTCGACCCTGGAGTGGGCTCGCGCCGTGACGACCAACGTCTGGCAAGCCGCCGGGAGTTTCGCGTTGATCACGGAGGCGCCGGGCTGCGCCGCTCTTCACAGAGGCCTCAAGGGCCCGGGGAAACGGAGGCATCAGCCCGGCGCCCGCGCCATCACCGCGAACCCCATAACGGACAGCGATGCCGCTCTTTGAGGAGGCCTTGACAGCCAGGGGGGATCCAGGCATTCGCTGTCCTGCGCGAGCATCTGCCCGGGTGGTTGCACGGGCCCGGGCCGTCTGCTTACGCACTGGATTAGGGGGGACCTGACAGGTCCGAATCCCGTAGATCGCGGCAAGAAGGGAGCGAAGATTCACTTGATCACGGAGCGGACGGGTCTGCCCCTCTCCATCGGGATCTCGGCTGCGAACACCCACGACAGCCAAAGTCTGGAGCCCTTGGTGCGCGGCATCCCGCCCATCCGGTCCCGCCGCGGGCCGCGCCGTCGTCGACCGGCCAAGCTGCACGGCGACAAGGGCTACGACTTCGACCAGCTACGCATGTGGCTCCGTTCCCGCAACATCACACCGCGCATCGCCCGCCGGGGTATTGAATCCTCCCAGCGCCTCGGCCGCCGCCGTTGCACCGTGGAGCGCGCAGTGGCGTGGCTGTCAGGATGCCGCCGTCTCCATCGTCGCTACGAGCGCAACCACGAGCACTTCCTCGCCTTCGTCGGCATCGCCGCCGCCCTGATCTGCTACCGCAGGCTGGCAGCCTGACCGCGAGACCTTCGAGCTGGGATGATCCGTGCCGTAACCGAATGCCCCGTTGGAGGGCTTGCTCGCCGCAAAGACGGCACACACCAGCGAGGAACGCCATGACCGACTACCTGGCCGCCGCCATGGCGATGCTCGGCCCGGCCCAGAACCGCTACGCGGACCCTGCCGCCTGGGACCGGCTCCACACAGAACTCGGCATCCGGCTACCGGCCGACTACCAGACTCTCGTCGACGCATACGCCCCCATCCGGCTCAACGGTCACCTGTACCTGCACCACCCCGCGACTGAACGCTGGAATCTGGGCCAGCGCATACGTGACAAGGTCCGTTCCTGGTCCGATGTGTGCTGGAATGACCTCGACCCGGACGAGGACCCTCGCCTGCTGTTTGGGCTCGCGGAGTTGACGTTCGGCACCCGCAGCGGACTGTGGCCGATCGCTGGCACCGACCGAGGCGAAACCCTGTTCCTCGTCGCCCCTCACGGCACTGCCCCTTGGCTCCTGATCGAAGACGGCGAAGGCGGCTGGGCACGGTACGACATGAGCTTTGCTGAATGGCTGTACCGCTACCTCATAGGCGAAGACATGGCCGGCCCCAATACTTCCGCCTTCTACCCCGGCCCCGTGCAGTTGTGCAGGCTTCCGATGACCGCCGACGAACGGCCAGAGCCGTGGAGCGGGCCGGATCGCGGCATGTAACCCTGTCGCAGCGACAGTCGCAGGAGCCTGACAACTTGTCCGGAGAACCAAACGACGCGATCTCTAATACTGCGACGGTGTTTGTTCTGAATGGTGGCCAGGCCAGGGGCTGTGTCTGCGTCCTTTGTAGTGGCTGATGCGGGCTTGGTGTTGGCGTCGCCGTCGCCATGCCGACCAGTGCAGGATGTGCTCGATTGGGGTGGGGCGGCGGTGGGTGAGGCGGGTGATCAGGCGTCTGATCTCGGCGAGGCTGAGGCGGATGAGCTGGGAGGATCCGTTCTGTTTTGTCCGCATCCAGTTCGCGGGCACGCAGGACGGTGAGGCAGGCGTGGGCGGCCATGGCCAGGGTCATGTGGCGGTGCCAGCCGGGGTAGCGGCGGACCTGGTAGTCGTCCAAGCCGCATTCCTGCTTCGCTGTCTGGAAGCATTCCTCGACCGCCCATCTGCTGCCGGCGATGTGGATCAGCTCGTCCAGGGTGGTGTCGGCGGGGCAGTAGGCGATGTAGTAGGTGATCTCCTCGGGCCTGCTGATGCTGCGGCGGGCGATGACCCAGTGCCGGCGGTCTTCGCGGTGCCAGGGCCTTACCTCGACGCGGGCCCAGTCGTAGATCCGTCGGCCGTGAGCGCCCTCGCCGCAGGAACGGCGCTTCCATTTCTGGCGGGTGAGAGCGGGGAAGAGGTCGTGGACGGGATGGTCCAGTGCCCAGCGGGTGACGACCGTGTCATGCCGGGTGGTGGCCGCGACGTGGAAGACGTCGGCCTGATCGAGTTCGTAGCGCCAGCCCTTGCTGAAGCCGTAGGCAGCATCTGCCGTCACCCACCGAAACGGGATCCGGTCCGCGGTGGCCTTGCGGACCATCGCCTTGGCCATGGCCACCTTCGTCTCGAACGCGACCTCGTCACCGATACCCGGCCGCCGGCACCGTTCCCGGTCGTCCGTCCAGGACGTGGGCAGATACAGCCGGCGGTCGATCAGCGTGCGTCCGCGGCCGGTCGCATAGGCGAGGAAGACCCCGATCTGGGAGTTCTCCGTGCGGCCCGCAGTGCCGGAATACTGCCGTTGAACTCCTGCCGAACGGGTGCCCTTCTTCAGGAAGCCGGTGTCGTCGACGATCAGCACCGCTTCGCGGTCACCGAGGTTGTCGACCACGTACCGGCGCACATCGTCGAGGACCTCGTCGGCATTCCACTCGATCCGGTTCAGCATCCGCTGGATCCGGTCCGGACCGTCATGACCGGCCTCCTCGGCCAGCGTCCAGCCGTTCTTACGCTGCAGTGGAGCGATCAGGCCCCGCATATAGGCCAGTGCCGACTCCCGAGGCTCAGACCGGCTGAACCTGTGCACGAACCGCCCATGCACAGCATCCAGTTCACTCGCCCACCCACGCACATCAGCAAGGTCCCCACCCATAACCACACCAACGACGAACCTGGCCAGCAGTCACGGTAGACACCGTTGCAGTACTAGGCCTGTGCGGCAGGCTTCACTGCAATCCAGGCACTGAAGTTCATCCACCGCCAGAAGCAGTCGATGCGCTGGAAGCCTGCCTGCTGCAACAGCTCCACGTTCCATCGGGCGGTCACGGGGACGAGCACACCCTCCAGGGACAGGGCCTTCCGGTCGATGTCCTCCCGGCTGTAGCCGTGCTGCAGCTTGTGCTGGTGGTAGAGCTTCACCATCAGGTTGTTCAGCTCGGAGTCGGCACCAAGCACCTTCTCCACCAGGATGAGGGCGCCGCCGGGAGCAGTGTGCTCGTAGATCTGCTGGATGATCCGCTGCCGGTGCTCGATGGGGATGAACTGCAGGGTGAGCACGGCCAGGGTGAGGTCCGCGCTGACGTCCGGGTAGAAGGACTTCATGTCTTGCTGGTGAACCTGGACCGACCCGCTCTCGCAGCTCGCGGCGAATCGCTGCCGCAGCGCATCCGCCATGGGCTCTGATGCCTCCAGACAGACGAAACGCCCCTGGCTCTGGAGCGCGTCGACGAACGGCGCGATCGCCTCCCCCCGGGACGCGCCGCAGTCGACGATCGTGGAACCGGGCCGGACGAACTGTGACCCACAGGAGAACACCGCGTGGCGCATCACCTCGTACTGCGGGATGCTGCGGGCGAGCATGTCGTCGAAGACTCGGGTTACCCCCTCGTCAAAGGTCCAGCGGCCCTGTGGGACGGTCTGGTCAATATCCCCGCGTGCGGTGGGGGCGGCCTGCGGGTAAGTGGAGAGCGTCAAGGCGGGAAGTCCTTATCCTAAGGAGGCAGAACTGCGGAGGTCAGCGGATCTCCGATCCGGGCTCGCGCATCAGTACCGGTGTCGCACCCGCTTCGGCGAGGGCGTAGACGGCCGGGTGCGGCCGGAGCCAGACGTTGGCGCTGGGAATGTCGTATGCTCCTGCGGCACCGACGACGACCCTGTCGCCGACTTGGAGGTCTGCAGGGCCTTCGACCGCTTCGGCGAACAGGTCGGACTCGTAGCACATGGCGCCGTAGACGTCATAGCGGACGCCTCCGGGGCTGAGGAATTCCACAGGGTGGTGCCAGGCATTGATCGAGCGCACCAGGTTCGTTCCCGCGTCGAGCACGATGGTGTCCCGGCGCCGGCGCCGCTTGTGCACAGCCACGGAAGCCACCAGCACGGCGTGGTCCTCGACTATGCTGCGGCCGGGCTCGATGATCAGGTGCAGGCGTTCGGGCGGCAGCCCCAGCTGGGCGAGTTCGGCCGCGACCCCTTCGGCGTATACCGACCACGGCGGCAGTTCCCTGCCCGGCGCACAGCTGGCTGCGGGAAATCCGCCTCCGATGTCCACGCTGAACGGCCCGTCGCTGCCGTCCAACAACTCCCGCAGAGTCTCGCGCCAGTGCCGCAGCACGGCGCGGTATGGGTCGGGGTCCAGGGGGTGCAGACCTGTATTGAAGTGGATACCCTGGATCGGCACCCGAGCGTCGGCAAGGAGGGCTCTTGCTTCGGCAACTTCCTCCGGCACGAGGCCAAACCGGGACCAGCGTCGGTGCCCGCGGGGCACGGACAGCCGCAGTGATACGCGCGGTTCGACGCCGTGCCGCGCCCGCTCTGTAAGAGCCTGGATCTCCGTTAGGCTGTCTGCCTGGATTAGGCAACCTTCGGCGATGGCAATATCGAGCTCTCCGGCCTGCTTCACTGGGCCGTCGAAGTAGATCCGGTCCGCGGTGAAGCCGTCGGCCAGCGCCGCGGCGAGTTCGGCGCCCGAGACTACCTCGGCCGCCGCGCCGCACTTTTGGAGCAAAGTGGTCACGCCCGGCAGAGCGTTCGTCTTGTACGAGTATGCGAGGGTGAACCGGGGGAAGCATTCTTGCCAGGCTTTGACCATGGACTGGGCGGTCTGTCCGACGGCGTCAAGGTCGAACAGGTAGTAGGGAGTCGGCAGGTGGACGGCGGCGCGGACGCCCTCTCTCAACCGCTCGGAGATCACGGCTTCGCCCGCCAGACGCCGGTCATTAGCCCCTGGTAGCGGCGGTGCTCGTCGAGAACCAGGCGGGTCTCCCGCAGGCGGTGGAAGCAGGCGTCGCGTACGGGCCGGGAGACACCCGCGAGCGCCGGAACCCTGCCGTACACGGACCGCCGGACGACGCGCGCAACCCGTCGCGGGCCGAGCGCGGGTGTGTCGTGTAGAGCCTCCGCCACCGGATCGAACCGCCGGGAGAAGAAACTGGTCCAGAACTCGCGGTCGCGGGATCCGTCCGGGCGGAACCCAATCAGCTCCGCCACCTGGTCGAGTAGGTACTCCGGGGGACGCGTGTGGTAGTAGAAGGCTGCGGCGCACAGCATGCCACCAGGTCGCAGGACCCGGTGCACCTCGTCGAGCGCACGCTCGCGTCGCTCGATGAAGCCGAAGTTGCAGCCGCCGAGGACATGGGTGAACGTGTCGTCGGGCAGCGGCAGCTCCGCTGCGTCCGCGACCTGGTATGTCAGGGCGGGCGATCCTTTGGCGTAGGCGCGGGCCTGCTTAACGGCGTCTGCTGAGATGTCGATGCCGTGGACGTCGGCACCTGTGAGCTCGTGGGCGGTCCGCCCGGACCAGCCGGTGGAGCAGGCAAGGTCGAGCAGCCGGGAGTCGCCAGTGATGGACGCCATCCGGACCCACTCGTCCACCGTTCGGAAGGCTCCCGGCGGGGTGTTCTGCTGGCCCAGAAAGGCCACGAAATCGGGATAGGCCTTGTCGAGCACGGCTGTGACGCCGGGCTGGGTGCGGTCCGGGACCACCGGGGTGCGGAGGAACATCGTTGCCCTCCCTTTCAGGTCGGGTCTGAACTGGTTGGCATGGGAAGTGGGCCGCCTTGCGGGGGTGGGGGGGGGGGGGGGCCCCCCCCCCCCCCCGGGGGGGTTGTTTTTGAAGGGTCGGCGGGGGGCCCGGGAACGGAGGGTTGGCCCGAGGGTTATTAAGAATCAAAATGGTGTTTGGAAAAAA
>NZ_JBIWNY010000052.1:0-22729 GCF_044767465.1 Streptomyces sp. NPDC101237 | reverse complement strand
CGCGCGGTCTGCTCCGCAGACGCGACGCGGTGCCGCTACGCGGCACTTACCGGCGCTGCGCGCCGGAGGCCTCCGGGCTCCGCCCGAAGGGGCCAGGCACTCCGTGCCCGGCCTCCCGGACCAATGCTCCGCGCTGGTCCGGGGCCTGACTGCTCCGCAGTCAGGAAGGGCAGCAGCAGTGAGGGGGAGGGGTGGTCCGACTCGCTTGCGTCCGCCCAGTGCTGACAGGTCGTCAGTCTCGGAGGGGGCGTCAAATGCATGAACCGGCTAGGTTCTGGGATGAACCCTCACCCCCGATCCCAGTCTGGCGTGACGCATGGATTCCCCGGTGGATCCGATCACACTCGGCCCTGGAGAATGCGTCATTTCCCGTCCGAGATGGATTCTGGGATGACGGCGCATCTCCTCTTTCATTGCCGGACAGATACCGGTGCTACGCCAACCAGAAATGCCGCCACGTATTCGCTGAATGCGTTCATGGCGTTCCGCAGGGAATCCATTGCGGGGTATTTCAGGTTGGGCAGTTCATGGGCCTCGCTGGGGTCTGCGAGGGCTTCGCCGATCGCGTCCAGGGCGTGGTGGGGGCCGGTGACTTAGCCGAGGGTGCCCGAGGCGTCGACGGCCCAGACGTGGCCAGTATCTGATCGACACGGCTGTGATCGCCGCACAGGTACCACCCCCGCGGGCGCGGGGAGCAGCAGTTCGAGATCCCCATCGTCGCCCTCGCCCAGGGACCATCCCCGCAGGCGCGAGGAGCAGGAGCGCCAGCAGGCCGACGAGCCCCTGTCCCTGGGACCATCCCCGCGGGCGCGAGGAGCAGTGCCGGCCCGCGCGTGGCCGCCGGTACCGCGGGGGACCATCCCTGCGGGTGCGGGGAGCAGTTCTGCGGCGAGGTACACGCTGTCCTGAGTGCGGGGACCATCCCCGCAGGCGCGGGGAGCAGTACGAGGAGCTGCCGTCATCGCACGCGGCCACGGGACCATCCGCGCAGGCGCGGGGAGCAGTCGTTGGCGACCTTGACGCGGATCTCGATGTCGGGACCATCCCCGCGGGCGCGGGGAGCAGCGGTGGAGGCCGACCCAGCCGCAGTGGTCGTTGGGACCATCCCCGCGGGCGCGGGGAGCAGGGCTACCGGGCCACCGTTGGATCCGGGCCAGAGGGACCATCCCCGCGGGCGCGGGGAGCAGCGGTGGAGGCCGACCCAGCCGCAGTGGTCGTTGGGACCATCCCCGCGGGCGCGGGGAGCAGGGCTACCGGGCCACCGTTGGATCCGGGCCAGAGGGACCATCCCCGCGGGCGCGGGGAGCAGCGGTTCGAAACCGTCCGCGCCCACAGGGGTTAGGGACCATCCCCGCGGGCGCGGGGAGCAGGGCTACCGGGCCACCGTTGGATCCGGGCCAGAGGGACCATCCCCGCGGGCGCGGGGAGCAGAGGGACACGCGAATGGTCCTGGTACCCGGGGTGGGGACCATCCCCGCGGGCGCGGGGAGCAGGCGGTGAGCCCGCTGTTCAAGGCGCCCCCGTCGGGACCATCCCCGCGGGCGCGGGGAGCAGTAGACCGTCCAACCGACGATGACCGTGTCCCGGGGACCATCCCCGCGGGCGCGGGGAGCAGGAGGTGGCCGTCTGATGCCCGGACCCGTAGGCGGGACCATCCCCGCGGGCGCGGGGAGCAGGCGTCCTGCATCCAGCCCCAGGAAACCGGCGCGGGACCATCCCCGCGGGCGCGGGGAGCAGTGCTTGCCGCACCTCAGCCGTGCGTGCTGTGCGGGACCATCCCCGCGGGCGCGGGGAGCAGATCATCCCGCCGAGGCCCTGTCGGTTGACATCGGGACCATCCCCGCGGGCGCGGGGAGCAGCCATACCCCCGACTCAGGACCGTACGTCTTTCCCGTTCAATGCGTGCAACCTACTGCCGGCATTCGGTTTTTAATTCCAGTAAATCGAATGGGCCCGAACCATGCGGTTCGGGCCCATTCGGTAAATCAACTGGCAGCGAGATCGTCACCGAACATCATTCTGGTGCCATTTTTTCCTTGTACCAGGAGAGAGATTCTTGGAGTCTCGCCGTCTTTCGACTGTTCCTCCATCATCTGGACCACCTCGTACACGGAGGGCCGTGTCATGGGCCTGTAGAGCGGCGTCAGCTGCTTGCTGGTGCGGTTCATGCGTTTCAGCAGGCGGTTCAGGGGCGCGTCGGTCTCTCCGGGGCTGCCGGCGGTGGTGCTGGTGACCTTGGCCCATGCGGCGCGCCACAGGGGGTCCTGGTCGGTCACACCGCACCCGTGGATGATGGCGAGCAGCTGCTGTTCATCGACGGGCTTGGTGATGCGCAGGATGATCCGGCGCAGGCTGCTGACGGAGAGAGCGTGGGGGTTGCCGCTCTTGTCCCTGATCTCGCGGAACGGGGGGGCGCCGGCGGCTTCGTAGAGATACTCGATGGAGCGGCTGAGGTCGCGCCAGTCGCTAATCAGGGTGGGGTGCGGAATCGGGCCGAACTCGGGCAGGATGCCGCGCTCGTGGATCCGGGCGCGTGTGCGCAGGCGCAGGAGGATCTCCGTGGACTCGGGGAACCCACAGCCCACAGCGAAGGCCACGATGGTCTTCTCCTTGGGTAGGTAGGTGCCGGAGGCCGCACGTTGGAGGGTGACGCGGGAGATGGTCTCGATGCCCTCCCGCTTCTTGGTGCGCTGGGCGAGCTCCTCGAAAGTCAGCTTGGCCGAGTCCAGGAGGTCGTCCCGGAGCATGGTCGCCAGGCGCATCGTGTAGGGGTTGTCGGTGCTGATGGGCTTGCGGTTGCGTCCCATGGTCGCCGCCCCCTCTCAGCCGGCGTTCTTGTCGAAGGCGGCGCGTGCGGCGCGGCCAGCGGCAGCACCGAGGTGGCGGCCGCCGGTAATCACCGCAACGGCGCCGGCACCGATGGCACCGCAGCCGGAGAGGAGTTCGAGGATCTGGCCGGTGGGCAGGTGGCCGGCCAGACTCAGCGCCACGCCACAGACCGGGAAGACGGTGATCGGCAGGGTGTGCGCGAGGGTGATGCGCGCCGGGAGCGGGACCGGGTTCGTCACGTTCGTCTCGGCGGTAGAGGTGTTCCCGACGGTGTCGGGGATGGTGCGGGCGGCGACGACGATGTCGCGGTTCGTGCTCACTTGGGGTCCCTCACAAAGAGCGAGGGAGGACGTCACCTGCGGCAACGCCCTCCGCCTACTGGGTGCAACCCGCGACTGCGAGAGGGCAGTTGGCGCCACCTTCTCCACGGGCACAACAAGGATCCCAGGTGGGGTAGCACGCCAATGCCAGCACCAAATCCACCTATCACCACAGAACGGTCAAGTAGGGCACGTTTTGTTCAGAACCGCGCCGGAGGGACAGGGTGCTCTGTATCTGTCCATGTGCGCTCCGTAAGCGCAGGTTCACCGCTCCGCGTGGTCAACCCACCGGTACTCGGGGACGTTACGTCGCTCCGGGTCACGGGCCAGCACTCCTGAGCAACGGTTTTAGTTCAGCGGCGTGCCAGTCATTTTTGCGTCGGTATGCTGCCGCGATGCACCCTGGGAAACGCAACTGAGTCCACCGAGAGGACACGGGGCGTCCTGCCTACTGGGTGCAACCAAAAACAGGATCCCTGGGGCTCAGGGTGCCCGGCGACGTGTTGGCGCACGTAACGACGGGCACTGCCACGCCGCGCTGCCCCCGGCTTCGACTGGGGGCAGCCTACCGGCGATGGGGCGGCAGGGCGGTCCACGAACAGACCCCCCTGTCGCCCGTGGGTCATCGTCCGCCCAGGAGCTCACCGGCCGGGTTTCGCGTAGCCACCGATCCGGCCCCGCGCCCGCCTCCGGGTCAGACTTCGATGTAGGCGACGACCACGACGGTGCGCAGGGCCGGTTACGAAGTACAGGATCCGGACGGCTTCGACGTCGTCGGTGTACTGGCGCAGCTGGGGGTCGGCGGTATCGCCGGGGATCGGCTCGCCAGCGTCGGGATCGACGGAGATGACGACCAGGGCACGGTCCAAGGCATGGAAATCCGCCTCGCTGATGATGCTCTCCAGCTGCTTGGCGCCGGCGTCGGAGAACGCGATCCGGGCGCGCCGGAGTCGGGCGTCTCTGGCGTGGTCAGGATTGTGTGGTTCGGAACGCGTGATACCGGCTGAGGGCTTCGTGGCTGTCCGGCGTAAAGCGCCACCTGGCCAGGGCGGAGCGTAGCTCCGGCTCGGTCAGCCAGCCGTGCCAGGCGATTTCACTGGGATCGGGGACTACGGCCTGCGGCATCACGGCTTCGTGCACGCCGAGCCAGTGAGGGCTCAGACCGCTGCGGTTGAGGAAAGTGAACAGCATGTGTGGCAGCGCACGAATGCCGAGTTCTTCGGCCAGCTCCCGCGCGGCGGCCTGTTCGTAGGACTCGCCGGCACCCACGGCGCCACCGACCAGGACCTCGTAGTACCCGGGGAAACGCGACAGCTGCTCCGACCGCCGGTGGACGAGGATCCGCTCATGCTCATCACGGCACACCGTCACGGCGACCCGGTGCAGCCACCTCTCCCGGATGGCCTGCCGGCGGCTGACCACTACTCCCAGCGCATGATCTTGCTCATCGACACGCTCCACCAGTTCGTCCACGACGCACACCCTGGCAGAACCCGCTGACAGCACCCCTTCCCCGCGACGCGCATCAGCTCGCGCAGATTGGGTGCCGGCCTCGTCTGTGTACGGGCGACTGCAACCGACCGTCCCTGTACCGGCATATATGGGGCATGAGGACACCACACCCAGTACGGGCCCTCCAGAGGCGCCGTCAGCAACGGCGCTCGGTCTTGGCACACAGGACCGCGCTGGAGCAGCGCAGGATACGTGCCCGCCTAGTGGAGCGAGCCCGGCTCTGGTGCGTCTGGGCTGCCATCGCAGCCGGGGCGGCGCTGTTGCTGGTCGGGCTGCCCTGGTTGCTGTGGAAAGGGCCGTACGTGATCGACGGCAAGTACATCGACAAGAGAGAACTCGGCAAGGGGTCTGCTGCTCTTGTCACGGGGCTGCGTACCGCGGTGGTGGCGCTCACCGCCGCCCTCGGTGCCGGCGTCGCTCTGCTCTACACCGCCCGCACGTACCGGCTCACCCGCCGCGGGCAGATCACCGACCGCTTCACCAAGGCCCTGGAGCGGCTCGGCTCGCAAGAGATCTACGTCCGTATCGGTGGCATCCTCGCCCTGGAACAAATCGTCCAGGACGCCCCTGAGCAGGTAGCCACGGATGCCGCCCGCGTTCTTGGCCACTTCATCCGTGACCGCGCACCGAGAGCGCGCCCCGCCACTGATTCAGGCAACAGCGCTCCCGACAGTTCCGGCCTGGACGGCAGCGAGCTGCCTGATGAGCCTGCTGCCGACGTGCAGGCAGCTCTCACGGCTCTTACTCGAGCCGAGTCGCGCCCCCATGTTGACCCTCGCGAACAACTCGACCTCCGCGGCCTCCACCTCGCCGGCGCCCGCTTCAGGGAAGCCGACCTCACCGACGCCAACCTGATGAGGGCGACACTCACTAACGCCGACTTGGCAGGGGCGACGCTCACGAGGGCCAGCCTGCGCGGGGCAATACTCACGAACGCCGACCTTAATGAGGCGACGCTCACGGGGGCCCACCTGCGCGGGGCGAATCTCACGGACGTCAGCCTGTATGAAGCGACGCTCACGAACGCCAACCTGTGCGGGGCGGATCTCGCAGGGGCCGTCCTGACCAGGGCGATACTAACGGGGGCCAACCTGACCGGAGCGGACCTCACGTACGCCCACCTGGACGAAGCAATGCTGACGGGTGCCACCCTGACCAGGGCGGACCTCACGGACGCCAACCTGCAGGGGACGGTATTCACCGACGCCTACCTGAAGCACGCGAAGCTCACGGCGGCCAGCCTGGAGGGTGCCAACCTGTCGGAGGCCAGGGGTCTGCTGCCCGAGCAGCTCAAGTCAGCCGTCGCAGAAGAGACAACCAAGCTGCCTGTCGGCTTTGCGCTCACTGCTGAGGAAGCGGAGGTGAAGTGATGAGGCCCGCTCTGGGGCCTCGTCCAGGACGCCGAGTCCGCGTCCGCTCTCGATGCCGACGGGCGGGACCGTCTCCCACGCGGGGTCATGCCATGATCCGGCCTCATGAGTGATCGTTCCCTTTCACCCGCCTGGTTGGCCTCGTGGACGGGCAGAGTCTCCGGGGTCCTTGCGGCGATGACAGGCGAGTTCGAGCGTCGGCACGGCTTTCCTCCCGGCACCAACGAGGTCCGGCCTGCCAGCCGCGACGATCAAACCGCGGCTCGCGCGCTTGCCCAAGCGGACCTCATCCCAGCGGACCTGGTCACTATCTATGACAGCATCGGCGACGCGACCTGGGCAGACGTCGGCAACGGATACTTCCTCGACTCGGCAAGCGACGTCCTTATGCGACTCCAGGAGCACGGCCCTGTCGATGCTGGCGTGGACCAGATGGTGGCCATCGGCTCGAACGGCGGCGGCCTGTCCTACGTCGTGGGCCCTGACGGGTCGGTTCATCGGACGCGGACGGCATCACTGGACGAACCGGAACTCGACAAGGTAGCCGACGACCTGCGGCAATTTCTGGAACTGCTGGAGAAATCCCTGACGGGGTTCATGGCCGACGGCGACCCGGGATCTCTGTAGATCAGCCCGCAGAGCCCATTATGTTAGGCGTTGTAAGAGTGTGTGCTGCGCCTGTTACTGGCAAGCAAGTCCGGCCGGGTCGATGCTGACCGGGAAAGGGGTGTGGATCTGGGTGGTGGTCCCGGCGAGTGCGGTGATCGTTTCGGTGTACCGGCCGCCGTGGAGTTCACCGACGATCAGGCGTGGGGCGGGTTCGAACTCCAGGCGCCAGAAGTGCAGGATGGCGGCTTCGGCGTAGAGCAGGGGCTTGAAATTGCGGTCCATGGTCTCGTTGCCGGGGGAGACGAGTTCGACCACGAGCTGGACGGCGTCGGCGTCCACACTGACGGTGTCCTCGGCAGTGGCGCCGGCGTCGGTGACGACCAGGCCCGGCACGACCAGGCCGGAGGGCAGCACGACGTTGATAGCTTCCAGAACCTCCACCGGGGCGCCGGCCGCGCGGGCCGCGGCGTCGAGGATGACGTGGAGGCGGAAGGACGCCCGCTGGTGACGGACTCCGGGCGCGGGCGACATCACCAGGGACTCTCCGAACAGCTCATAGCGGGTCGTCCGGTCCTCGGGCAGCGCCAGGACGTCCGCGACGGTCCAGCGCCCGGTGTGATCGGTCGCAACACTCATCGACTCCACCTCCTCCAGGTCGAGCAGCTTTCCCCCAGTGTCGCCGACACCGTGCTGCTGTCTGTCGCCCGGCCAGGACCAGCTACTGCGCAGCCGACCGTGCGGGCAGGCCGGCGCGCCAGGCCGCGGTGAGGACGTCGTCGTCGGAGTCGTCCCAGTACCGGGAAACGCTCGGATCGGCGTCGCGCCATGTGCCGCCCTGCCAGGAGCGCGACTGGACGCGGGACCATCCCCGCGGGCGCGGGGAGCAGCTGTTCGCGCAGCTCGCGCCGATGTTCCCGCAGGGACCATCCCCGCAGGCGCGGGGAGCAGAACCGACCGCCGGAACAGTGTCCGCGTGACGAGGGACCATCCCCGCGGGCGCGGGGAGCAGGCCGAGACAACGGAATCGAGATCCCGGAATGAGGGACCATCCCCGCGGGCGCGGGGAGCAGGGAATCTCACCAGGTACCTCAACGAGCGAGTAGGGACCATCCCCGCGGGCGCGGGGAGCAGGAGTTGGCGCTGGAGACGTTGATGACGGCGGAGGGACCATCCCCGCGGGCGCGGGGAGCAGTCCCGATCTGATGCGGCTTCGCCGTCCCGAGGCGGGACCATCCCCGCGGGCGCGGGGAGCAGCCGGTCGAGCTGGAGTGGTACCTCCCCATCGCGGGACCATCCCCGCGGGCGCGGGAAGCAGACACCGACCTTGTCGCACGCATCCAGGAAGCCGGGACCATCCCCGCGGGCGCGGGGAGCAGAGGATCCGCTCGATGTGTTCCAGGGTCTGGTGGGGACCATCCCCGCGGGCGCGGGGAGCAGGTTCACCACGAAGTCGAAGTAGAAGGAGGCCCGGGACCATCCCCGCGGGCGCGGGGAGCAGATCTCCGCCGCAGTCGGCATGGGCTTGCCCAGGGGACCATCCCCGCGGGCGCGGGGAGCAGTTGATCGCGAGCCGGATGGTGATGCCCCGCTTGGGACCATCCCCGCGGGCGCGGGGAGCAGGGGTTCGCCCAGTAGCCCAGCGAGTTCCAGTAGGGACCATCCCCGCGGGCGCGGGGAGCAGGGCGAGATCGTCCCCGTCATCTGGCCCGGACCGGGACCATCCCCGCGGGCGCGGGGAGCAGGGCGCACTTGGGGTGGCGGCAGGTGTGGCCGTGGGACCATCCCCGCGGGCGCGGGGAGCAGGTCGGCGTCGAGGTGTGGGAATCCGGCGGCGGGGGACCATCCCCGCGGGCGCGGGGAGCAGACTGTGCGACCTGCGGGTTTACGGCACAGGGGCCGTGGTTTCCATGAGTTTCAGCGAGTCCGGCAAAAGGTACTTACCGCCCCTTCGGGGTCTTGCTGGGATGGCCGGTGGGGACCTCAACCTTAAGGGTTGTCCCCGTATCGACACCTGCGGCTCGGCTCGACCCGGCGGCAGAGCCTTCTCGGTTTCTTCATATTGACTTCACGATTCACATATGTCCTGTATGTATCTGGCATGAGAGGCGAGGGGGACGCCCCTATGGGGCTTCATGTCCGGTTGGCCAGGCCGGCGTTGAGCGTGTGGGCCAAGCACGAGCGTGATTCCGACCGGTGGCTGCCGTTGTGGCGGCATATGGAAGACAGTGCTGCCGTAGCCGGGCGTTTGTGGGACGAGTGGCTGCCGCTGTCCGTGCGGAGATTGATCGCTGATGCGCTGCCTGGTGGGGAGGCGGATGCGCGCCGGCTGGTGGTGTGGCTGGCCGGTGTGCACGACATCGGTAAGGCGACGCCGGCGTTCGCCTGCCAGGTCGAGCAGTTGGCGCAGAACATGCGTGGACATGGGCTTGAGATGCGCTCCCGGCAGGCGATGGGCGCGGACCGGCGGCTCGCGCCGCACGGGCTGGCCGGACAGGTGCTGCTGGGGGAATGGCTGGAGGCGCGGTACGGCTGGACGGTCAAGCAGGCCGGGCAGTTCACGGTGGTGGTGGGTGGGCATCATGGGGTGCCGCCCGAGCACGGCCAGATCCAGGCGCTTGACCATCACCCTGACCTGCTGCGCACGCATGGGTCGAGCGGGGCGCTGTGGAGGCGGGTGCAGGAGGAGCTGCTCGACGCGTGCGCGGATGAGTTCGGCGTCCGCGAGTGTCTGGTGGCCTGGCAGGGTGTGAAGCTGCCGCAACCAGTACAGGTGCTGCTTTCTGCGCTGGTCATCGTCTCCGACTGGATCGCCAGCAATCCCGGCCTCTTCCCCTATTTTCCTGAGGACGTACCCCGCACGGGCCGAGAGCGCATCGCGGCCGCCTGGCGCGGACTGGACCTGCCGGGTCCATGGCATGCCGAAGAACCGGTCGCAGATGTGCAGGAACTGTTCGCGTCCCGGTTCGACCTTCCGCCAGCGGCGAAGGTCCGGCCGGTGCAGGAGGCGGCTGTAGAACTGGCCCGGGGTATGCACGAGCCTGGGCTGATGGTGATCGAGGCGCCGATGAGAGAGGGGAAGACGGAGGCCGCGCTCGCCGCTGTGGAGATCCTTGCGTCGCGGTGTGGGGCGGGCGGGGTGTTCTTCGCGCTGCCGACGATGGCCACCGGTAACGCGATGTTTCCCCGTCTGCTGGACTGGCTCAACCGCCTGCCGGCCCCCGAGGGAATGCGCTATCCGGTGCAGTTGGCGCATTCCAAGGCTGTTCTCAACGACGACTTCGCCGACCTGATGGGCGCGGCCCGACGGATCGCTGCGGTCGACGTGGACGGATCCGAGGAGCGTGAGTGGCGGCCGGCGAGCCGGAACCGCCCAGTTCAGCAAGTCTGCTCCCCGCGCCCGCGGGGATGGTCCCGCGAGCAGCAGGCTCGCCTTGGTGCTGGTGACCTGCTCCCCGCACTGGGTACGGTACGCAGTCGTCGCCCTCCAGGCCGCCGATCGTGACCTGAGGACAATCCCCGCCGGCACGGGGAGCAGGGCGTTCCCTCGGCGATGGCGTCGCGGAGGCGGGAGCATCCCCGCGGGGCGGGGAGCAGGCATGCGGGTCGCCGTTGCGGGGACCACGTAGGGAACATCACCGCAGGCGCAGGGAGCAGGCAGCAAGGCCGAGCACAGGCGGGAAGGGGGATTATCCCCGCGGGAGCGGAGAGCAGTTCCGTCGGCGTGCTGAGCAAATGGGGCACCTCCCCGCGGGCACGGGGAGTACAGGAACTGCCGTTTCCTGAGGTGCAGGAGGTTGGGGCCATCCCTGCGGCCGCGGGGAGCGCAATTCGTGACCTGCGACTTTGTCACGGAAACAGGTCGCTTTGAAGCAATTTCACTGGTTTCGACATAGCAGCGCTAACGCAGGTGTAGGGCATTTTTACACTCAACAGCTTCTGCCGTAACGCCGCCGCTGGGTCTGCCCAGCCAACTGGCCGTTGACAGAAGATTCGCAGAACCCGTCGTTTCAGGTACTTCGGACTGCTAGCGTCTGGCCCCGTTCAAGCTGGCAACCGTTAAGAGTAAGAGAGAGCTGGGCTGGAGTGTGGCTGAATTAAGTGCCCTACGTGACAGGGGCGTGCGCCCCCGCTGGGACCCCCGGGAGTCTCCCTGTATCCCGGTGCTGACCCTTGAGGACCGGCTCGTAGATATGAGTCTGGTGGAGCTGCTCCACGATGCTGATGACGTGCGCAGCGTGGAAAGCGGCACGCCGGGCGAGAAGGTCGCGGTCATCGAGTTTCTGCTGGCCATCTGCTATGCCTCCGGCACGTATCCGAGGTCAGTCGCGCAGTGGCCTGCCTGGGTGGATCAGAAAGACACGCTCCGGCCTGCTGCGGAGTGGCTCACCCAGCGCCCCGAAGACGAGATCTGGGATCTGTTTCATCCTATGGAGCCCTTGGGGCAGAACGCTTTGCTCGCTCCGTTTCTCGATGAGCACGGGACAGGGCTGGCGCAGCTGGTGATCGAGCAAGTCGGGGACTACAACCAGTTCTTCGACCATCACCACTTGGAGCACCCCACTCCGCTCCCCGTCGCCCAGGCGTTCCGGGCCATGCTCACTCAGCATGTGTACGGTCCGGCCGGACGTGCCAGGATCTCTGGCAAGGAAACGTTGGGTGCCACCATCACCAACCTCGCCGCCGGCCGGCTCGGCACCCGGATCCGGGTGATCGCTCTCGGCGCCAGTCTCGGCGAGACGCTGCGCCTCAACCTGGCTCCGGTTCCCGGGCCGCCAGGGGAGTTGAACCGCTCCTGGACGGCTGGTCAGGAGCGTCGCGGATTCAATGCCAAACCGAGCGGTCGTCCGGTCGCCGGTCCGGCCGATCTGCACAGCTATCTCGGTCGGTCGATCCTGCTCCGTCCAACCCGCGCAGGGGACCATGTGGACCGGGTGCTGCTCGGCGCGGGTGAGCTGCTGGCGCTGACGGATGAGCATCTGCAGGACGCCGTCTACGTCAAGAAGGCTGACGGCACCAGCAAACCGCTGTGGGCTTCGGCGTCCCGGGCCGTCTGGCGGGAGGCCCACGCCCTGTACGCGGCCGTGGCCGAGGCACGTTCCGAGGCGGGCGGCAACGATGGCGGCACGCTGTACCGGAGACTCGCGCTCTTCCCGGCCGAGGATGTCGCTCCCGAGCCCGGTCAACAGCCCGCGCGACTCATTGACCTGTGGACGGTCGGGCTCGTGGCCAAGCAGACGACGGCCATCAAATGGGTCGACGGGACCTTCCCGTTCGCCCCCGGCCTGGAGGCAAAGCTGTACCTAGCCTCCTACCGCGGTTCGGACATCGCCGAGTTCGTGGCGGCCGCCTTGTCCAAGGCGGCGTACGCGGCCTGGACCGTGGCGTACCCGAACCCCAAGCCGACCGATAAGAGCGCCCAGATCGCACGCTTTGACGCCCGTGAACACCACTGGGCCGCCACGCAAGAGTCGTTCGACCTGCTGATGGAGGAAACCACGCTGGGAGAGGACGTCCACGCCTGTCTTCACGAGTACGCGGCCAGCGTCGCCACCGCTGCCCGCAGGTTCCTCACCGAACGCCTCGACCCTCTGCCCAGGAACTCGCAGGGTGCAAAGGCCCGGGCCGCCGCGTTGAGGCGCTTCGATGACGAGCTGGCTACGGCGAAGGCCCCGGCCGAACTTTGGAGGGAGACCTCATGACCACCAGTACCGGTGCGGAAACCGATGTCAGTGAGAGAAGCATCGCGCTCACGACCTGGCTCGCCAGCCTCGTCCACAACCACGACTACACAAGTCTCGCCGAACTCCGGCGCCCCCGCGTCCAGAAGAAGCCTCACTTCCAGGCTCTGTGGCACAGTCCCACCGACGCCCAGCGTGAGGTCTACCTTCAAGTCGCATTCATGTTCGCGGTCTACCACCAAGGGCGGTCGAAGCCCGCTTTCGGGTACGGCAGCCTGGGCGAGGCAGCCCGCCGCATCGGCAGTGGATCCGGACGCGGGCCGGACGACCCGGGCGCGGCTCGACTCGTCGACCGCATCGTGTCCAGTCGTCGCATTCCGTGGCGGCACCTGCAGCACGCTGTCGCCCGCCTGCGGGCCTGTGAGCAGCAGCCGCCGTCGTGGGCACGCCTCGTCGACGATCTGGCCCGGTGGCACGACCGCAAAGCCCGCGTTCCGTACGAGTGGGGCGTGGCCTTCCACATGCCTCCCGCCAAGATCCCCGCCAGCCGGCCCGCCCCCTCAACTGCCACCGCCTCTCTCGAGAAGGACTCCACCACGTGACCCCCAACACCTCGTCCACCGGTCGCCAGTTTCTTTCCCTGCACCTCCTGGAGACCCTGGTGGCCGTTCTACCCGTGCGTGACGAGAACGGGGCGCCCAAGTCGATCGTCTACGGTGGCACCGAACGCCACATGATCACGAGTCAGGCACGGCGCAGGGCCGAGCGCGTCCACACCCGGAACCGGGCCAACGCGGGCCTCGGCGCCCTGGCCGGCCGCAGCACCGGCGTCCGAACCCGTGAGTGGGCGCTGATCACCGCGCGCGCCCTCACCTCCGAGCATGGATGGGAAGCGGACGAAGCCGTCCGCACCGCACGCGCCGTGATCGAGGCCACCGGCCCGAAGTTCGGTGACACCGCCAAGAAGACGGTTGCGAATCTTACCAAGGTGCTGCTGTTCGCCCCCGCAGACGCGGGCACACGCATCGCCGCCCACATCAACGAGCAGGCCGAGACAGTCCGTTCCTGGACCGAGGAGTACTTGGCAGCGCAGACTGCGGCAGCCGCGGCCAAGGCGAAGAAGAGCACCCGCAAGAACTCCGGGCAGCAAGAGTCGAACGCGAGCGAGGGCACCGAGGCCAAGCTGCCTGCGCTCCCCAGCGCCACCCGCGCAGCGGTCCTCACTGCGCTCGCCCCGCGCGACGCCATCGACATCGCCCTTTACGGACGCTTCCTCGCAGAGATCGCGGACTCCCCGAACGTCGATGGCGCCGTCCAGAGCAGCCACGCCTTCACCGTGCACGAAGCGGAACAGGTTGACGACTTCTACGCCGCGGCAGACGACGCGAAGCTCGACCGCAAGAAAAACGCGCTGGACTTCCTCGACGCGGCGGACGACGCCGGTGCCGGCATGACCGGCTACCAGTCCCTGATCACCGGCACCTTCTACCGGCACGCGGTGCTCGACCGCCTGCAGCTGCGCAGGAACCTCCAAGCGGCCGGAATGACCGCTCAGGAGGCCGAAGAGGCGTCCGTCGCGGCCGAAGCCGAGTTCGTCACCGCCTTCGTCGACGCCTTCCCCGAAGCGAAGAAGAACTCGACCGCCTCCACCGGCTCGCTGCCTGCTCTGGTCCTGGCCTTCGAGGGCGAGCGCCCCTACAACTACGCGGCCGCGTTCCAGGCCCCCATCGACGAGAACCCCGTGGACAAGGACGGCGAGGGCCCTGCCGGTCCGGCCGCGGTGAAGCGGCTGCTGAGGCACCACGTGTTCGTCAGCCGTCGCCGGCCCGATATCGAGGCTGGCCGTGTCCTCACCTACGATCCGCAGATCGACGAACTCATCGGCACCCTCGAGGACACCGGTGTGGTGACCGTGGCCTCCCCCGAGGAGCTGACGGCGTGAGCAGGCACGTTCTGCTCGTGCGACTCGCCGCACCCTTGCAGTCCTGGGGGGTGGCGTCCCGGTTCTCCTACCGCGACAGCCATGCCCGCCCCACCAAGTCGGCGATCATCGGCCTGTGCGCGGCGGCTCTCGGCCGGGAGCGGACCGCCCCCCTGGGCGACCTCGCTGCGCTGGTCTTCGGCGTCCGCGCCGACCACCCGGGCACCCCGGTGCGGGACTACCACACGGTCGGCGCGGGCCGGTTCCCGTTGCGACCCCGGGACGTCATCACCGACCACCGGCGTGCCGCGGCCATCGCCACGAGTCTGGAAGCGGCTGAAGGGCCGGGCTTCGGACATCACGAGCTGGCAGGCTGGTACGGGGCGCCGAAGAAGATCACGGCTGACTCCGTCTCCGGGACCCTCGTCTCGGCGGAGCTATCGCGTTCGGCGATGATCACTGAGCGCTGGTACTTGTCGGACGCGGCATTCGTCGTAGGACTCGAGCACCAGAACCGGGTGCTGCTGGAGGAAATCTCCTACGCCCTGGAACATCCGAAGCGGCTGCTGTGGCTCGGCCGGAAGTCGTGCCCGCCCTCCGGCACCCTGGCTGCGGAGATCCTCCCCGGCACGATCGCCACCGTATTCGCCGCCAAGCGCCTGCTTCCGGGACCGGACGGACCCGACGCCTCGGGCCGACGCCCCTTGGCGTGGATCCAGGCGCCGTCGGGCACTCGCGGTGCGTTGCAAGTGAACGACCAGCCGGTCAGCTTCGACCCGGCCCACCGGGCTCACGTCACACGCTGGGAGACCCGTACACGCATCACCATCGCACCGACGGCAACCGGATGGGACATCATCCCGTGAACACCACACGGGCCTCGGCAGCCCGCTTCGTCGCCACCCACTCCGTCCTGTCTCTGGACGCCCGTCATCCTCTCGTAGCCAAGTCCCTGGTCGACGCCCAGGAAATGCACCGCACCGTCATGAGCGGCTTCCGTGGCTGGGTCGAGAGCGGTGACCTCGATGCCCGCGCTCAGATGGGTGTCCTGTCGACGTGGTCGGTGGACCTGAAGGCGGCGGCACTCGTCCTGGTCGTGCAGTCCAGGGTCCCGGGTGACTGGTCCCGCATCCCGCGCGGGGCCTTCACCGCTGCACCGCACATCATCACTGTCGACCGTACCTTCAAGGCAGGCGAAGTCTTGGGCTTTCGCACGGTCGTCAATCCAACCCGCAGCAAGCCGTCGGGCAAACCTGCCCCGGACAAGGCCCGTGGCACCCGCAGCGCTCACACGACGCCCGAGCACGTGAAGAAGTGGTTCTCGCGTCGCTTCCAGGCCGACGGGGAACCGGCGAACGCCGAGGACGGCGTCGCCCGCATCGGCGCCACCGCCAACCCCGACACCCTCGGAATCCGGATGCTGCCGACGGTGTCCAGTACTCACCGCAGCAAGCCGGTCCGCATCGGACGCGCCGAGATCCGCGGCTCCCTCACCGTCACTGACGCGGAAACCCTCGTCAGCGTCCTGTCGAACGGCCTGGGCCACGCCCGCGCCTACAGTTGCGGACTGATCCTCACCCGCTGACGATCCCGGCGGAACACGCCGGTGGGGGCCGGACAACAATCCGGCCCCCACCACACGTCGCCCCCACTGCCATGAACCAGACCTCGATCAGGTCAGGTCATCAGTGCAAGACATCCCCGCGCACGCGGGAGAACAAGGAGGCTCTGCTCCTAACGGGGGCCATCCCCGCAGCCGCGGGCAACCCCAACAGGGGCCGAGAGTAGGGCCAAAGACCCCGCCGGGGCCAGGTCCACCGGTGTCAGCGCTTCTCTCCGCGCCGCATCAGGATCCTCAACGTCGCGCGGGCATCACTCCGACGCTGTGGATTGCGGAAGAGAACAGAAGAAGCCGCCACCATGACAACGGACCCGGCATACATCAGACCAGTCGCGGCGGAAACCGTGGTGGCGTCCCTGAGCACGGACTCCAGGACAGGCAGCAGAACAGACACGTGCATCCCCCTCGGGATCACCGCCCAGTGGCCTTCTCCCCCGGGCGCGGCCCCCTAGATATCCGCCTCCAGGACAGCGTCCGGCGAAGTCCGCACAAGCTGTCCAGCGCTATCCACGCAGGTCAGAGAGGAGATGAAGATGTGTCCGGAGAAGTCTTCCGCACAGAGCGGACAAGACGATACCCAACAGTTGCCGACGTTCATGGCCGACCTCAAGGCGCTCTACCAAGCAGCGGGCGGTGGTGATGAGTTCACGTACACACGGCTGATGCAACTCGCCGTGCAGGCCGGCTACACCGTGGCCAAGTCAAACCTCTCTGACTGGTTCAACAAGAATCCCCCGCAGAAAGCACGTCACATCGAGTACGTCATGCAGGTGCTCATCCCGTTCCTGGAGAATCGGGCGGCCAGCCGCACACCGGGGCACACCCGCACTGCCCCCGGTACCTGGGGCCGTCGGCTGAGGACCGCCCAAGACGTCAGTACAAGTGGACAGGGCGGCCACGGCCCCCGCGTCCACGCGGCTTCCCGAGGCCGCCTGCTGGGAGGACCGTCCCCGGCCCTCCTGGACGTCCTGCCCGGCGACCTCGAAGAGCGGGAGCAGGAGGTGGCCGAACTGAAGGCATTCGTCACAGCTCCCGACGGTGCCCCCGCATACATGTGGTGGCAAGCGGGCCCCTGGGCAGGTAAAACCGCTCTCGTGGCCTGGTTCGCCGCCCGGCACCTGCCTGCCGGGGTGGACGTCGCGCATCACATCATCTCAGGCCGCCTGGGCACCGACCGCCGCGACGATTTCGTCCGGGACCTCAGCAAGCAGATGGCCGGTGCGACAGGAAGCAGGCGACGCCCGGCGGTCGACCGGAAACGACCGACGCTCGACCCGTTGTACGCAGCAGCGGCTCGTGAATGCGCGGAGCGCCATCGGCGCCTGATCCTGATCGTCGACGGGCTCGACGAAGACGCGGACGCCGGCCAGGAAGGCGCGGGCATCGTCGGACTGCTACCGAAAGCACCCCCGCACGGAATGCGCGTCATCGTCACCGGACGCCCCCACCCCCGCGTTCCGGTGAAGCTCGCACCGGACCATCCCCTGCGGGACCCCTCCATCGTCCGGCGGCTGACCGACTCTGCCGCGGCACGGGTCATCCGGGACACCGCCCTCGTGGAACTCCACGCCCTTCTCGACGACCGCGACATCGGTCGGCGCCTCCTGGGACTGCTCGTCGCAGCAAGAGGCGCCCTGACCGGCACAGACCTCAGCGACCTCCTCGACATCGCACCACACGACGTACGGGTCAAGCTCAGCACCGTGGCCGGCCGCTCCATGACACCCACACGCACCGACCGCCTCCACCTGGATGTACAGACCGAAGTGGAGGCAGCAGCCGGCCGGCAGACATTCGTACTGGCCCATGCCGAACTGCACAAAGCCGCGTTCGACTCCCTGGGCAATCGCTTCCTCGCCGAACGTGCCAACGATCTGCACCGCTGGGCCCGGCAGTACCAGGGCGCGGCGTGGCCCGAGGAGACCCCGAACTACCTCCTCACCGGCTACACCCGTCTGGTGCACGAAACCGGAGACATTAAGGAACTCACGGCCCTGGTCTGCGACCCTCACCGTCAGCTCCGCCTCATCCAGAACTCCGGAGCAGACGTCGCTCTCGCCCAACTTGACCTCATCGCTGCATCCGTCCCGGACCCTTCCCCACTGCTGAACCAGGCCGCGGCTGCCGCTTCTCGGGAGATGCTGCTGACGCACGTACGGCCGCTGCCCGCCCCCGTGGTACGGACCGTCGCCCGGCTCGGCGATGCCCATCGGGCCCGCGCCCTGGCGGCCGCCTCCGGGCGCGCCGTCGACAAGGCCCTGCATCTGGCCGGCGTAGCACGCGTTCTGCACGCCATGGGTGACGAACAGGCCGCAGCCGCCGCACGCGAGGCGGGAGAATGGGCGCGCGCGGCACTGCGCGAGACAGACCGCCTCGGCTACGTCGCCGACGAAGCGGCGGCCGCAGCAGCACAAGTCGCTTTGGCACAGCTGGAGACGACGCGAGCCTCCGACCCAAGAGTTCAGGGTGCCGCCGCCCCGCCGGGTAAGGGGAGCGACTGCCAGAGCCAGTTCGAGGACGCTCTCACTCTGCTCCGCTCCACCCAGGGCATGAATACGGTCCGCAACGAGGCGTGCGTACAGGCCGCCCGCATGCTGATGCCGGACCATCCCGATTGCGCGGCCGAGCTCTTGGACGAATTGGAGGAACAGGCTGAGACGCTCGCCGGCGAAGACCCAGCCGAGGCAGTCGCAGCGGCCAGCGCCATCCAGATCTGGCAGATGGTTGCGTCCGCAGACCCTGACCGCGCCGACCGCATCCACGACCGGGTCCTGGCCCGCACGATGGAGGTGTGGGAGGCCACGCCCACGCTGGAGAAAGTCTCCGTGCTCGCAGCCGCCGCCTCACTTGTGGCACAGTCCCGACCGGCGCAGGCCGCTCGGCTCGTGGCCACGGCAGGCCTGTACCTCGAGCGTGTGCTGCACGTGGACGCAGGGCCAAGGGCGGCGGATGCCGTTCATATCGAATTCGGCTTCCGGCACACGCTCACCGCACTCTCCCAGGCCCTCACCGACGTCGGGACACCACCCGAGAAAGCCCTCCGCATACGCGAACTCGGGCAGCGCGTCCTTCCCCCCGAGCAGCCGCAGCAGCCGGGACAACCTGCCCCCGCCGCGAACGAAGACGAAGCCTTTGCCGAGGCCACCGAACTCGCCGACCGAGCGTTCCACCTCGCCGACCAGTGCGCCGTCCATGAAGCAGAGCACTTCCTGGAGAAGGCACTGGGCCTCCTCCCCGCGGCAGCCCCCGGCAACGGCCGCGTTCCGGTGTGGCTGCCGGACCTGGCGGGCGCGCTCGTTCGTACCCAGCCGGCCAAGAGCGTCGAGCCGCTGCTCGACCTCGCCCATCACCCGGCCGACCAGGTACGCGTACACGCCGCCATGGCGCTGGCCTGCAGGGACTCTCTCCAGCCGACCGCAGCACGACAGCACGCACAAGCAGCGTCTCATGCGCTCTCCTCCGCAGCCGTTTCAACCACGAGCTGGGCCTACGCCGCACAGGCATTGGCGTCCGCAGGCGAAGTGCAGTCCGCCGTGAACCTGATCGAACGGAACCGACAGCCGGACGATGCCGGAAAGCGGGCCGCTTGGCGAAAGGCCGACCGAGCAGCACGCATCGCCGTCGCCACCGAACTCGCGACACAGGCCCCTGAAGCAGCGGCCGAACTGATCCTTCCACTGATCAAGCGCCGAGACGCTGCCCCGCACACGATCCGAAGCAAAGGGCTGCTGACCTCACTGGCTCAACTGCTCCCCGTCACCGTCCTCCTGACGCCCCAACAACAACGGTTCTTCGACGCCGAAATGGAAAAGGCCCAAGAGCAAACCGCACGAAGCAACCCGCAGTCCTGGCATCCCCAGGACGTCCTCGTACAGGCATTCCTGCACATCGGTGCCGGACAAGATCCCCGCCGTCAACTGCACTGGCTCACCACAGACATGGCAAACCGCGGAACCGCACACTTCCCCACAACCGCAATGGCCATACTCCACGCAGCCCTGCGCGACACCATCACCGCCCAGCAAGTCGCCATGCTCCCCGCCACCCCGCACCACAGAGCGGCGGCACTGACCGCAGTGGCATCACACCTCGCCCGCATCCCCCACCGCCCCAGTCCCGTCCCCGACCCGATCGAAACAGACCCCTTCACCCCCACCATCCAGCACCTGGCCCTGAAGACGACCTCGGCCGCACCTCCAGCCCACGAAGACGCACTCAAACCACTGCACCACGCTCTGGCCACCACCGGCTGGCACCACACAATCCCCATCCTGCCCACACTCGCCCCCGAAGCACTCACCACCATCCGAGACATCACCATGACCCACCTCAATGCATCGAAAAACCCCCGAACCCGATGACCCCACCCATGAGAACTCAACACCCGAACAGATGGCCTCTGCACTTCCCGACTGCCACCACAGCAGCAACACGCAAAAGCGAAAAAGGCCCTTTCCCGGAATCCGCCGAACTCACGAAAACCACACCACCCACGCCACAACCCCGCAAGCCGCGCCACTGCTCCCCACACCCGCGGGGATGTTCCGCTGTTCGGCAGAGAGCCTGCCCTGTAGATCGGCTGTTCCCCGCATACGCGGGGACGTTCCCTTCGGCCCCGAGGGCGCGCAGGTCCCGCCCCACTACTCACCGTACCCGCGGGGATGATCCATTCTGGTCCGCAAGCGCATGGTGGTAGTCGTCGCTGCTCCCCGCACCCGCGAGGATGTTCCCCTCCAGTTGGACGGGGATCGGATCCTCGTCTCCTGCTCCCCGCACCCGCGGGGATGTTCCCATGGTCTGCCCGTTGGGCTGCTTCACCGCGCACTACTTCCCCACGTCCGCAGGGATGTTCCCGATGCCCGCCAGCTGGACCACGAAGCCCGCTGCTGCTCCCCGCACCCGCGGGGATGTCCCGTGCGTCGGGACGTGATGGACAACCTCATGTCCTTCTCCCCGCGCCCGCAGGGATGGTCCCATCACCCAGGGCTGCCTTTTCAGGAACGACGGCTGCTCCTCGCGCCCGCGGGGATGGTCCCGAGTGTTGTCTGACGTCACGGATGCCGAGAAACTGCTCCCCGCGCCCGCGGGGATGGTCCCCCGGAGATCGCCTTGAACCGGTGGGAGAGGCCCTGCTCCCCGCGCCCGCGGGGATGTTCCCTCCTACCGTGCGCAGGTCCTGGTCGGCCCCGACTGCTCCCCGCACCCGCGGGGATGGTCCCGCGCTGAAGCCATTTTTTACGCAAACGTGGAAGTGCTCCCCGCACCCGCGGGGATGTTCCCCGGTCGGCCACCCTGTGGCCGGAAAGCCGACACTGCTCCCCGCACCCGCGGGGATGTTTCCGCCGCGGCGGCCTGGCCCGACCCGGTCGGCACGTGCACCCCGCGCCCGCGGGGATGTTCCCGACCGCATCACCGCTGGCGCGGCCGCCCTCACATGCTCCCCGCACCCGCGCGGATGTTCCCGGACGCCGACTTGAGACCCTGGTCGCACTGCTCTGCTTCCCGCACCCGCGGGAATGTTCCCGAGGAAGCCCTACCGTGACGGGCGAACACGGCCTGCTCCCCGCACCTGCGGGGATGTTCCCGACACCCTGCCCGGCTCGTCGGCGCTGCCCGCTGTCTGCTCCCCGCGCCCGCGAGGATGGTCCCCAGACCGTCCGGCGCTGGCTCACCGAACAGGAGTGCTCCCCCCACCCGCGGGGATGTTCCCGGGATGTTGTCCGGGTCGCCGTGGATGTTCTGCTGCTCCCCGCACCCGCGGGGATGGTCCCCAGGAGTACCAGCTCACCATTGACGCCCTGGGCTGCTCCCCGCACCCGCGGGGATGTTCCCAACGCCGCGCAAGTCCCCGAGCGGCGCGCCGCCTGCTCCCCGCACCCGCGGGGATGTTCCCAACACCGGGGCCGACATCACCACGGCCGTCACCTGCTCCCCGCACCCGCGGGGATGGTCCCGAGGCCCGCATGGGCCGTCGCGTCACCCCACCCTGCTCCCCGCGCCGCGGGGATGGTCCCGGGCGCGCGTCCTTTTCAAACCACGGTTTGGCGTGCTCCCCACACCCGCGGGGATGGTCCCGAGCCCTCCGGCGACACCCACTTCGGCCCCGTCTGCTCCCCGCACCCGCGGAGATGGTCCCGCTGAAATGATGCATGTGGATGTCTGGCGTCTCTGCTCCCCGCACCCGCGGGGATGGTCCCCACGCCTGCGAGCGCTGCCGGCCCGACACGCCTACTCCCCGCGCCCGCGGGGATGGCCCCTCGCCCGGCGGCATGGCGGCTTCGTCCGCTGGCTTCTCCCCGCACCCGCAAGGATGGTCCCGCGTAGTCGTGGAACGGGAGGACGCCCTCGACCTGCTCCCCGCGCCCACGGGGATGGTCCAGAAGCTGCCCGATGTTGAGGGTAAGGGTGGGCTGCTCTCCGCGCCCGCGGGGATGGTCCCGGGTCCAGGCCGGTGGTTTCGGTGTCGGTGAACTGCTCCCCGCGCCCGCGGGGATGTTCCCTTCGGCTGGTCCTTGGGCTTGAAAGAATCCAGCTGCTCCCTGCGCCCACGGGATGCTCCCTCGGTGGATCGAGGGGTGCAGCATGGACCTGACTGCTCGCCGCACAGGCGGGAATGTTCCCCTTGGCATCACGGAGCGCCCGTTCCGGAAGTTCTGCTCCCCGCACCAGCGGGATGGTCCCTTCGTGCGGCCGCCCGGCGGCAACATCAAAGGCTGCTCCCCGCGCCCGCGGGGATGGTCCCCACATGGCGGCCTGGGTCGGCCTGTAGGCGGCCTGCTCCCCGCGCCGCGGGGGTGGGGCCCACCCCCCCCCCCCGGGGGGGTCCCACCCCCCCCGCCCCCCGGGGGGGGCGGCCGGTGGGGTCCACG
>NZ_JBIWNY010000051.1:0-24120 GCF_044767465.1 Streptomyces sp. NPDC101237 | reverse complement strand
GCGCCGGAAGCCTCCGGGCTCCGCCCGAAGGGGCCAGGCACTCCGTGCCCGGCCTGCCGTACCAACGCTCCGCGCTGGTACGGGGCCTGACTGCTCCGCAGTCAGGCGAAAAGCGCAGCAGCAAGAGAGGGGGGTGCCGGACTCCCGCCGCCGCGGACAGTCCTGACAAACCGTCAACACCGGATGTGCGTCAAAGCTGATGCCGGGCTAGCTTCTGGGCTGACACGCCACCAGTATCCCGCCGTCTGTGAATGCGTCAATTTCCGGACGGGGATACTTTCTGGGCTCACGCCATGCCCTCGGTACGGGACCGTCGATACGCGCGGACCCGAATCTAAGAATGCGTCATATTCCGGCGCGGGATGGATTCTAGAATGACGGCCCGGGGGCTCTATAATTACCGCGATGAGCCTATCCGGCTTATCGGAGCCTTTCTTCAATTACCACTCTGGATAGATTCTGGGAATGCCATATCGCGGCCGTTTGGTTATCGTCACTTTAGTTGGATCAGATAGATCCACGGATCATCTCCCCTCGTGTGATATAGAAAGCTTGCGGCCTCAAGTGAGGCCGCAGATAAATTACTTCATCCTCCCTCTGTTCCAACATGAGACAGTAACACTGATGACAGCATCAATGAAATCGAAACAAATTTGAATGGACGCTGGAACCCCCCATAGGTTCATGGCGACATTAATCACGAGAAAAATTACTACCAAAGCATTCTCAAGCCATCCCTCGAACTTGAACATACGTATACTCCTCTATTTATTTGAACCATAATTAGCCCCTTCCTTTGGGTGCTAAGCTTGCGAGGGAAGAGCTTCCCTCGCCTTCTTTAGAAGAGTACATCCTTGCCTGACGGAACGTCAATGGCCTCTAAAACCAACAGAACACTCCCTAGGAAAATGGATAAATTATTTCGGCCTGACCGCCTGGCACTAATAAATGCAATCGCTAGAAAACCGCTGAGGGCCTCGAAGCGACACCGCTGGTCCCAGCCGTGCGTTAGGTGCGCTCCGACTGGGAGCTGTCGCTGATACGTCAAGGCCGCGGTCGAGCAGGAGTATGACGTTCACCTTGGCGAAGGGGCCACAGGATGCCCGCAGGGGCCCGACACCTTGCGCCGGCTTTGCCGTCATCCGCGTCAGCTCACGGAGCAGTGGACTGCGGTTAGTTAAGGCTATGTTCTCTGCTTTCCGAAACCAGGGCTGATCGGGTGGGGTGTCGAGCGCGGCGTATCGCCTTTCTCGACTTCTTGGTTGTCAGCTGTGCTGTGTGGGAAGCCGGTATTCGTATTTGCGGGGGCGTAGGTCTTCTTCGGCTGGTTCCCAGTCGTGGTAGTGGGTGACGGTGTCGCCGGTAGCTGTGTAGGGGTCGGTGCGAGTGTCGACCCTGATGTCGCTGACGACGTAGAGGTCGACGGTGTTGTTCGTGTCGCGGGCGTGGAGGACTTCGTTGATGGTGAGTTCGACGCTGGTGGGGGCACCGGTGGTGCCTTTGACCTCGACATGGCGTTCTTCGGCGCCGCGGGTGCAGCGGAGGTCGTAGGGCTTGCCGAGTTTTTCGACGGTCCAGCCATGTGATTGGTAGTGGGCGGTGGCCAGTTGTTCGGCGTGTTCTTCGATGGCTTTGCGCTTCTTGGGGTCGGAGATGTAGCCGGCTCCGCGGCGTCGCCTTTGGGGTTTCTTTTTTCCGTCGACATGGTCGGCAGTGAAGCCGGGTGACTTGTCGAGGGGCACGTGTTCGGGGTCTGCGGGGTCGATGGGGATGCCGGCGCGCTCGAGGAGCGGGAGCGGGGGCATGGTGACGAGCTTGCCCATGCCGCGGTCGGTGCCGGAGCGGCGGATGGCGTCGCTGCCGGCTTCAGTGAGGGGTCCGTCGGGGCCGAGGGGGACGTCGGGCAGGACAGCGAGGGGCTCGATGCCGAAGCGGCAGGGGTATTTGATGCGCTGCTCTGCTTCTTCGTCGGGCCAGTGCCAGGCGGTGCCGGTGTAGAAGTCGCTGCGGATCTCGAAGAGGTAGAGGGTGGCGGTTTCCTTCAGCCAGGTGTCGAGTTGGACGCGGGGTGAGGCGCCGGTGGCCAGGACGGCGAAGCGGGGGCGGGTGTCCTGGTATTCGGGCTTGGCTTCGGGGAAGCCCCAGGAGCAGGTCTCGATGCCGTACTCAAGGTTGCGTTGCGCTTCGGTGCTCTGTCCGACGTGAACCATGAGGAACAGACTGGAAGTTGTCATGCAGGGCATCATAAGGTTATTGCTATGCAGTGGTCGATAAGTTTCCTCGCTGCGTCTTCGGGGACAGGTGCTGTCACGGCAGCGCTGCTCGGACGGTGTGGTGGGGAACTCCGTTGACGGACCGTCGGTTCTTGCAGCGGCGGAGTGTGATGGCGGGCGGCGCGGGCGGCCTGCGGGATGGGGCGGGGAAGTGACGGAGGGGGTGGCGACCGTGGACAGCGGACGTAGGAAGACGGCCGTGCTGCCGGGGGTGCGAGTGGCGTGCGCGGCCGCGGGCCGGGTGCGGGATGTCGCCGCGGTGGTGGGTGATGCGTCGTTCCTCAAGGAGTGCCAGGTCCGGTACGAGGCGTCGGGCTTCGGGAGGCCCGGGGGCGGGGAGTTGCGCAGTTGGCGCCGTTCGTGGCCGCCGCTGATGGATGCGCTCATGCGGGCGGGGCTGGCGGATCTGCAGGTGTATCTGGAGTACGGGACGCCGGGCGGGAGCAGGCGTCTGGATGCCTTGCTGGTGGGGACCGGCCCGGACGGGGCGCTGGTCCTGGTGGTGGTCGAGCTCAAGCAGTGGCAGGGCTGCCGGGTCCTGGACGGCCAGCGGGTGCTGCGCGGTGACGGGGAGGTGTCGGTTCACCCGGTCTATCAGGTGGCGGCCTACCGCAGTTTCTTCGAGCACTGGCTGCCCGTTGATGGGCCCCGGGTGGAGGCGCGCGCGGTGGTGGTGCTGCACAACGCGTTGGCTGAGGAGGCTGCGGTGCTGCGGCCCGGGGGTGCTCCGGCGGTCGGCGACATCCCTGTGCTCAGCGGCGAGGACCTGGCCGCTTCTGGCGCGCAGTTGGCCGAGTTGCTGCGGTGTGCGGACTTGGGGGCGCCGGACGATGCCGGGGTGCGTGTTTTCGAGGGGATCCGGTGGACGCCGTCGACGCGGCTGCTGGACAACGTCGGCTCCGTCCTTGAGGGCGGCAGCGCGTTCGCGCTGGTCGGTGACCAGCAGGAGGCGTTCGTGCGGATCAGGGCGGCGGCCGCCGGCTTTCTGCCGGCGGCCGGTTCGCCGGCAGCGCCCGGCATGGGCGGTGCGGTCATCACGGTGCGCGGTGGTCCGGGCAGCGGCAAGACCGCGCTGGCCGTCCGGCTCCTCGGCCGCCTGATGCGTGCTCACCCCGCGTCCAGTCCTCGTTTCATCACCCCCTCCGGGACGCTGCGGGCGCACCTCCTGGACGCTGTCGGCGGCCACAGCGCGGCCCGGGAGCTGTTCCCTGCGGCGGGTTCCCTGCGCAGTACCGCCCGGCAGTCGGCAGCCCTTGTCATCGATGAGGCCCAGCGCCTCTCACGCGGGCCCGGCGGTGGGTTCCCGCCGGACCTGGCGGCCGTCGTGGCGCAGGTGCCGCTGGCGGTCGTCTTCCTCGACGAGCGGCAGATCATCCGCCCCGGCGAGGGCGTCACCGTCGAGGAGATCGAGAAGGCCGCGCACGCGGCCGGACGCGTCCACCATCCCCTGGAGCTCACCGGCTCGTTCCGCTGCAGCGGTTCTGCCGCCTACACCGCCTGGGTGGATGCCTTGCTGTACGGAGAGCCGGTGCCCTGGAGGGGGCAGGCCGGCTACGACCTGGCGCTGGCAGGTGATCCCTTCCAGCTCCAGGAATGGACCGAGCAGACCGACGACGCCGGCGAAACGGCCCGCATCACGGCCGGGTTCTGCTGGCCATGGACCCGCAAGCGGCCCCGCCACGCAACCGCTCTCCCCCTCGACATCGAGATCCCCGCCCCCCACCAGGTCTCGGCCACCGGCCTTGCGGCCGGCCAGAAGTGGACTGCCGCGTGGAACGCCGCAAGCGCCCTCACCGACCTGGATGGCAGTCTCCTGGCCCCCCACAGCCAGCTCTGGGCCAGCCACAGCGGCGGACACCAGCAGATCGGCTGCATCTACACCGCCCAGGGCCTCGAGTACCAGCACTCCGGCGTCATCATCGGCCCCGACCTCACCTGGAGCGACGGCCGCTGGACCGCCCACCCCGAAGAAAGCCACGACGACAACCTCAACACCCTCAGCCCGCAGGAATACCTGCCCTACGCCCTCAACATCTACCGCGTCCTGCTCACCCGCGGCACCCACAGCACCCGCATCTACTCCACCCACCCCCCAACCCAACACATGCTCAGCCAGCTCATCGCTTCCCGCACCTGACACCCCCACCCCGGCCTCAGCCGTGGTTGTTCAGCAGAGCCAACGACGGGACAGGAAAGATCGCCAGGTGAAGCGCCGGGGCTGCTGGCTCCGTGGAGACGATGCGTGCCGGGGCGCGGCGGCGCGCTCGCGATTCGGTTCAGCGGCGGTAGCGGGCAGTGGTGTCGACGCCGTGGTGGTGTCGGCTGGTTTGTCGGTGAGGGTAGCCGCCGGGAGGGCAGGCTGAGCGGGGGCGGCCTGTGGGCGCTGCTGGGCGTGTTCGCGGGCGAGGCGGCGGCGGTGACGTTCGCGGCCGTGTTCGGCGCGTTCCAGGGCGACCATGGTGGCGTGGGCGCTGGCGGGGCGGAAGTCACTGCGTTTACCCAGTGCCGGCAGCGGCTGGGGGGCCATGCCCCACCAGGTGGCGTTGTCTGCGGGCCGCGGGTGGGAGATGGTCCAGTCCCGCTTCCAGGAGGCCATGTTTCCGCTCCAGTCCTCTCCGGCCTGGGAGGTGTAGGTGCGCTGGTGGGCGCCGTAGGGCAGGAGCAGGGTGTCGTCGGTGAGCCAGCACACGGTGGCGTCGGCGGCGGCGAGCTGTCGTTGGGCTTGGGTGGGGCGCACCTTGGTGTGCGTGATGGTTTTGCCGTAGGGCTGGACGTTGACGGTTCCGGCGGTGTCGCAGTGCAGGGGGTCGTCGCGGTCGAAGACCCACCAGTGAGCGGTGAGGGTCGGGTGCTGGGTGCGCGTGTGGGTGAGGCGGCGGGTGACGGCTGCTGGGGTGAGGAGGCGGCGTGGTCGCTCCAGGACGACGACGTGCTCGCCGCGGCGCAGGACCAGGGCGGGCGGTATGTCCCAGTGCTGTCCGGCGAGTTCGGCGTCGATGCGCAGGCTCAGACTCGCGTGGGGCAGGACACGCAGGAGTTGGTCGCGCAGGGTGAGCATGGTGGTGAGGTCGCCCTGGACGTCGGCCTGGTGCTGGGCGGGGGCCGGGCAGTGGTCGGCGCCGCAGGAGACGGTGTCGTGGCGGAAGCGGGAGGTGAAGTAGGAGGCGGGGTGGGAGGGCCGTTGCAGGATCAGCCGGTGGCCGCAGGCAAGGCATCGGTAGCGGCCGCCGGCGCGGCCGTGCGGCAGGCGAGCGGAGGCGTCGGCGTTGCAGCGGAGGTCGATGATCCGACCGTGGTCGGCGACGTCGACGGCGAACTGGCCCATCCTCGGCAACCGGCTGCGCGCACTGTGGCGTGCTGCGCCGGCGGGCAGGGTGAGTGGGCGGGGAGGGGAGCTGGGGCTGGTGTCCGGGCGGGTTGAGCGGGCGGGGGTGGTGCCGGCGGCGGTGCGGGTCATGGGGGCTACTCCAGGTTCGGGGAGGAACGGTGCGGTTGGAGAAGCCTTGCCCGGATCGCGTTGTCCGTCAGTTGTCCGCTCCTGTTAGCGCAGGTGGCGGCAGGACATGGCCGGACTGGTGAGGACAGACGGCGGCTACCGGACAACGTGGTGTCGCGCTCTGTCGCGGTTTTCTGACGATCCGTACGCTGATCAGTTGGTGTACGGCGCGGGAGTGCCGGTTGACGGGGGGATGGGGCGTGGCGGAGAAGAGCCCGGGCGGTCGGGGGTATGGCGGGTTCCACAAGGACGCGACGCCCGAGAGCATTGAGCTGGCGACGTTCCTGCGAGGCCTGGTGAAGCGGGCGGGAAAGTCACTGCGGGATCTGGAGGAGCCCACCGGCTACGGAAGAACGACCATCTCCTCCTTCCTGAATGGCCAGATCGTGCCGTCTCAGGCGTTCGTCGAGAAGCTGGTCGCCCATGTCACCGAGCCCCGCCAGCGGCCGGTGTGCCGGGACAAGGCACTACGGCTGTTCATCGCTGCTCAGCTTCCGAAGCCGGCTGCCGCGCTCCCCGCCCCGCGGGCGTCCGCGGCGGAGGACGATGCAGCAGGGGCGGCGTTGGCCGGCATTGCGGCCACCGCCCAGGACCAGGCCGCGAAGGCCCACGAACGACTTGAGCAGGCCCACGAGCGCAACCGCGAGCTGGTCGAGGAGCGGGGCCGTACCCAGCAGCTGGTACTGAGTCTCAGCCGGTTCACCGCCGAGCTGCAGCAGCAGGTCACGGCCCTGCATGACCAGTTCGACGAAGAGAACGAGGAGAGCGAGGCCCGTCTTCGCCGGCTCACCGACCAGTTGGATGCGGCACAACGAGAATTGCGGCGGGCGCGGGCCGGCCGGGACGAGACCGAGGTGCTCCTGGCTCGGCTGCGCCGGCGCAGTGACGAGCTGGAGGAGGAACTCGCTCAGTCCCGGCGGACCGTCGCCTCCGTCGAGGAGTCCGGTCTGCCGCCGATGCCGGAGGAGCTCCAGGAGGCGTTCTTCCGTGCCGACTTCGATGCCGCCCTGCGCGCCGCGGAAGGGTTCCTCAACGACGGTCAGCGGCGCCGGGACGCAGTCCGTGACGAGTGGAGTGTGATCGGGCCCCGCCGGTCGGCGATGCAGACGGTGGATCGTCTGCGGACCGGGTGTCATCTTGCTGCCGGCGACCGCCGCGTGTGCCGGGTATGCCGTGTTCGGCCACGACCGGCGCGTCGTCCTCCTCGTGCAGGAGGTCGTGGGAGAACTGGACGCGGACTTCAAGACTCCACCCCACCCGCACCGCGCCCCGGCAGCCGCGATGGGCATGACCTCGCCCCTCGTCCTGAGCGACTCCGCATGGCTGGAGGCGCGGCGCAAGGACATCGGCGACTCCCTGACAGGCGGCTGGCGCCAGAGCGCCCTGTGGATCAAGCTCCTCGTCCTGTTCTCCGTGTTCCTGGTCGGCACCGCCTTCCTCGGCACACTGGCCAGCACCGTCGCACGCAGGGCCCACACATGGCATCCCGCAGGCGGATGGCGCTGGCACGACGTGGCCGCAACGATCGACGACCCCGTCCATGCCTACCTGAGCGCGCACTCCGCCGGGCTCCCGCTCCCCGTCACGACACTGCACCTGCTGTGGCTCGCCAGCGGCGCGACGCTTCTGGCCATGGCCTTCCTGTTCGGCGGCTTCGGAGCACGGACGACCTGGATCCTGTGGGGCACCGCAACCGTCCTCATGGTCTGGTCGGGCACCCCCGGCCTCGCACGCCCGGTAGCAGCCGGCCTCACCGTCATCGCATGGGGACTGGGCTCCATCCCCGCCACGCGAGGCCTCAGCCTGCGCTCGGCCGCCTCACAAAGCGTGATCGTGTCGAAGGACTCCTAGCGCGCAGGCCAGCTCTTCACCAGACGCGTACAGACAGGCAGCCTTCGTTCACGTACGGGGCCCGCGGGCGCTTCGGCCGCCTGGCGTTGTTGACGACTTCGAGCAGCACTTGGTCACGGCTCCGAGAGGCGCCTGGCGACCCCGAGAGGCGATGTCCACGAGAACGGGGAGGCACCCGCCCGCAGTCGGCGATGGCGCGACAGTCACTGCTGTCTCCGCCCGTAGCCAGCGCTTTTGCCCGGACCGCCGTGACGCGTTCGACGACGGCCCTTTGGCCACTACGACGGTGCTGCCCGTTCTCGTGACCCTCGGACGCGGATGAGTGCCCCCTGAACTGCTGTCGAAACGCTGCTCTACGACGTGAACAGAGCCAGCCGCTGGTCCCGCCTGGCCAAGGCCGGTCTGCACGCGGTCCGCTGAACCGGCACCGTCCGTGCCTCGGCGCAGCACGGTGGGTCTTCGTTCGTCTCATGACGCGGCGGAGGACATCCTCTGCGCACAGGCAGCACGTGGCCCCGGCCGGGCCTGCAGGGGCTGCAGGCTTGGCCGGGGCCGTGGCGCTCGGTGTCTGTTCCTCCTCAGGAGAGGGTCTGTGGCCAGCGCCAGCGCAGGAGGCGGTTACGGCTGCCGGAGGGCCGCTGTTTCGGGATGGTGATCCGTTTCTTGTGCAGGGGGGTGTAGCCGCTGTTGCGCGGGGTGTCGTTGCTGTGGGGTGCCTCCCGGGCGACGCGGGCGGCCTCCAGCTCGCGCCGCTTCTCCAGCCAGTCGGCGAACTCGGGGTCCTTGGGGGAGAGTCCCATGCCGACGAGCACCCCGATGAGCGCGTTCTCGGTGGGGAGCTTGCTGCCCCGGAAGACGTTGCAGATCGTCGTCTGCCGCACGGCCAGGTTGTGCCGCGCGGACACGTTGGCGATCTTCTGGTAGGTCGGGTTGCGCCGCCACACCTTCAGCTGGCGCAGGGCGACGGCGAAGGACTCGACGTCGCCGACTTCGGTGGGCAGCATCCGCTTGACCGCCTCGCGCTGTTCGGGGGCCTCGGGCAGCCCGGCGGCCTCCCGCTGCTTCTCGTCGGCGATCATCTCCCAGCGCGGGCGCCAGGCGGAGGGGTCCTCGCCGACCGCCTCCAGGTAGTTGTTCATGGTGTCCCAGGAGGGGCACTTCGTGCCCTGCGTCGCGGCGGAGAGCGTCGCCCGGGACAGGCCGGAGGCCTTGGCGAGCTCTTCCAGCGTCATCTCCTTGTACTGGCGCAGCCGTAGCAGGTCCACGGCGAGCTGTTCGAGTGCGCCCTTGCTCGGGTCGACCTGCGTGGTCGGCCGGCCGGGATCCTTGCGGGTCATGGTGTCTCCCTTCGCGCCCGCTGGTCCCGGGTGGGGGAGACGGAGGGTCTCCCCCACCCGGGATGCGGTCAGTCCTGCTTGTCGTGCGAGGCGGCGTCCTCGGAGGGGGCGTGGCCCGGCTTGCGGGTCGTCATCCCGGCGACGAGCCGCTCGGCGGCGAGGGTGCAGGACAGGGAGACACTGGCCGCGGTGGGAGCGTCGCAGCCGGTCTGGATGAAGCCGAACGTGGCCCCCGCGGCGATGGTGAAGGCGGCGATGTTCAGCTTGATCTTGCTGAGGGCCAGGGAGCGGCGGCCGCTGCCGGGAGCCGGCAGGGAGCCGGCCTGGAGCCCGAAGGATCCGCTGGGCTGCGGGGAGATCACGCAGCCCGGCCCGAAGGGGCCGTCGGCCTCGGGCGGAGAAAACCGGTTCATGGTTGAACCTTTCTAAGAAGTGCCTTGTCTCGTTGTGGTGCGTGTGACCCAGGCTGTTTTTCCGTCCTGGTGGTGCAGGTGGTGCAGTGGTGCAAACACATCCGGGTTTGCCGTCCCGGATTTAGAAAGAATGCCCTACGCGACGCGCGCCATCAAGCGATGATATTCCTGCGCTTTACCACAGGATGCGCGGGCCGCGTCAGAGCATCCGTCCGAAGACTAATCGCCCTGGGGGCGCGGATCATGCGCCTGATTTTTCTTAAGGAATACACATAGGCAGCCCTAAGCTGAAAGGATCATCATGAGGCGGATCCCAGGGGGCGCCTGGCTCCGGGCCCCGTCAACTGCGGTCTGGACCAAGGGGAACATACTGACCGGAACGTAAGATGGACAGGTGTTCTATGTGCGAACATTTGATCACTCGCGTTCGAGGATCTCCACGCAGGGAATAAATTCTCGGCACGGCCCCCCGCGTGAAGGAATTGAGCAGCCGCACGGGAAGGGTCCGACCATCTCCCGGCGAATGAGCCGATATTCTGGCCGGAGGGGCTGCGGAAAATTAAGTTCCCGCCTCACCAAAGATCAAAAAGCGTGCGGAAAAAGAAACCGGAATCCCGAGGTCAGGCTCCCTGGGCGGGACGGGTTTTCCAAAGGCGTACAGCACTGTGACAAAAAGCCCTGGTCCGCTGGTAGCAGGGCGCAGGTCTGGGCACACTCGAACCTGGCAGTCCTTCGGCGGGGCAACTCTCCGGGGGATCCTGCTGAGAGGTGCCTTGTCTCTGACCCAGGCAGGTAACCCGTCCTACCGGCTGTTTGCCGCAGCCATCGGGACAACGCGGTGCGTGGGGAACAGCCTGCGTGCCGCGCCCAGCTTGAGGAGGCTGACGATGGAACTGGAACTGCTCATGCCCCGCGCCGCAGCGCCCGCACCGGCGGGAGTCGAGCAGCTCATCCAGTGGAACTACGGCGCGGCCGGCATGACAGGACTGCTCCTGCCACGCCACGGCCCTGGCAGCTCTCACGGACGAGAAACGCGAGGCACTGACGCCTCACCGTCCCGCGGCTGCACACGGCGGCACGGCGGATCCCCGCTGTAGCCCCTGCCAGCACCGGCGGCACAGCACAGGCTGCAGACCGCCCGGCCGCGCAAACCGACGACGTGCCCGGCCCGCCCCGCCCGGCACAGACCACCACCCGTCGTCCAGCCTCCCGCGAGCCCGCCGGCCATCCCAGCCGGCGGGCTCCTCCATACCCGCACACCAGCCCAGACGCAGCCCCGCACAGCCGGCCAGAGACAAGCAGCCCATCCAGCACGTCCAGCACAACAGAACTGCTCCAGCAGCACCGCGGCCCTGGCCACTCCCACAGACAAGCCACGCAAGGCACTGCCGCCCAGCCCTACCGCCGCCCCACACAGCGGCAGACGAACGTAAGTCGACTCACGGAACACCCAGCAGCCGACAGCGAGCTAGAGCGCAGCGTCAAACGACTGACGCTCCTCGCCCCGCCTCAGCACAGGTTGAGCGAGAGGGCCGCGCCGAACAACTGACGCTGCTCGACCTGCCCCGGGCGCGGACGAAGCGAGACCTGCGTGGATGACTCGCGCAGGCACTCGTGTACCGCGACCTCGCGGATGCGGAGGAACCACGGCTGTCGCCGCCCCGGCAGCACTGCACCACGACAGGCCGTCAGCTTCGCCGAGCGATTCGAGGGCGTGGTCGGTGGAGCAGCCGAGGATGCCGGAGGCGTCCGGTGGAGCTGTCCAGGTCGACGTTCTGTGGGGCGAGGGGATGGCCGGCGGGACATGCGAACAGGCCGTCGATCAGGGCACGGAACTCGGTGCTGGGGCTGGTGGAGCAGGTGAGCACGTGCACAGGGGCGCCCTGCACCGAGGCAGTGGTGCCCGTGGGCCCGTCCGATTGCCGAGCCGGGCCAACGTCGTATCAGGAACGCCCGGAGTCGGGATCATTCAGCAACAGGGAGCCGACGATGTGACAAGAGCGATCGCCAGGTGAAGCGCCGACGCCGGCTCCGTGGAGATGGCGCCTGCTGGGGCGGGGCGGGGCGGAGGGGGCAGGCTCGCGAGGCGGCTCGGCAGCGGCAGCGGCAGCGGCGATGTCGTCGGCGCCGTGGTGAGGGTGGCCTGGTACTGCTGAGCGTGCGCGAGCGCGGCAGCGGCGGTGACGGCCCCCGCAGCCATCCTGTGCGGACTCGGTTTGCTTGATCCGATAGGCATCCGTTGCAAAAGCGCCCACCCGAGACGGCGAACACGAGACCGTGGTGGAGTGTCTCATCGCCCCGGTCTCCTGCGGACAGCTCCCCTGCAGAGGGAGACGACCTCGTCGCTGATCTGCCGCATCGCGAGCCGCTACGGGATGGAAGCGAAGGTGCTGCGGGCCTGCTGGAAGTGGCGCAACTACCCGCCGGGGCACGACGGCGGGGGCGCGCGGGCCGACGCCGAGGTGCTGCTGAACGCAGCCGGACGCCGACTCCTGGCAGACATATGCGGTGTCGAGGAAGACGTGCTGGCGCGGGTGTTGCCGTCCTGGGAGGAGGGGGACACCAAGCTGCGCTCCGAGGATGGCGATCCGGTGGGGCTGTGGCGGATCGCCGGCGCAGTGGCCGGTCCGGCGGCGTTCGGCTGCCGGCTGTGCACGGCCCGGCGTACCGGGACGGCCGTGCGGGTGGTGCGGTACGCGCCACGGTGGGAGCGGGCGTGTGTCCAGCATGGGCGGTGGCTCCTGGACGCGGACGCCAACCAACCCCTCGAGTACCTCGACCTGCGCGGTGTACCGGAGGTGGCCACGGCGCAGCGGCGGTGGGCCTCGGTGGCGCGGCGGGCAGCACGGGCCGGTGCGGAGTCGGAGCGGGTTTTCGCGCTGGCGCACGCGGTGGTGGCCCGGTGGTGGGAGCAGGCCCTGCAGTGGGATCAGGAGACCGTCTGGCCGCAGCGCCTGCACCAGGTCGCGGGCGGGGATGCCGGTGGTGATCTGGAGCGGTGGCGGATCGTGGGACGGGACGCGGTCATCTTCCCGGAGGTGGTGGCGGTGGCCGACGCACTGCTGGACCCGGCCATGGCCGAGCTGGTGTGGGCTGACAGCGGAGCCGGGCGGCCGCGGGCGCTGCCCGCCGACGGGAGGTTCTGCCGCAGGCTCGGTGAGCGGCTGGGGCGGGGGTGGCTGGGGCCGTTGGCCACGACAGACCACGGCGGGCCGCTCATCGCGTGGATGGGCAGTGTGATCCGCCTTCGCCGCGGCGCAGGCGGGCCGCCCGGGTACGACAACGACCCGTGGTGGCTGCGGCAGGAGCACCAGAGCTCGACCATGGCCGGGCAACTGCGGGTGCTGGGCAAGGAGAAGAGGGCGCCCGGTTCGGGGACGATGTGGCGGGCCGCGGTGCCCGCCGAGCAACGCAGGCTGATCACCAGCGCTATCGACAGCGCCGAGGAGCAGCTGCTGCAGCTGCGCGGAGTGCAGACCGGCCCGGCCGCCGACGTCGCCCGGCGGCTGCTGCATGGGCTCGGTCACAGCGCCGGCCTGATCGAGAACGCCTGGAAACGGACTGCCCTGGGGGCGGTGAACGGCGGGGTGCCGCTTCAGGAGGTGGCCCAGTGGGTTGACGTGCCCGTTGAGGTGCTCAGGCAGATGCTGACGGCGGGCAGGCAGGAGAACGGGGACTGAGAGCGATGCGTCGGCGGGCAGGTCGGCTGTTAGCTGATACGGCACTCGTTCGTGGCAGAAATACTGAAAATGGGAGCCTGTGCCGGCGGGAGCGGCTTGGCTGACGCGGGTGACCAGCACAGGAACGGCCCGGCACCAAAGCCGGGCAGGGCGAGCGGGCATGGACCAGGGCCGCGGGTTCGAGGCGGTGTTCCTCGACCCGGTGGGACAGGCGGTGCAGCAGCGGTGGGCTGATGCCGCCATGACCGTGGCGTTCGAGGACTTGCCGCCGGTGTCGGCGTTCCCGGTGGTCCCGGGGCGCCGCTGGGGGCCGGGACTTTGGTGGTCGGCGACCACCGGGGGGCACGTGGCCGCCGGGTCCAGCGCGATGCGTGTCCAGCTGATGGTCATGGACCGCGACCCGGACGTGACGGGGCTGGCTGGGCGGCCGGTGCGGCTGCTGTGGCGTAATCCCCGCGGCCAGGTACGTTCCTGGGTGCCGCAGCTTTTCGCCCGCCGTGCCGACGGCACCGCGCTGCTCGCCGACTGTCCCAGCCACGCGGGCGCCGGCGGCGCACGCGCCCGGGGCGCCGCCCGAGCCGTAGCGGAAGCCTGCGCGTGCATCGGCTGGAGCTACCGGCGTCTCCCGCCGCTCGACGACGTCCGGGCCGCCAACCTGAAATGGCTGGCCGGGTACCGCCACCCCCGCAACGCCGGCCGGCCCGGCCTGATGCCCGCTGTCCTGGAGGCGTTCACACGGCCGCGGCCGCTGATCGAAGGTGCCAGCGCGGCAGGCGACCCCATCGAGGTCCTGCCCGCCGTCTTCAACGCCCTGTGGCACGGACAGCTGGCGGCAGGCCTGGACACGCCGCTGCACGAACGCGTCCCCGTCGGCCCGCGGGGCTGGAGCGGCTCCCAGACGGGAGACGCCGGGTGACCGCGCGGCGCAATGCCCGGCCCGCCGTGAAGGTAGGCGCTCACATTCGCTTCCGTGGCATGAAGTGGCAAGTGGTCGCTCTGTCGGGACAGGACATCCACCTCGTCGGTCCGGACGGCGGCGGTGAGACCGTGCTCGCCGGGCACCTGTTCGCCGACCCCGGCTTCACCGTCGTCGGCGCGGATGCGCCTCAGGCAGCACCGCAGTGGGGGCTGTTCGAGACCGCCCCTGCCGCGGCGCGTGAGAAGGCGCTGGCGTGGCAACGGCACGTCAGAGAAGTCGAGTGCGGCCTGCCTGGCGGCCCCGGCAGCGAAGGAGCAGTGCGCGAGCAGTACGACCCCGAGCGGTACACGCTGGCCGAACGGGAACAGGCGAAGGCCACAGAGCTGACCGCGCTGGGGTTCGGCCGGGTCTCGCGCACCACGGTGCAGCGCATGCGGCTCGCCTACCGCAAGCAAGGCCTGTGGGGGCTGCTCGACCACCGCACCACCCGCGCCTCCAGCCCCACCGGCCGGGCCGACGAACGGGTCGCCGCCGCCGTCCGCGAGGCGCTGCGCCGCCGCCGCGGCCGCTCCAAAGGCACCATCAACGGCCTGTTCCCGCTGATCAACCAGATCCTCCAGGACCGGCACGGCCCGGGCACGGTGCCCGCGCCGTCCCAGGCCACGCTGTACCGGCTCGTCACCAACCTCGCCCGCCCCGGCGAACTGCCCACCGGCCCCGTCCGGCACGTACCGGCGAGCGTCGACGGACGGGCCTTCACCCCCGCCACGGCGCTGCGGCCCGGCGAGCAGGTCCAGGTCGACACCACCCGCCTGGACGTCCTCGCCCTCTTCGACGACGGGCGTCTGGCCCGCCCGGAACTGACCATCGCCGTCGACGTCGCCACCCGCGCCATCCTCGCCGCCGTGCTGTGCCCGAGTGCGACCAAGGCCGTCGACGCCGCCCTGCTGCTCGCGGAGATGGCCGTCCCCCACCCCGCCCGCCCCACCTGGCCCAACATCCTGCGCATGGACCACGCCCCCGCACTCCCCCACCAGCGGCTGGCCACGCTGGACGAACGCCTGGCCGGGGCTGCGGCCCGGCCCGTCGTCCTGCCCGAGACGATCGTCGTCGACCGCGGCAAAGTCTTCGTCTCCGCCGCGTTCACCGCCGCCTGCGAACACCTCGGCATCAGCCTCCAGCCCGCCCCGCCCCGCGCCCCCACCGCCAAAGGCATCGTCGAGCGGACCTTCGGCACCATCAACCACCTGTTCTGCCAGCACCTGCCCGGCTACACCGGATCCGACGTCACCCGCCGTGGCCCCGACACCGAGAAAGACGCCTGCTACAGCGTCCCCCAGCTCCAGGACCTCCTCGACGAATGGCTGGTGCACTACCACCACCGCCCCCACGAAGGCCTGCGCCACCCGATGATGCCGAGAAAGGCCCTCACGCCGAACCAGATGTGGGCCGCGCTGGTCGCCGTCGCCGGGTACGTGCCCGTCCCGCTCAACGGCCACGACTACCTCGAACTGCTGCCCGTGCGCTGGCAGGCCATCACCCCCGCCGGCATCACCATCCACCACCGCACCTACGACCACGATCTCCTCGCCCCCTACCGCGGCCAGGCCTCCCCCGTCGCCGGCCGGGGCGGAAAATGGGAGATCCACTACAACCCCCACGACGTCCGCCAGATCTGGATCCGCCTGCCCGACGGCCACCTCACCGAAATCCCGTGGATCCACCGCGACCACGTCCACCAGCCGTTCAACGACCACACCTGGCAGCACATCCGCGCCCACGCCCACGACAGCCATTACGACGACAGCCAGCAGCACGAGGCCGGCCTGGCCGACGCCCTCGACCAGCTCATGCGCCGCGTCCACAACGGCCACGCCACCACCACCGAACAAGCTCTCCTCGCCCGCGCCACCACGCTCCCGGCTCACGCCGCACAGCACCCGGAAGACAGCGCCGACCCCCTCACCGGCGAGCCGGCGCAGCACGGCAAGGACGACAGCATCGACGACCTCGACGACCTCCCCGAGGACGACGCCCACCACGCCGCGGCCACCGGATTCGGGCTCTACGACGCATACGAGGAAGCCGACAAGTGGTGAACACCCGCCCCCACCCCGCAGCACACCAACAACCCAGCGCACCCACCGACGCGGGCAGCGGCCACACGGCCGAGCCGTCCTGGCCCCTGACCACCTGGCAGGGCTGGCAGCATTTCGCCACCACCGACCCGCCCGCCCCGCCCCAGCCCGGCGACCCGCCCCGCAGCACCGACGAACGCCTCGCCTACCACTCCGCGTTCGTCACCATCCGCACCCCCGCCATCAGCCAGCTCGCCACCCAGGTCCGCACCCTGATGACCCTCGGCCGCCACCAGCAGACCACCGCACGGCCCTCCCTCATCGTCACCGGACCCGCCGCCGCCGGGAAAACCACCTCCCTGCTCAACGTCGGCCGCACCTGCCACCTCGCCCACACCCGAAAAAACCCGCCCCCGCCCGGATCAGCCCACAACACGGCACCCGTCGCGTACGTCCTCGTCCCGCCCGGCGCCACCGCGAAAACCCTCATCACCGAATTCGCCCGCTACCTCGGCATCCCCGTCACCACCCGCATGACCCAGACCCAGATCACCGACGCCGTCTGCCACACCTACACCGCCGCGGGCGTCCAACTCGTCCTCATCGACGAAATCCACCGCCTCAACCCCCGCACCACCACCGGCGCCCAAGCCGCCGACCTCTTGAAAGACCTCACCGAACGCCTCCGGGCGACCTTCGTCTACGCCGGCATCGACGTCACCGACACACCCCTCTTCTCCGGCACCCGCGGCGCCCAACTCGCAGGCCGGGCCACCCTCATCACCTGCGGCCCCCTCCCCGCCCGCCACGGCACCCGCCAACCCTTCCGCGACGTCATCACCGACATCGAAAACAACCTCGACCTCCACCACCACACACCCGGCACCCTCCTCCGGCACACCGCCTACCTCCACCAACGCACCGCCGGCCGCATCGGATCCCTCACCCGCCTCATCCGCCAAGCAGCCATCACCGCCATCTACGACGGCACCGAAAAAATCACCAAAACCACCCTCGACACCATCCGCCTCGACCACCTCGCCGAACAACACAACCGCCCCCGCCGACACCGATAGACACACCTGACAAGCAGACAGAAAAGCCCTGACCAGCACAAACACCAACCGGGCCTTTACACGCCAGAACTACCCACAACAAACCCGGGCCCGCTCAGCACACACGACATAACCCCAGCCCACACACCCCGCCAACCCCACCCCAACCACCCACTCAGCTTCTCAACCAACCCACAACACCCCAGCCCAGCCATCACTCAGCACACCAACAAGGCCCCCTTTGAGCGTTAACGTGCTGGCGCCGTCTGCGCGACTGGAACGAAGCCGGAGTATGGCAGCGGCTGCACGAAGTCCTGCTGGCCGAACTCAACGCGGCCTCCCGGCTGGACTGGTCCCGCTGCGTGGTCGACTCCTCCCACGTCAGAGCGTCAAAAGGGGGATCCACACGGGTCCCCCACCGGTCGACCGAGGCCGGGCAGGCTCGAAACATCACCTGATCACCGACGGGCACGGCACCCCGCTCGCGGTCCTGCTGACCGGCGGCAACCGCAACGACGTCACCCAACTCCTGCCTTTGCTCAACGCGATCCCGCAGGTGCGCGGCCGGGTCGGCCGTCCCCGCCGCAAACCGGACTCGCTGTTCGCCGACCGCGGCTACGACCACGCCATCTACCGGGACCAGATCCGCGCCCGCGGCATCGTGCCCGCGATCGCCCTCCGCGGCATGGGACTGGGCACCTACCGGTGGGTCGTGGAGAGGAGTTTTGCCTGGCTGGACGGCTTCAGGCCCCTGCGCATCCGATGGGAACGGCGAGCCGACATCCACGAAGCGTTCCCCAAACTCGCCTGCTGCCTCATCATCCACCGACAACTCAGCTCATTGTGCTAGCCGTTGTTAGTCTGCCGCGATGCCGCTGTAGGGGCATGGTGCTTGTGGGATTTTTTAGCCTCAGAGTGACGTCACGACGAGGTCCATGCGAGGCGGGCCTGGCGATGGTGCCATTGAGGATATTGGGCCACAGCATCGGAATACCTCATGCCGCCGGGCTCCACCCACCCGCGGCGAACTTGTGACCCGAAGGAAAAATCCCAGTAGACCTCAGAAGTAGGACCGGACGGACTTCTTCCGCCGCTACGCTGGCACGCAAGGACAGACGCGCAGGCCGTGAAGGGGAATCGTGGTTAGCTCCACAACCTGACCCCTGAATCGGAAAGGGGAATTTATGGCCCGGGATGATGTCAGTGATCTTTACCTAGAAACCTACGGTGAGTTCTCACGCTACGGCGACCAACTGGGCGACTCATACGAGGCATCGAGGCGCAGCGACTTCACCCAAGCCGCCGAGATGGCCATGCTTTTTGTGTTCGGGGGAATCGCTAATGGTCTCCTCTCATGGCTGGGAGAGAGGCTGGGTGATGGGACACGGGCTCAGGTGCGAAGGCTTCAGCTTCTTCGAAGCCCAGGGACAAGTGCTGAGAGGTATGAATTTGCCGAGGATGACGTCATCGAGGTCATCCCCTTCCTAAGCCAGGGCCTAAAGGAGCTTAGCGAAGATCAGATCGAGCAACTCGTCGCACTTCTCGCGACGGGGCTCACTGAACGAGGTTTCACGGAATCCACTGCCCGTACCCTCGCGTATGGAACCGTCGAGCGGATCAGAAAATTCGGGCGCGACAATGCCTGAGCCTAGTCCGGGAATTCCGGCTCCCGCAAACATTGCGATGCTATACAGTTGGGCTAATCCAAGGTGCATGGAGGATTGGGCCCGCCAAGAGAAGGCCCACGCCTGGGCATATATGTTCTTGCAGGCCTATACTTCACAGTATCTAATGCCAGAAGAAGACGATACCGCGTTGCCAAGCGTCGAGGAACTTCTGGAAAACAAGACACTGCCCTTGGGTGACGATGACTACATCGCAGCAGACGCGCCGACATACGCGATCGCCCTGTATCTGACAGAAGTGCCTGATGTCCTGGCAGACTACTACGGCATCGAGGACAGTCTCTCGTTCGACGATACCCACGAGGTGAGCGCGGAGGAGAAGCAGTACATTTCGGATTTCTCGGTCCTGTTTAATCTGGCGCTTATGGCATTGCGTAGCGATCTGGAAGTCAACCACATTGAGCTGGCTCGGGATGAGTTGGAATCGCGCGGCATCAGTGTGAGCGATTTTCGCGATAGCGTTCAAACTCTTAGGGCCGCCAAAATACCACATTGGGGCATACCGTCCGCCTTCGAACAGTACTTGTGGGCGACCGGCCGGAACGGACCCCTAATCAAGATTGCAGAGTACGTTCTCGACTGTCACGCGGCGCGCGATGCTTTCCTTAAAGACATCCGGTCTGAAGGGGATCCGTACGATATCTGGCGCTCGCGTGCTCGTGACCTGATGTCCATCCTGCACGTGGTACGCATCGGTCCGGTCACTCAACTACTTATTGATCATCGATCGTGCAAGCCAGGAGTGCTGCGCGAGTTGATCACGAGATTCGGAAAAAATGCATGCGCTCAGATTGCCACATTGGCGATTGAAAGCGATGAGTGCGCCGCGAACCTATTCGCTGGATGTCTCGGCTTTGAGGTGTACGGCTCCCACCTATTTAGCGCAATCTGGCGAGAGCTCGACAATGTGCGAGGAGAACGGGGTGCGATGCGTTCCCGCATGGCGCTACGAGAGATGTTCGAACATCGCCTTATCATGCCTCCTCCTTGGCATGAGATGCTGGACCGACGTATTCGCGCTGATTGCGGATCGCCACCTCTTCCACCGTCAGACTCTGCTATGCACACGGCGTATTTCGATGACCTGATTCGGGAACAAAATATTGAACCGCAAGTAGTCGGACACTTTTGGCACGAGATACACCATCTTATGCGGGCATGTTGGACTGGCTACCCTATCGATAGGAATGCTCAGCCCAATGTGATTGGGCGCGTGGTTCCCCATGTTCAGCGAACCGGCATCGGGTCAATAGCCCTCAACGTGGCAGCCAAGGGCCGCTCGTTCGACTTGGGCCGGGGGGTGGCTGGTCTAGCTGAGATCGATTTTCGAGACCCCCAACGTTACGACGACTTCCGCGGCGAGCTGATTCGGTTGGGATTCGAGATGTGCCAGTTGCCGCGCGAACTAATGAAGGACCTACACCTTGAAGAAGGGAAGTATGCATCCGTCTCATTGACTGGATACAGTCCTTTCGAGCGGTGGGTGGAGGCGTCGGGATCGACCGCCGCTAGGTTCTTGCCGAATCCGCCCGCACTGAGCCCCGAGGAACGCATTGAATTAATTGACTTCGCAACCTCGTTAAGTGACTGCATCGGAGAACAAGCATCCGCCGAAGGTGATGCTGAGCGGATGGAGACTTTTCTCGCAGTCGTAAGCTCCCTCACTGACGGACTGGAAGTCGAATTCTCGGAATCCGTATCCGTGAAGCTCCTTCAGATCTGCTTGCGAACGACCTGGAAGCTTGCGAAGGCGGGAAGTGACTACCTCCTTGAGAAATCCTGGGAGGCATCGAACCGGCTCATTATAAATACTCTCCGCCTTGTTGAGACAGCTGAGCCCGACGCCGCCGTGGTTGCTCACCGTCATATCCGGATTCTGATACGCAACGGCTTGCGCGATCGGGCCTGGGAGTATACGAAGCTTCTATATGGGATCCTGCGCCGAAGAGGGGTTCCGGTGCAGGAATAGCTAAAGGTCGGGGCGTGGTCGGCGCGCGCATTACAACAGCTAACACAATGAGCTGAGTTGTCGGTGGGTGATCAGACAGCAGGCGAGTTTGAGGAACGCTTCGTGGATGTCGGCTCGCCGTTCCCAGCGGATCCGCAGGCGCCGGAAACCGTGCAGCCACGCAATGCTTCTTTCGATCACCCAGCGGTACGTGCCCAGTCCGGTGCCATGGCGTGTTCCACGGCGGGCAATGGCCGGCACGATGCCGCGGTCGCGGACCTGATCGCGGTAGCCGTCGTGGTCGTAGCCGCGATCGGCGAACAGCGAGTCGGGTTTGCGGCGCGGTCGTCCGACACGGCCGCGGACGGATGGGATCGCGTCGAGCAGGGGCAGCAGTTGGGTGACGTCGTTGCGGTTGCCGCCGGTCAGCAGGACCGCGAGCGGGGTGCCGTGCCCGTCGGTGATCAGGTGGTGCTTCGAGCCTGCCCGGCCCCGGTCGACCGGCGAGGGGCCCGTGTGGATCCCCCTTTTAGCGCTCTGACGTGGGAGGAGTCGACCACGCAGCGGGACCAGTCCAGCCGCGAGGCCGCGTTCAGTTCGGCCAGCAGGACCTCGTGCAGCCGCTGCCAGACGCCGGCCTCGTTCCAGTCCCGCAACCGTCGCCAGCAGGTCATGCCCGATCCGAAGCCCAACTCCTGCGGCAGGTACTCCCAATCGGGCAGGGGTCACTTCCTCCTTTTGGAAAGTGTGCATGCTCACACTTGTTTCCCACCCTAAGAGCTGTCGACTGCTCGTCTACAGGTTCACCGTTGTACTACCGCTCAGGCGGCGAATCCGATGCTGGTGACGTACTCGCACTGGCCCCACTGGGAGCCGAGGTCGACCACCGCGTCATCGACCCTGGGATTACTCGGCCGGGTGAGACCTCGATGTAGGCGACGACGACCACGGTGCGCAGGACGGTGACGAAGTACAGGACACGGACGGCTTCCACGTCGTCGGTGTCCTGCCGCAGCTGGGGGCCGGTGGCGTCGCCGGGGATCGGTACGCCGATGTCGGGGTCGACGGAGACGACGACCAGAGCGCGGTCCAGGGCGTGGATGTCCGCCTCGCTGGTGACGTTCTCCAGCTGCTTGGCGGCAGCGTCGGAGAAATCGATCCGGGCGCGGCGGGGCCCATGTCCCTGGGGCATCAGGCGACAGCCGGCCGCTGCGCGGCCAGGCGGGCAAGGTGCGCCTCCCGCAAGTCCTCCCAGGGGGTCCAGTCCTCGGGCGAGGGCAGCCCGTTCTCGGCGATGCCCTCCAAGACCGCAGCGAACTGCTCGGCCTGCTCGCCGCTTCCCGTCCAGCAGCCCGCGGCATCACCCCGCCATCAGCCACCCCCGACCCGGCCGCAACACCTCAAGAAACAAGCGCTGGATGTCCAGGCCGTCAGACCACCATTCCGACGCACCGTATCCCCCCACACGAACGGCTGAACCACCCGCTAATACCACCACACAGCGCCAGCCACACCGCTACGCGGCACCACACAGCGCAGCACCATACAAAAAAGACACCGCGACAACACCGGAAAAAGACACGCGCCTTCATCACTAAAACGACAACCCCCTTTCACCATCCCCCAAAACAACCCCAGGTCCCGCCCACTACCAGCAATGAAACCCAACGACTCCACCCCAGTGAAAAACCCACGACGCGCATCACTAGGTCGAGGTCTTGCACGGCGAGGGGATGCCCGGCAGAGCACTCGAACAGGCCGGTAGGCCGAGCACGGAACTCGGTGCCGGATCCGGTCGCGCAGGTGCCGGCTTCGCTGGTAATGTTCTCCAGCTGCTTCGATGCGACGTCGGAGAAGGCAATCCGGGCGCGGCGGGGCCCGCGTCCTGGGGCCATCAGGCGACGGCCCGCCTTTGGGCTGCGAGCCGGGCGAGGTGCGCCGCACGCAGCTCCTCCCAGGGGGGTGCAGTCCTCTACTGGGGCAAGCCGTGGGGGCAATGTCCTCCAGGACGGCGGCGAACTGATCGGCGCGCTCGCGGGTCCGGGCCGCGTAGGCGCGGACGGCGCCGGCGGCCGCAGGCTCCAACTACTCGCGGACGGCCCCGTCGGCAGGGGCCGGCTGGTCGGTCATCAAAGCCTCCAGACGCGGGACGGGCGTACTCGGTACCGTCGGGGCTGACTTCTCACGCACGGTCAGGGCTTCCGATTGTTTGCGTGAAGGATCGCCGCAATTGCGGCAACGCCGCCGCTGAGCATGCCGGCTGCTGGGATTGCAGCTCCGTGATCCACGAAATGCTTCGCGATCCACAAATAGCCAGCCAGGCCACCGGAAGCAACGACAACGCCGAGAGCGCGCAGAAGCAGGTTTGCCATATCCATCTGACGCCGGTGTACCTGATTGTGACACCACTGCTGATGTTCTCGCTCTTGTTGCTCGAAGTCGTGTTCAATCAACTTGAGGATCCGTTCACCAGCACCAGGGACAAGTCCCTCCCAGCGTTCAATTTTTTCGGGCGCAGTTAGCTCCTGGTAGGGGCGGCGAGGCTGTGTGTTGTCCTGTTGGTCGACGGGCGGGTCAGGTGCGGCATCCGGCTCACCGGAAGGGGTCACGGCAGTCACATGTCGCCCCTCTCAGGCAGCCGGCCGAGATCCGGCGCAGTACCTTCTAGTGGCTCCCCTAGGAGATCAACCGCTCGTGTGAGTGCCTTATCAACGTTGTTCTGCGCCCGTGTGCGTAGCGGCGGTTGGCTGCCGCGGATCTGTGCCGGTACGTCAGATGAAGCGGAGAGGAGAAGTACATCGCACAGTCCCCTCGTGAAGGCTTGCCATCGGGCACTCCCCGTATCGCTCTCAAAATCTGAGCTCCCAACGGGCAGATATCGACCGTTTTTTTTCATGGCAAGGAATCCAAGAAGGGCAAGAAGCGTCCAGAGCGCGAAGAAGCCTCCCGCCGACCACCAGCTGTCACCCGACGGCAACGCGTCGAGAACGATGGGAAATGCGGATGCAGTCACTACTACTGCGCCGACTTCTATGAACGGGCGACGAAGACGGGCTCGGCCCCTGACGGGCCCTGCCACCTTTTGAGTAGACGCGGGATCCGCACCGCCGCCTCCGGACAACACAGGGTTCCGGCGATCAGGCTCTTCCGGATCGCTGTGACGGCCAGCCTTGCCGAGCGACCCAAGCGGTTTATTAGATGCGCTTAGCCGCCCGCTAGCTGCTGGCACCGGCGGGATCGATGGCGACACGGCGGCAGCGAACGCTGCGGGACCAAGCCGAATCGGCAGTGAGGTCGGGGCCTGCGGCAGGCCGTTCGGGAAGACGCCGGTGGAGACCGTGCGGCTGAAGTCGATGAGGGCCTGGACCTGGTCGTCGATCTGGTG
>NZ_JBIWNY010000050.1:0-28769 GCF_044767465.1 Streptomyces sp. NPDC101237 | reverse complement strand
CCGCGGGGAGAACTTTGCAGCACAGCCGCTCCCGGGGGGGGGGCCCCCGCCCCCCCCCGGGCACCCCCGCCGGCCCCGGGGCCCCCCCCCCCCGGCCGCCCCGGGCCACGGTCGTGTACACCCGAAGCACACCAACTGATATGAATAATCACCGCAGGCCACGTCCGCGCGGATGCCGAGGGGGGGCTCCGCCGGACATGGGGCGGTCCGCCGGGGCGGTGACGCGCTCAACGCCCCGGAGACGTTCATGAGAAGTCTCGATCCCACGGATCCGCCGGCCGTCGGCGGCTACCCGCTGCTGGCCCGGATCGGCGACGGAGGGATGGGGCAGGTCTTCCTCTCCCGCACGCCCTCCGGCCGGCCGCTGGCGCTCAAGACCGTGCGCGGCGAGTTCGGCCTGGACCCGGGGTTCGAGGAGCGGTTCGCGCGGGAGACGGCCAGCAGTGACCGGGTCCGGTCGCCGTGGACGGTCTCGGTCCTGGACTTCAGCCCGCCGGGACAGCGGCCGCAGTGGCTCGCCACCGAGTACGTGGCGGCGCCCACCCTCGCCGACTGGGTGGTCCGGCACGGTCCGCTGCCCGAGGCCGCCGTCCGGGCCCTCGGAGCGGAACTCGCCGAAGGGCTCCAGGCGGTGCACCGGGCGGGACTCGCGCACCGGGACGTGAAGCCGTCCAACGTGCTGCTCGCCGGCCGCCGTCCGCTGCTCATCGACTTCGGCATCGCCCGCGCCGCCGACGACACCCGGCACACCCGCACGGGCGGTGTCATCGGCTCGCCCGGCTACATGGCCCCCGAACAGATCACGGGCGGAGCCGCGGCGGAACCCGGTGACGTCTTCGCACTGGCCGCCGTCCTGGTGTACGCGGCGACCGGCCAGGGGCCCTTCCTGTTCCGCGGGGAGGAGCCGTCCGCGGCCCAGCTGCTCTACCGGATCGTGCACGAGGAGGCCCGTCTCGACGACGTACCGCCGTCGCTGGCGCCGGTCCTGGCGGCCTGCCTGGACAAGGCTCCGCGGTCCCGTCCCACGGCGGCGCAGCTGCTGGAGCGGCTCGGGACCGGTGCCCCGGCGTGGGCCGCCGTCCTGCCGACGGGACTGGCCGCGGACCTCGCCGCGCGCGAGTCCGAGCTGGGAAGCCTGCTCGCGGGCCCGGCTGCCGTCGCGACCGTGCGCACGCCCGTGCCGCCGACTCCGACGCAGGGGTTCGGGCCGCCGCCCGCGCTGCCCTCCGGCCCGTCGTTCGCGCCCGGCGCACCGCCCGTGGCCCCGCGTACGTCGGCCCGGACCCGGACCGCGGTGCTGGCCGGCGGCGCGCTCGCCGCCGCGGTGGCCGTCGCCGTGGCCGTCTGGGCGAGCGGCGCCGGCGACGGCCGGGCCTCGGAGCGCACGACGCCGCCGGCGACGCGCTCCGCGTCCGCGTCATCGACGGACGCGCTGCCCGCCTCCTGGGTCGGTACCTGGAAGGGCACCGGACCGGGCAACCCGTCGGCCGACGGCGTCACGGCGTTCCGTACGACGACCGTGTCCGTGACGGTCACCCTGCACACGGCGCGGCGGGGCGAGCGCGTCGGCCGGCAGGTCAGCCATGTGACCCAGGCGGGCACCGGCCGGGACATCGGCTGCACCGAGACGCTGCTCCTCCAGGAGACGCGTGCCACGTCCATGGTCTTCCAGGCGGTCACCAGCACGCCCACGGACCCCTCGACCGGCGGGGTCTGCGCACCGGGCAACGTCTACATCCTGACCGCGGACGGAGCCGACGCGCTCCGGCTCGGTGACGAGGGCAGTCAGACCACCGGATCCCCGTCCCGGCTCGACCGCGTCGGTTGACCGGCCCGCGTCAGTGCCGGTGCGGGCGGGGCGAGGACACCGGGTGCGGTCCGCTGGACTCCCGCAGGCAGGCGACGTACAGCTCCCTGGAGGTGGTGATCAGCTCGCGCTGTTCCGCGCGCGAACCCACCATCGGGCGGGATCCGCTGAGCGGGACCTGCGCGGTCTCCGGCAGGAACCGTACGGTGACCAGACCGATCGCGCCGGCCAGCATCAGGTAGTACGCGGGCATCAGGTCGTCGCCGGTGACGTTCACCAGTGCCTCGGTGACCAGGGGCGTGGTGCCGCCGAACGCGGCGACCGCGATGTTGAAGCCGATGCCCATCGCGGCGTACCGCACGGCCGTCGGGAAGAGGGCCGGCAGGGTGGCGGCGCTGGGAGCGGCGAAACAGGCCAGCAGGGTGGAGAGGACCAGTACGCCGACGACCGGCGGCCAGGTCCCGTCCCTCTTGATCAGCTCGAAGGACGGCACCGCGAGCAGGATCATGGCGGCCGCGGAGACCCCGTAGACGGGACGGCGTCCCACCCGGTCGCTGAGCCGGCCGATGAAGGTGATCAGCAGGACGATCCAGACCATGCCGATCAGCACCAGCACGTCGGCGGACCCGCTGGACCGGTGCAACGTCTCCGTCTGGTAGGTCGGCAGGAACCCGGTGACCATGTAGTTGGTGACGTTGTACAGCAGCACCAGGCCCATGCAGATGAGGAGCGGGCGCCAGTAGCGGGTGACGACGTTCTTGAGTTCACCGCCCGCCGAGGCCTGCGCGAGGCTCTTCTCGTGATCGTCCAGTTGCTGCTGGAAGGCCGGCGACTCCTCCAGCTTGAGCCGCATGTAGAGGCCGATCACGCCCAGCGGACCGGCGATCAGGAACGGCAGGCGCCAGCCCCAGCTGAGCATCTGGGCGTCGGTGAGCAGCAGGTTCAGCACGGTCACCAGGGCCGAGCCGAGCGCGTAGCCGACGAAGGTGCCGAAGTCGAGCCAGCTGGACAGAAAGCCGCGGCGCCGGTCCGGTGAGTACTCGGCGACGAAGGTGGTCGCGCCGCCGTACTCGCCGCCGGTGGAGAAGCCCTGCACCATCCGGGCGAGCAGGAGCAGGATCGGCGCGGCGATGCCGATCGTGGCGAAGCTCGGGATGAGCCCGATGGCGAAGGTGCCGAGCGCCATCATGATCATGGTGGTGGCGAGCACCTTCTGCCGGCCGACGCGGTCGCCGAGCGGTCCGAAGAAGAGTCCGCCGAGGGGCCGTACGACGAAGGCGGCGGCGAAGGTGGCGAAGGAGGAGACGACCTGGGCACCGGGCGAGGCACCCGGGAAGAAGACCTTGCCGATGGTGGCGGCCAGGTAGCTGTAGACGCCGAAGTCGAACCACTCCATGCAGTTGCCGAGCGCCGACGCGCCGACCGCGCGCCGCAGCAGCGGGCGTTCCACGACCTGGACGTCACCGCTGCGGAAGGCCCGCTCGTTCCGGCGCATCCTGCGGGCGAGTTCGTCCCGGACCTGCCGGGGCAGTTCGGAGAGTTCGTCGGTCACGACTCCGGCCACGCCGCCGCCCCCTTTCCTGGTCTCCGTTCCCTGTCGCCGCGCGCTCAGCTGTTTCGCTGAAGCGAATTGTGTGACAGGTGCGAACATCTCGCACGAGAACCTGCTGCCCCGGGACGACTGGTTCACACGCGTGAACTGTGCTCCCGCAATGAACGGCTTCCGGACGGGGCGGCCGGGAGCGTCGGGGGCGCCCCCGATTCCCCCATACCCCCACAGCAGCCCACGCTCTCGGACTTGGTACGAACCAAAAAGGAAACAAATGTTGACGCGGTCGAACAGGGTGCGTAGGTTCCGGGCCGAGCCGACGGACCCCTCCCCCACCCCGGCCCCGAAGGGATGTGCCATGCGTACTGCCCTGCCCGCCTGGAATGTCATGAACTCACCAAGATTACGCCCCGGACCCCGCCCGCTGCGGTCGCGGGCCGTCGCCGTGCTGGGCGTCCTCGGGCTCGCTCTCGGGCTGCTGCTCGGGCTGCCGTCCGCGTCCCAGGCCGCGGGCTCGCTGCCCTGCGACATCTACGCCGCGGCCGGCACCCCGTGCGTCGCCGCGCACAGCGTGACCCGCGCCCTGCTCTCCTCCTACACCGGCCCGCTCTACCGGGTCACCCGCGTCTCCGACGGCGCCGCCACCGACATCGGGCAGCAGGGCGGGTACGCGGACGCGGGGGCCCAGGACGCCTTCTGCGCGAACAGCGGAGGCTGCCGGATCACGAAGATCTACGACCAGAGCGGCCGCCACAACGACCTGACGCCCGGACCGGCCGGCACCGCCGGCATGGGCGACGACCGGGGCGCCGACGCCTCGGAGATCGCCGTCACCGCGGGCGGTCACAAGGTGTACGGCGTCTGGATCTCGCCCGGCGTCGGCTACCGCTACACCGGAGTCGCCTCCGGAGTCGCCGTGAACGGCCAGGCCGAGGGCGCGTACATGGTGGCCAGCGGCACCCACGTGGGCTCCGCCTGCTGCTTCGACTACGGCAACGCGGAGAGGACCCCGGCCGACACCGGCAACGGGCACATGGACGCCGTCTCCATCGCCACCACCTGCTACTTCGCCCCGTGCACCGGAACCGGGCCCTGGGTCGAGGCCGACCTGGAGAACGGCATGTTCCAGGGCGACAACGGCTCCAACACCGCCAACCAGGGCAACAAAAGCACCTTCGTCACCGCCGTCCTGAAGAACAACGGGCAGACCCGGTACGCGCTCAAGGGCGGGAACTCCCAGACCGGCGCGCTGACCACGTGGTGGGACGGGGCGCTGCCGACCCGGGGCGGCTACCAGCCCATGCACCAAGAGGGCGGCATCATCCTGGGCATCGGCGGCGACAACAGCAACTGGAACCGGGGCACCTTCTTCGAGGGCGTGATGGTCTCCGGCTATCCCACCGACGCCGCCGAGAACGCCGTCCAGGCAAACATCGTCTCCGTCGGCTACAGCGGACAGACGGACGTGCCCAACGGCCCGCAGGGCACGATCACCGGCCCCGGCGGCACGTGCGTGGACGTCGCCGCGGACGACACCGGCGTCAACGGCGCGGCCGTACAGCTGTGGGACTGCCAGACGTACGCCGAGGACCAGCACTGGACGCACAACCCCGACGGCTCGCTCTCCACGCTGGGCCGCTGCCTGGACATCGAGAACAACGGCACCGCGGGCGGGGCCAAGCTCGAACTCTGGGACTGCGACGGGGTCGGCGGCCAGAAGTGGGTCCAGCAGGCCGACGGCTCCCTCCTCAACCCCCAGTCCGGACGCTGCCTCGACTCGCCCAGCGGCGCCACCGCCAACGGCACCCGGCTCCAGATCTGGGACTGCAACGGCGCCGCCGCCCAGAAGTTCTCGGTGAACGGCGGAGGGCCGGTCAAGGGTCCCGGCGGAACGTGCGTGGACGTCGCCGCCGATGACAGCGGCGGCAACGGGTCCGCCGTCCAGCTCTGGGGCTGCCAGTCGTACGCGGTCGACCAGCACTGGTACCACGGCTCCGACAACTCACTGCGGACGCTGGGGCGTTGCCTGGACGTCATCGGGAACGGCACCGCGGCCGGCACCAAGGTGGAGCTGTGGGACTGCAACGGGGTCGGCGGCCAGAAATGGGTCCAGCAGGCCGACGGCTCCCTCCTCAACCCCCAGTCCGGACGCTGCCTCGACTCGCCCAGCGGCGCCACCGCCAACGGCACCCGGCTCCAGATCTGGGACTGCAACGGCGCCGCCGCCCAGAAGTTCGGCCTGAGCTGAGCCGGCACGGGCCGGGGGTCTCCTTCGCGGTGGCACGTCTTCGCGCTGGGGCGGCGATCGGGCGACCGGACGCCGAGGGGACCCCCGGCCGCGTGCAAGGTGCGTGCCCCCCGCTGCCTCCCGGCCCCCGGGGGACGCGCTCCGCGAACCCCTGGCCGGCGCCGCGCGGAGTGCGGGCGTCCGAACCGGATGTGAGACTGCTGAACGCCGGGGACCGCGGGCGCCGCTCCGACGGAGACGAGGAGGCGAGGGCCGGTGGTGACGTCGGATGCCGGTGACGACGCCTTGCGGGAGTTCCTGGCCGAGGCGGTCGGCAGGACCGCGGACCTCGCCCCCGCCCTGTCCCGCTGCGCCGAGGCACTCGGGCTGCATCACGCGGTCGCCTATCTCGCCGACATCCAGCAACGGCACCTGATCCCGATCACCGACGTGACCCCGGCCCTGCCCATCGACGACTCGCCGGCCGGCTGGTCCTACCGCACGCAGTCGCTGCGGGTCGAGCCGACCGGGGGCGACACGGTGACCGCCTGGTTCCCGCTGATCGACGGCGCCGAGCGGCTGGGCGTCCTCGCCGTGCGCACGCCCGCCCTGTCCGCCGTCTCACTGGCCGGCGGCCGGGCGCTGGCCACGCTGGTGGCGATGATGCTCACCTCCCAGCGCGCCTACAAGGACTCCTTCGTCCGCCGCAACCGCACCGAACGGATGCGGCTGCCGTCCGAGCTGCTCCGCGCGTTCCTGCCGCCGCGGACGATCGGCGACGCCCGCGTGGTCTCCACGGCCGTTCTCGAACCCGCCTACGAGCTCGGCGGCGACGCCTTCGACCACGCCCTGACCGAGTCGGCGCTGAACGCCGCCGTCCTCGACTCCATGGGCCACGACGTCGCCTCCGGGCTCACCAGCGCCCTCTCCCTGGCGGCCTGCCGCAACGCGCGCCGGGTCGGAGCCGAGCTGCCCGAGCTGGTGCGGACCGTCGACGAGGCGCTGGGCGAGTGGCTCCCCGACCGGTTCTGCACCGCCGTCCTGGCCCAGCTCGACCTCGACACGGGTGTCCTGCGGTGGTGCAACTGCGGGCACCCCGCCCGGCGGGAGGGGAACCGGATGAGCGGCCGGACTCCCCCCGATGCCGCTACTGGTTGCTGAACGCGGCGTCGAACGACGCCTTCGGAACGGGCCAGAGCAGGGAGCGGACGAAGGTCACCGCCTCCGCGGCGCCGTGCAGGCGGTCCATGCCCGCGTCCTCCCACTCGATGGAGATGGGTCCGTCGTAGCCGATGGACTCCAGCGCCCGGAAGGCGTCCTCCCAGGGGACGTCGCCGTGACCGGTCGAGACGAAGTCCCAGCCCCGGCGCGGATCGCCCCACGGCTGGTGGGAGCCGAGGACGCCGGCGCGGCCGTTGCGGGGGCGCAGCCGGGTGTCCTTGCAGTCGACGTGGTAGATGCGGTCCTTGAAGTCGGTGATGAACCCGACCGGGTCGATGTTCTGCCACATCATGTGGCTGGGGTCCCAGTTGAAGCCGAAGGCCTCGCGGTGGCCGATCGCCTCCAGGGCGCGGACGCTGGTCCAGTAGTCGTACGCGATCTCGCCGGGGTGCACCTCGTGGGCGAAGCGCACTCCCTCCGCGTCGAGCACGTCGAGGATCGGGTTCCAGCGGGCGGCGAAGTCCTCGTAGCCGGCGTCGATGACGGCGGCCGGCACCGGCGGGAACATGGCGACGTAGGGCCAGATGGCGGACCCGGTGAAGCCGACGACGGTGTCGACGCCCAGCTTGCGGGCCACCCGGGCGGCGCGCTTCATGTCCTCGGCGGCCCGCTGCCGCACCCCTTCGGCGTCTCCGTCGCCCCATACGTACGGGCGCAGGATCGCCTGGTGGCGGAAGTCGATGGGCGCGTCGCAGACGGCCTGCCCCGCCAGGTGGTTGGAGATGGCGTGGACGGTGAGTCCGTGCCGGTCCAGGATCTCCAGGCGGGACGCCGCGTAGGCGTCGTCCTCGTCTGCGCGCTTCAGGTCGAGGTGGTCGCCCGAGGCGGCGATCTCCAGGCCGTCGTAGCCCCACTGCGCGGCGAGGCGGGCCACCTCCTCCAAGGGCAGGTCGGCCCACTGGCCGGTGAACAGGGTGACGGGGTGGGTGGCTGCGGTCATGCCGGGTCCTCCGTGGCGGGTGCGGTCTCGATCCAGGTGCCGCGTCCGGCGGCGGAGGCCAGCACGGCCTCGGTGAGCCGGGCCGCGCGCAGCCCGTCGGCGAACGTCGGCATCCCCTCGGGGTGTCGGCCGTCCCGTACGGCGTCGTAGACGTCGGTGACGAACGCCGTGAAGGCGTCCTGGTAGCCGAGGGCGTGGCCGGGCGGCAGGACCGACAGGCGGGCGGAGTCGGGGGCGGCGGCGCCGGGGTCGCGGAGCAGCAGCCGCGATCCGTCGCGCTCGCCGATCCACAGTTCCTCGGGGCGCTCCTGTTCGAAGCGCACGCTGCGGCGGGTGCCGTGCAGTTCCAGCGTGAGGCTGTTCTTGCGGCCGGGCGCGAGCTGGCTGACGAGCAGGGTGCCGAGCGCCCCGTTGCCGAGTTCGACGAGGAGCGCGGCCGTGTCCTCGTTGGTGACCTGTTCGCCGCCGCGTTCGGGGAAGACGGTCCTGGTGCGGGCGGCCAGGCGGTGGATGCGCTGTCCCGAGACGAATTCGACGAGGTCGCAGAGGTGCGAGCCGATGTCGGCGAACGCCCGGGAGGCGCCGCCCGCTTCCGGGTGGGCGCGCCAGTTGGTGTCGCCGGGGTCCAGGAGCCAGTCCTGGAGGTAGCCGGCGTCCAGGGTGAGGACGGTGCCGAGCCGGCCCTCCGCGACCAGGGCGCGGGCCTGACGGGCCATCGGGTGGTAGCGGTAGACGAACGGGACCGCCGCCACCCGGCCGGCCTCCCGTGCCGCCCGGACCAGCCGCTCGGCGTCGGCCGCGGTGGTGGCCAGGGGCTTCTCGCAGATGACGTGCGCGCCCGCGGCCAGTGCCGCCAGGGTGTGTTCGGCGTGCAGGCGGTTGGGGCTGCACACGTGGACGACGTCGAGGTCGCCGGCCTCGGTGAGGCGGTGGGCGTCCGGCTCCGAGCGTTCCACCCCGAGTGTCTCCGCGGCCCGCTCGCCGCGTTCTGGGGTCGAACTGGCGAGGGCGGCGGGCACGCCGCGGGCGGCCCGGCTGGCTCGCGTGTGCACGGCCGCCATGAAGCCGCCGCCGATGAACCCGGCCCGCAGGGGCCGGTTCACAGGGTGGCTCCGAAGGGGTCCCGGTCCTCGGGGACGAGCGGTATCTCACCGGCGGTGCTGGCGACCCGGACCGTCTCGCCGGAGGTGACCGACTCGTCCACGCAGATCATGGTGTCCAGGACGTGGTAGCCGAGGTCTCCGGAGGCGATGTGCGGGACGTCGCCGCGGATGGCGCGGGCCATGTCCAGGACGCCGAGTCCGCGTCCGCTCTCGATGCCGACGGGCGGGACCGTCTCCCACGCGGGGTCCTGGCCACGTTCCTGGACCCGGGTGATCCGTACCTCTCCCGCGAAGGTGTTGGGGTCGGGCAGCACCAGCGTTCCCTCGGTGCCGGTGATCTCGACGAACCCGGTGCGGGTGAGCGGGGAGTCGAAGCTGAACACGCTCTGGCCGACGCCGCCGCCGTCGAACTGGAGGAGCGCGCAGACGTGGGTGGGCACGGCGACGGCGAACTCGGCGCCCGCCCGCTCACCGCTCCTGACCGTCCGTACCGTGCGGGCGGTGGAGCCGACCGCGGCGACCCGGCTGACCGAACCGAACAGGCAGACCAGGGCGGTGATGTAGTAGGGCCCCATGTCGAAGAGGGGGCCGGCGCCCTTGGCGAACAGGAACTCGGGGGCGGGGTGCCAGAGGTCGGGTCCGGCGTACTGCATGACGGTCTGCGCGGACAGCGGGGTGCCGATGTCGCCGCGGGCGACGGCCCGCAGCGCGGTCTGCAGTCCGGGGCCGAGCACGGTGTCGGGGGCGACGCCGACCCGGAGTCCGGCGGCGGCGGCCCGGTCGAGCAGGGCGCGGGCCTCGGCCCGTTCGACGGCGATGGGCTTCTCGGACCAGACGTGCTTGCCCGCGTCGACGGCCGCGGAGCTGACCTCGGCGTGGACGGCGGGGACGGTCAGGTTGACGACGATGTCGACGTCCGGGTGGGCGAGGACGTCCCCGGCGGTGCCCCACTGCTCGACGCCGTACGTGCGGGCCTGGGTCTCGGCGCGCCCCGTGTCGAGGTCGCCGACGACGGCCACCCGCAGGTCGGGGAACCGGGTGAGGTTGGTCAGGTACTGGTCGCTGATGTTGCCGGCGCCGATGAGGCCTACGCCGACCGGGTGCTGTGCGGCCATCAGGCGATGCCCTTCCCGTTGAGGTAGGCGACGCCCGTCGCGATGCCTTCGAAGATGTCACCGTCGTAGTGGTCGAACTCGATGATCGCGTACTCGGCGTCCGGGGCCGCGGCCAGCGAGGCGTCGAGCGCGATCTCCCCCCGGCCCGCGGGAACCTGGCGGGTGTCGGCGGCGTCGAAGGGGGCGCCGGAGGTGAACGGGTCGTCGATGACCGGGCCGTCCTTCACGTGCAGGGCCCGCACCCGCGAACCCAGCCTGCCGAGCAGCGACACGACGTCGTAGCCGCCGGCCGAGGCCCAGAACAGGTCTATCTCCAGGGCGACTTCCGGTGCCAGCAGGTCGGCGAAGCGGTCGAAGGCGTTGACACCGGCGACGGTGTGGACGAACTCCTGCGAGTGGTTGTGGTAGCCGACGCGCAGCCCGTGGTCGGCGGCGCGCTTGGCGGCCTCGTTGAGCAGCGCGGCGGTACGGGCGATCTCCGTCTCGTCGGCCCAGCGGGCGGCGGGGACGAACGGGTCGAAGAGGATCTCCACGCCCAGCCGCCGGGCGGCCAGGAAGGTCTCGTCGAGGGTGGGTGCGGGTGCCCCCTCGGCGGTGGCGCGCTCCGGGGAGAGGAAGCCGGCGTGCCCGGTCGGGGCGGACAGGCCGTGCCGGGCGAGCGCGTCGGCCAGTTCGGCGGCGCGGTGCACAAAGCCGAAGGCCTCGACGTTGCGCAGCCCCAGGGCGGCGAGGCGGCCCAGGGCCGCGTCCTCGTCGGCTTCCAGAGCGTGCCGGACGGAGTAGAGCTGCACCGACATCCGCGGTGTCGACATGGTGGACTCCTCTCGGGGTGGACGACCGCACAACAGAATACCGACAGGGGTGATGGTTTCTAGAGGGCGATTAACATCTCCGTATGGCAAAGGCGAGCGCGCGGCAGGGGACGGCCCCACGGAACTACCCCAAGGGGGAGCGCCGGCGCGCCCAGATCATCGAGGCGGCGTTCACCGCGTTCGGCCAGGTCGGGTACCGCAACGCGAGCATGGTGCAGCTCGCCGCGGCCTGCGACGTCTCGCGCGCGGGCCTGCTCCACCACTTCCCGACGAAGGAGTCACTGCTCGAAGCGGTCCTGGAGGAACGGGAACGCCAGGACGACGCCCACTTCTTCGGGTCGGGCGCGGTCAACCGCGACGGCCTGGAGTACTTCGCCAGCATGATCCGGCTCGTCGCGCACAACCAGGCCAACCCGCTGATCGTGAGCCTGTTCGCCGTGCTGTCGGGCGAGGCGACGGCGGCGGACCACCCGGCCCGCCCGTACTTCGTGGCACGGTACGAACGCACGCGCCGGCAGATGCAGTTGGCCGTCGACGACCTGGTGCGTCGCGACCTGCTGCGGCCGCACGTGGACGCGTCGGGACTGGCCGCGGACCTGATCGCGTTCATCGACGGCCTGCAGATCCAGTGGCTGCTCAGCCCCGACGCCATCGACATGCCGGACCACCTGCGCAAACTGCTGCGCGGCCTGATCAGCGTCGAACTGCCCTAGCGCTGCCGCCCACTGACCGACCGTCATGTCGCGAGGCGGCCGGGCGAAACGGCGTTCAGGATCGCGGCCCGCCACCGGTGCCGGCCGGGGACGTGCGGCGGCTGACCTGTTCTCGATCGACCCCGGTCGCGTCGGGCTCGCGGAGCCGGGAGCCGGGATGCCGGCCACGGGCGGCTCCGCCCGCACGAGGATCAACGCGATGCGCGGCGGGATCACAGCCCGAACAGCCGCGCCGCGTTGTCGTGGCACACCGCCCGCAGCCAGTCCTCGCCGAGGTCGAGTCGCTCCAGGGCGTGCAGCTGATGGGCGTACGGATAGGGGATGTTGGGGAAGTCGGAGCCGAGCAGGACACGGTCGCCCAGGGCGGCGACCCGCGGCAGGGCGGCGCGCGGGAACGGCATGAACTCCTCGGTGAAGTCGGTGAACACCATCGTCGTGTCCAGCCGCACCTCCTCGAACCGTTCGGCGAGGCCAAGGAAGTCCTCGTACTCGGGCATCCCGAAGTGGGCGACGATCAGCCGCAGCCTCGGATGGCGTGCCAGGACGCGCGCGATCGGCTCGGGGCCGGTGTGCTTGCCGGGCGCCGGACCAGAACCGCAGTGGATCACCACGGGGATCCCGGCATCGGCCAGCAGTCCCCAGGCGGGCCGCAGAAGCTCGTCGGCCGGGTCGTACGCGCCCACCTGCACATGCGCCTTGAAGACCCGGGCGCCCGCTTCGACGGCCTCGCGGACGTACGACTCCACGCCCGGTTCGGGATACAGGGTCGCGGTGTGCAGACAGTCCGGGGTGCGCCGGGCGAAGTCGGCCGCCCACGCGTTCAGCCACGCTGCCATGCCGGGCTTGTGCGGGTAGAGCATGGCGGTGAAGGCCAGGACGCCGAACTCCCGCAGCAGCGCGGTGCGTTCCGCCTCCTCCCGCCGGTAGGCGATCGGCCACTCCAGCCCGCCGGTCAGCGGCCCGCTGGTGTCGAAGTAGTTCCAGACCTTGTGCAGGACGCGTTCGGGCATGAAGTGCGTGTGGACGTCGACCAGTCCCGGCAGCCCGAGGCGTTCGCTGAACCGGTGGACCTCGGCGGCCTCCGTGCGGCCGGCCGGTGCTGTGCGGTGATCGTTCATACCGTCACGATCGGCGCCGGCGACCGGAGAGTCCAGCCCCGCACGACGCATCCGTGCACGCGCGGTGCGGGCGGGCGGTGCCGTGTCGCGGGACCGCCCGCCCCGAGCACCGGGCCGTGACACGTGGGGCGCTCCGCCCCGTGACCACGGCCCGGCCCGCGCGGCGGTCAGGACAGATAGCCCTCCACCTCGGACGCCGGGCGGACCGTCGCCTCCGTGGGGTCCTGTCCCGCCGCGATCCTGGCCCGGCGCTGCCGGAGCAGGTCCCAGCACTGGTCCAGTTCGGTCTCCAGGTGCGCCAGCAGGGCGTGCTCGGTCGTCCCGTCGATCTCCTGCTGCGCCAGGCGCTCGCGGAGATCCTTCTCCTCGCTGATCATTTGCGTGATGCGGCCGAGTATCCGCTGTTCGGCCTCGGCCTCTGATCCGGTCATGGCTGCCTCTTTCCGGACGACGGAGTGGATCACGACTGCGCCGGGGCGCCCGCCGTTCCGTCGCCCCTCTCCCCCACCTTCTCCCACTCGGCCCCCGCACGCATCGCCCGTCCGGCCGGCCCCCTGTCGGCGTGGGGCGCGCGGTGTGTACGGTGACCCGCGGAAAACGGTTGTCAGGGGCCGGGCGCGCAGGGAGGACCACCACCGATGGCGTCGACGTGGGAACGGCCGCTCGACCACCGTTACCGAGGCGAACACCCCGTCCGCACGCTGCTGTACCTGCTGCGCGCCGACCGCCGCAGCCTGGTGGCCGCGGTCCTGGTCTTCACCGTCAAACACAGCCCCATCTGGCTGCTGCCGCTGATCACCGCTTCGGTCGTCGACACGGTGGTGCAGCACGGACCGGTCGCCCGGCTCTGGACGGCCGTGGCGTTCATCATGACGATCCTGCTGGTCAACTACCCGCTGCACGTGCTCTATGTACGGCTCCTCTACGGCAGCGTCCGCCGCATGGGCACCACGCTGCGCTCCGCCCTCTGCACCCGCATGCAGCAGCTGTCGATCGGCTACCACTCCCGGGTCAGCGCCGGTGTCCTCCAGGCCAAGGTCGTACGCGACGTCGAGACCGTGGAGCAGATGGTCCAGCAGACCGCGGAGCAGGGCCTGGGCGCGCTGACCGTGCTGGCCGGCGGGCTGGTGATCATCGGCGTCCGCACCCCGGAGTTCCTGCCCGTCTTCCTGGTGGTGGTTCCGGGCGCGACCGTGCTGGTGGCCCGCCTGCGGTCCCGGCTGCGCACCCACAACGAGCACTTCCGGCACGAGGTGGAGACCCTGTCCTCCCGGGTGACGGAGATGACGCGGCTCATCCCCGTCACCCGCGCGCACGGCCTGGAGCGCAAGGCGCTGCGGCGCATCGACGGCACCCTGAGCCGGCTGCTCACCTCCGGGATGCGCCTGGACCTGGTCAACGGCCGTTTCGGCTCGCTGGCCTGGGTGGTCCTCAACGTGATCGGCGTCGCGGTGCTGGCCGCCGCCGCGCTGGTGTCGTACTACGGCGTGTGGGGTGTCTCCGCCGGTGACGTCGTCATGCTCAGCGCCTTCCTGACCACCCTCACCAACTCAACGACGACCCTGACGAGTCTGGCGCCGGTCGTCACCAAGGGGCTGGAGTCGGTGCGGTCGGTCGGCGAGGTGCTGCAGGCTCCCGAGCTGGAGGACAACGAGGGCCGGGCCGAGGTCACCGCGGTCCGCGGCGCGGTCGTGTTCGACCGGGTCGGCTTCGGCTACGAGGACGGCGGCCGCCCCGCCGTGGCGGACTTCACCCTCGACGTGAGGCCGGGCGAGACCGTCGCTCTGGTGGGCGCCTCGGGGGCCGGCAAGTCCACGGTGCTCAACCTCGTCATAGGGTTCATCCGGCCCACCTCCGGCCGGCTGCTCCTGGACGGCACCGACATGAGCGGCCTGGACCTGCGCACCTACCGGCGGTTCGTCTCGGTGGTCCCGCAGGAGTCGATCCTCTTCGACGGCACGGTCCGGGAGAACGTCGCCTACGGCATGGAGGACGAGGCCGACGAGCAGGCGGTGCGCGCGGCGCTGCGCGACGCCAACGCGCTGGAGTTCGTCGACGAGCTGCCGCTCGGCCTGGACACCGTGGTCGGCGAGCGCGGCGCCCGGCTCTCCGGCGGCCAGCGTCAGCGCCTGGCCATCGCCCGGGCGCTGATCCGAGATCCACGGGTCCTGGTGCTGGACGAGGCCACCTCGGCGCTGGACACCCGTTCGGAGGCGCTGGTGCAGCAGGCCCTGACGCGTCTGCTGCGCGGCCGTACCACCTTCGTGGTGGCCCACCGGCTGTCCACGGTGCGCGGTGCCGACCGCATCGTGGTGATGGACGACGGCCGGATCCGGGAGATCGGCACCCACGAGGAGCTGCTGGGCCGGGGCGGCGCCTACACCGCGCTCCACGGTGGCCAGGTGGCCTGAGCGAGGGAGACGGGGCGCGCGGCGGCCGGGCGGCCGGGGCGCGGAAGTGTCCGCTGCCGTGGAGCGGCGACCGGGCCGGCGGCCTCCGTCGCGTCGCCTTCGAGGAGAGCGCGGGGACCGCTCACGGCATGCTGGAGACATGATGGTGCTCGCCGTGCTCTTCGCCGTCCTGGGCGCCGTCAGCAATGCCACGGGCACCGCCTTCCAGCGGAAGGCCGCGGCCACCCTGCCCGGCGGCGGCGGGCTGCGGCTGCTGCGCGCCCTGGCCCGGCGGCCCGCCTGGGCCGTCGGCATCGCCGGGGTGGCGGGGGCCGCGGTGTTCCAGGCGCTGGCCCTGGTGAACGGCCCGATGGCGCTGGTCCAGCCGCTGTTCATGCTGGAGCTGCCGTTCGCCCTGCTCATCGCCGTGCCGCTGCTGCACCGGCGGCCCGGCCCGCAGGGCTGGTGGGCGATCGCGGTGGTGGTGGCCGGACTGGCCCTCCTGCTCGGCTCGGCGGCCCCGTCCGGCGGCCGGGAACAGGCCTCCATGCAGCGCTGGATCCCGGCGCTGGCCCTGACCGTGGGAGCCATCGCCTGCACCGTGCTGCTGGAACGGTCCTCGTCGTCGCCGCTGTTCCGCGCGGCGGCCCTCGCCTCGGGCGCGGCGGTCGGCAACGCGCTGACCGCCGCGCTGATGAAGTCGGCCACCGGCCGGCTCGCCGACGCGGGCCTGCCGGCCTTCCTCACCACCTGGCAGACCTACGGGTTCGCGCTCACCGGGTCCGCCGCGCTGATGCTCCTGGAGAACTCGCTGCAGGCCGGTCCGCTCGTCGCGTCCCAGCCCGCGCTGACGATCGGCGACGCTGCGGTCAGCCTGCTGCTGGGCGTCGTGCTGTTCGGCGAGTCGGTGCGCACCGGCTGGTGGCTGCTGCCCGAGGTGCTGGGCGCCGGGCTGATCGCCTGGGGTGTGGTGCGGCTGACCCGCGTGGTCCCGCACCTCACGGACGTCGTGCACTGAGCCCCCGCGGAAAGCGGGTTCAGGGGCCGTCGGCGGTGAGCCTCGGCGCGGCGGTGACGATCGCGTGCACGGTCTCGGTGACCAGCCGCCGGTCCAGCGGGGCCTCGTCGAAGGCGCGGTGCATGGGCCAGCCCTCGATCAGCGCGTCGAGCGCGCGGGAGACGCCGGGCGTGAAGTGCAGGGCGAGGCTGTCGCGGCTGCGTTCGAGCCAGGTGCGGGTGGTCGCGGACACCGCCTCGTTGTGGTTGGCGTAGGCGTACATCTCGAAGATGAGCGTCATGTCGCGTTCCGTGGCGTACGCGGGTCCGCAGATCAGCTCGACGACGGCCGCCTCGGCGTCGGCCGTGGAGGCGGCGGACAGCAGGGTCTGCCGGTACAGCCGGGACATGGTGTCGGACAGGCGGGCGAAGGCCTGGGCCAGCAGGTCCGCCATGCCGTCGAAGTAGTACGTCAGCGAGCCGAGCGGCACCTGTGCGCGGGCCGCGATCCTGCGGTGGGTGGTCGTGTGCACCCCGCCCTCGGCGATCACGTCGAGGGCCGCATCCAGGATGCGCTCCTTGCGTCCGGGGTCGTTGGGGATCTCTCGTCGTGTGCCGGTCACGCCCTCAATCTGCCACGGGCGGACCGGAACCGAGTGTGTACAGGCGTACAGACCGGTGTGTACATTCGTACAGACTCTGCACGGACCTCTCGGGCACATCTGGAGCCACCCGCCATGACCGCCGACCTCTCCCGGCGCCGTACCGCCGTCTTCGTCCTCTTCTTCGTCCCCGGCCTGACCATCTCCTCCTGGGTCACCCGCACCCCGGACGTACGGGACCTGCTCCACGCCTCCACCGCGCAGATGGGTCTGATCCTGTTCGGGCTCTCGGTCGGCTCGATGGCCGGGATCCTGTGCTCGGGCGCGCTGGTGGCCCGCTGGGGCGCACGGCTCGTCGTCCTCGCCGGCACCACGGCCATCGCCGCCGGGGCCGCGCTCATCGGCGTCGGGGCGGGCACCGGCACGGGCCTGGGCGTCGCCCTCGGCCTCGGGCTCTTCGGCCTCGGCATGGGCGGCGGCGAGGTGGCCCTCAACGTGGAGGGCGCGGAGGTGGAGCGGCTGCTCGGCCGCTCCACGATGCCCGCCATGCACGGCTTCTTCAGTCTGGGCACCGTCGTCGGCGCGCTCGCCGGCATGTGTCTGACGGCGGTCGGCTTCCCGGTGCTCGTCCATCTCGTCACGGTCGCGGCCGTGGCCCTGGCCGCACTGGCCGTGGTGATCCGGAGCGTGCCCGCCGAGGTGGGCAGGCGGACCGCCGCCGAGCGCCGGGAGCCGGGCGCGGCACGGACCGGCGCGGTGTGGAAGGACCCGGCGCTGCTGCTCATCGGCTGCGTCATCCTGGCGCTCGCCATGGCCGAGGGCACCGCGAACGACTGGCTGCCGCTGGTCATGGTGGACGGGCACGGCTTCGACGCCGCGCTGGGCTCCGCCGTGTACGCCGTGTTCGCCGCCGCCATGACGGTCGGACGCTTCGTCGGCGGCCGGTTCGTGGACCGGTACGGGCGGGCGGCGGCGCTGTGCGGGAGCGCGCTGGTCGGGGCGGCGGGCCTGGCCCTGGTGATCTTCGTCGACAACCAGGCCGTGGCGGCTGCGGCCGCCGTCCTGTGGGGCCTCGGGGCCTCGCTCGGCTTTCCCGTCGCGCTCTCCGCGGCGGGCGACTCCGGCCCGGACCCGGCCGCCCGGGTCGCCCTGGCGGCGACCGTCGGCTACGTCGCCTTCCTGGTGGGGCCGCCCTCCCTCGGCTACCTCGGCGAGCACTTCGGGCTGCGGCACGCCCTGATCCTGGTGCTCGCCCTGGTGGTGGCCGCCGTGTTCGCCACGCCCGCGGCCCGGTCCCCGCGGGGAGTACGGGACGCTGAGCCGGTTCACGGCTGAACAGGCCCGCGCGGCCCGGGCCGGGCCTCAGGCGGCCCAGACGCGGTCGGCGTAGTCGAGGAAGTTGCGGCCGAGGATCTTCTCGACGCGTCCGGAGCGGAAGCCGCGCTTCTCCAGGAGGCGGGCCAGGTCGCGGAACTGGTCGACGCCGCGCAGGTCCACGACGAAGGGGTAGGTGTCGGCCCGTTCGCCGGCCGCGCCGACACCGGCGGCCCGGCGGGCGGCGACGTGTTCGGCGAGCGCCGCGCGGTAGGTGCCGAGGTCGTCCACCGGCGTGGTGCCGCCGTCGGTGCCGATGCCGACGTGGTCCTCGCCGCAGACGTCGACCGCGTGCACGATGTGGTCGACGACGTCGGCGGCGGTGGCGTGCCCGCCCGGGTCGAGGAAGGGCATGAAGTAGATGCCGACGAACCCGCCGCGCTCCGCGACCAGGCGGAGTTCCTCGTCCGTCTTGTTGCGCGGCAGGTCGGCCAGCGCGCGGCAGCCGGTGTGGTTGACGGAGACCGGCTGCCGGGAGTACCGGGCCGCGTCCAGGCAGGTGTTCTCGCCGCTGTGCGAGAGGTCGACCATCAGGTGGTGGTCGTTGAGGGCGTCGACCACCCGGCGCCCGAAGGGCGTCAGACCCCGGTTGGCGGTGGCCATGGAGCCGTCGCCGAGGTGGTTGGCCTGGTTGTAGGTGAGCTGGACGACACGGACGCCGGCGGCGGCGAAGCCGGCGACGCGGGAGTCGACGAGGGCGGGGTCCTCGCCGACGGCGACGGCGTTCTGGAAGCCGTAGACGACGCCGATCCGCCGCTCGCGGTGGGCGCGCCGGATGTCGGCGGCCGTGCGGACCTTCAGCAGGTCGTCCGGGTGGGCGTCGAGGATGCCGTCCCAGACGGCTATCTCGTCGAGCGTGTGCTCGTAGGGCGGCAGGTCGCCCATGGTGTAGCCGAGGGTGATGTTGACGGCGGTCAGGCCGGAGGCGTGGGCGTCGGCGATCGCCCTCGCGTCGACGCTGAGTTCACCGCCCGCGGGGTTGAGCCGCGCGGCGGCGGCCAGCGCGGCGGGCGTGTTGGGGTTGTCCAGCTGCCCCAGCGCGTTGACGATCACGGGGTCGGTGGCGGTCACGCGGTGTCCTTCTCGAAGTCGGCGCGGTCGAAGCGGTGTCCGCGTTTCACGGTGAGGGTGAGGGTGCGCAGGTTGGCGACGTCCTGGAGCGGGTCCTCGTCCAGGACGGCGAAGTTCGCGAGTTTCCCGGCCTCGACGCTGCCCATGTCCGCCTCGGCTCCGGCGGCCCTGGCGCCGGTCAGGGTCGCCGAGCGCAGGACCTCGGCCGCGGGGACGCCGCACCGGCGGGCGAGGAAGGCGAGTTCGCCGTGGAGGGCCGGGAAGGGGTCGCCGGGGTCGGTCTCGAAGTCCGTGCCGCTCGAGACGGCGACTCCGGCGCGGTACGCCTGGGCGGTGACGGCGGCGGCCAGCTCGCTGTTGCGGCGGGCGCGTTCGGCGGACTCGGCGGTGTCGCCGCGGAGTTCGTCGCTGGTCCACATGGACGCGGTGGCGTCGAGGACGGTGCCCCGGCGGCGCATCTCGGCGAAGAGCGCGGCGAGGTCCGGGTCGTCGCCGGCGGCGAACCGGTCGTGGTCCACGTGCGGCTTGGTCTTGTAACTGCTCAGCGGCTCGCCGGAGTTCTCGAAGGCGAGCAGCGTGACGTGGGAGACGCTGTCCACGCCCGCGGCGACGACCTCGCCGGGCGCGGCCGGGAAGACGGCGGCGTGCGCCCAGACGGCGATGCCCTGCCGGTGCGCCTCGGCGGTGACGGCGGCGACGGTCGCGGCGTCGAGGTCGGCGTACACCTTGATCGCGGTGGCGTGGGTGCCGCGGGCCAGGGCCACGGCGATCGTGAGGTCGGTGTCCGGGGTGACGGCCTGCATCCACGGGACGGCGCCGGGCACCGCGCCCCGGGAGACCTCGTGGGTGCGCGGGTCGTCGAAGAAGGAGGGCCCGGCCATGAGCGCGGCGTAGCGGATGTCCGGGCCGGGGATCTCGCCGACCAGGGTGGCCCGGGCCAGGTCGCCGATCTGCCGCAGGTCGTCGGCCATGTCGCGGACGGCGGTGACGCCGCTGTGCACCAGGCGCCGGAGCACCGCCTCGGCCACCGGCCGGTCGGGCGGGGTGGCCAGGTGCTGGTGCGTGTCGATCAGGCCGGGGACCACGAACCGCCCGTCGAGGTCGACACGGGGCGCGTCGGCCGCGATCCGGGGCAGCGGGTCGCCGTCGCCGGTGACGGTGTGGATGCGGGCGCCGTCCGTGACGATCGTGGTGCCCGGTCGGTGCCGGTCGCCGGTGCCGTCGAAGAGGGTGGCGCCGCGGTAGACCGTGACGGTTCCGGCGGGCGGCGCGGCCCAAGGGGTCGGAGCACCCGGGGGCAGTTCGGTCATGGTCACCTTCGGTCCGCGAGACGGTGCATCTGTGAGACGGTGCATCTGTTACGTCCAGCGCAACAGATGTATCGTGTGATGAAAACGCAGGTACTGTACTCCGTGACCCGCGGATCGCCGCAAGGACCCGGACCGGACACGGCACCGGACCGCCGCCGACGCCGGAACCACCGGACGCCACGGCCACGGGACCGGCCGCGGACGCCGCGCCGGCCGCGGACGCCGCCGGACCGGCCGTGGCACACCGGGTCCGGCCGGATGCCGGGCCCGCCGTGACGAGAGGGAAGAGCCGCCGCCATGCCCGTCGCACCCCGTACCGCGCCGCCGCCCAGGTCGGCCGTGGACAAGGCGCTCGACCTCGTCGAGGCCGTATCGCGCGCACCGCATCCCGTCCGGCTGACCGACCTGGCCGCCGAGGTGGACCTGCACCGCGCCACCGCCTACCGGATCCTGCTGGACCTGGTCCGGCGGGGCTGGGTGCTGCGGGCCGGTGACCGTTATCTGCCGGGTGCCGCCGTGCTCCGGATGTCCGCCTCGGCCGCGGGCGGTTCGCTGACCGCGCTGGCCCGCCCGGTGCTGGCCCGGCTCTCCGCGGCGACCTCGATGATGGTCAACCTCCAGGTGCTGGAGGAGGGCGGCGCCCGGGTGATCGACGTGGTCAGGCCCGAACGGCTCGCGATGATCAGCCACTTGCGCGGCGAGCTGCTGCCGGTACGGCGGTTCGCCGGGCCGCTGGCCCTGGTCGCGGCCCTCGAACCCGGGGCGCGGACCCGGTGGCTGGACGGGCTCGGAGAGGAAGCCGGCCACCTGGAGCGCGAGGTGGCCGAGGTGGAGCGGACCGGTGTCGCCGTGGAGCACGGCCGTAACGACAAGCTGGTCGCCTCCGTCAGCCGCGCCGTGGTGCCCGACCCCGGCGCTCCGGTGTGCGCGGTGACGGTGGTGGGGCCCGACGCCGAGTTCGACGGGCCGGGACTCGCCTCCGTGGAGCGGGAGTTGCGCATCGCCACCGACGAGCTGGTGGCGGCCCTCACCGCCGGGGCGACGGAGGGGGGCAGGTGAGCGGCATGCTGGTGCTGGACCACCGTCAGACGGCCGCCGCGCTGCGCCCGGACGCCGTCCTGGACGCGGTGGGCCGGGCCCTGGTCGCCGTCGCGCGCGAGGAGGTGTCCGTCCCGCCGCGGATCGCCGCGCTGACCCCGAACGGCCTGCTGGGCGCGATGCCCGGCTGGGTCCCGGGGCTCGGGGCGGCCGCGAAGCTGGTGACCGTGACCGCCGATCCCGGCCACCCCGGACGCGGTTTCCACCGGGGTCTGGTGGCGCTGTTCGACGAGCACGACGGACGGGCGCTGGCGCTCGTGGACGGCGAGCCGCTGACCGAGGTCCGCACGGCGGCGGTCGCCACCCGCGGCGCGCTGGCCCTGGCCGTACGGCCCGCTCTCGGCCGGGTGGCGGTGATCGGGACGGGCGCGCAGGCACGCGCCCAGCTGGCGCTGCTCGCCGCGGTGCTCCCGGCGGCCCGGGTGACGGTGGCGGGCCGTGATCCGCGGCGGGCCCGCGCGGCGGCCGCCCTGTTCCCCGGCGCACAGGTCGCCCCCGGCATCGAGGACGCGGTGCGCGCGGCCGACGTGGTGTTCTGCTGCACCGGCGCCACCGCACCGGTCGTCCGCCGCGAATGGCTCGCTCCCGGCACCCACGTCTCCTCGGTCGGCGGCTCCCAGGGACCCGAACTGGACGCGGCGACCGTGCGGGACGCGCTCCTGTTCGCCGAGTGGCCCGGCGCGGCCGGCTCCCCGCCGCCGGCCGGCGCCCATGAACTCCAGGACCTCGCTCCCGGAAGGTCGTTGACCCTCCTCGGGTCCGTCCTGGACGGCACCCGTCCCGGCCGGGACGGCGACACCGACGCCCTGACCGTCTTCAAGTCGACCGGCCACGCGGCGCTCGACGTCGCGGCGGTCCGGGTGGCCTACGAGGTGGCACTGGAACAGGGCTGGGGCGTGCGCGTGGACCTGTGACCGGGGACCCGGCAACGGCCTCGGCCCTCCGCGGGAAACCTGCTCCCCGAGGTCTTTGTTTCACACTACACCTAGATGCATAATGCCGTTATGGAGAACGTCGAGGGGTCGCCGGACCAGCTGATGATCGCCGTGGAGCAGCTGGTGCGCCATGTGCGTCACAGCGCCACGGCCGGCGGGCTGAGCACCGCCGCCTCCTCCGCCCTGGCCCGGCTCGGCCGCGAGGGTCCGCTGCGGCTGACCGAACTGGCCCGCGCGGAAGGCGTCTCACAGCCGGGGATGACCCAACTCGTCGGCCGGCTGGAGCGTGCGGGGCTGGTCACGCGCGGCGCCGACCGCACCGACGGGCGCGGCGTCCTCGTCGAGATCACCCCCACCGGCCTCGCCGTCTTCCGCCGACGGCGCGCCGAACGCGCCGACGCCCTGAGGGAGTTGATCGAGGACCTGTCCGAGCCCGAGCAACGGGCCGTGCGCCTCGCGCTGCCCGCCCTGGCCCGGGCCATCGAGGAGCGCCGGGCCCGCGACTGAACCCCGCGACGCCTCCCCCAGGGCCGTCCCGTCCGTCCGCATCCGGAGAGAGGACCGTTGATGAGCGCACCGCACCCGAGGACCGCGAGCCCGTTCAGGCAACCGAAGGCCGTGTGGGCCGTGGCCTTCGCCTGTGTGATCTCCTTCATGGGCATCGGCCTCGTGGATCCGATCCTGCCCGCCCTGGCCACGAGTCTGCACGCCTCCCCCAGCCAGGTGTCACTGCTGTTCAGCAGCTATCTCATCGTGACCGCGGTGGCGATGCTGATCGTCGGCTGGGTCTCCAGCAGGATCGGCGCCAAGCGCACCCTGGTCACCGGGCTGGCGATCATCGTGGTGTTCGCCGCCCTCGCCGGGACGTCCGGCTCGATCAACGGCATCGTCGGTTTCCGCGCTGGCTGGGGTCTGGGCAACGCCCTGTTCATCGCGACCTCACTGGCCGTCATCGTCGCCTCGGCGAGCGGCGGTTTCGGCGGCGCGATCATCCTCTACGAGACCGCGCTGGGCCTCGGCATAGCCGTCGGCCCGCTGCTCGGCGGCGAGCTGGGCGCGATCAGCTGGCGGGGGCCGTTCTTCGGGGTCGCCGTCCTGATGGCGATCGCCCTCGTGGCGACGCTGGCCTTCGTGCCCGCGCTGCCCACACCGGAACGCCGTACCTCGCCCCTCGCGCCGATCAGCGCGCTGCGCCACCGCGGCCTGCTCACCATGGGCGTCATGGCCCTGCTGTACAACTGGGGCTTCTTCACGATGCTCGGCTACGCGCCGTACCCGATGGAGCTGGACGCGCACCAGCTGGGGCTCGTGTTCACCGCCTGGGGGCTGCTGGTCGCCGCGTTCAGCGTCTTCTTCGCGCCGCGCCTGCAGGCCCGCTTCGGCACCGCGCCGGTGCTGTACGCCAACCTCGTCGGCCTCGGCGCGGTGATGGCCGTCATCGCCGCCGGGGTCGGCACGCCCGCGGTGGTGATCGTCGCCGTCATCGCGAGCGGGATCTTCATCGGCGTGAACAACACCCTGACCACGCAGGCGGTGATGGTCGTCTCGCCGGTGGAGCGGCCGGTGGCCTCCTCCGCGTACGGCTTCCTGCGGTTCATCGGCGGCGGTCTTGCCCCGTACGTCGCCGGAAAGCTCGCCGACGCCACCGATCTGAGCGTGCCGTTCTACCTGGGCGCAGGCACCTTCCTGCTGGCCATCCCGGTCCTGGCCAGCGGGCACGGGCTGCTGCGCGACGCCGAGTCCCGGCTCGGCGGCGGGGAGCCGGTCACACCGACGCTGACCCCGGTCGGACGCCGGGTCACGGCCGGCTCCGGGCCGGTCGTCGTGGCGGTCGGCGGCCACGACCGGGCCGCCGCCACCGTCGACGCGGCCGCCCGGCTGGCGCGGGACACCGGCAGTCCGCTGGAGGTGGTGCACGTCCAGCGGACCGCCGTGGTCGAGGAGCAGGCCGCGGACACGGAGACCGCCGAGGAGGCCCGGGCCGCCGTGACCGCTCACCTGGACCGCCTCGCGGCGCAGGGGTTCGCCGCCACCGGTCAGGTCCTGGACAGCGTCGGTGATCACGCGGCCGCCGGCCGGGTGCTGGCCCGGCACGCGGCCGACGTCCACGCCCGTGCCGTCGCTGTCGGACGCTCGCCGCGCGGTCCGCTCGCGCAGTTCGCCGACGGCAGTCTGACCACGGCGCTCGCGCACGCGGCGACCTGCACCGTCGTCCTGGTCGATCCGGCGGACGCTCCTCGCAGGCTGACCGCGTCCGCACTCGTCGAACTGCGCGACACCCCGGCCTGATCCGGCCCACCGGCCGGGTCCGCGGCCCGCGCTCACCGCGGCCTCACCGCGGTCGGTGCCGGGAGTTCCGACGAGGGCCGCGCGGAGCACGAGCGAGCCGCCCGGCCCCACTCCGCCCGGCCCCGTCACAGCGAGCGCCGGCGGGGCCGTAGGCGGAACGGCCCGGAGACCGGCGTCGCCGTCGGCGCGTCCTCCGGGCGGCCGATCCGGCCGCCGTACCGCGTCCTCACCCGCCCGGCGCCGCAGCGGCAGGTTTCGTCGGTGCGTCCGTTCCGCCGGCGCGGGCGTGCCGCACCGGCGGGCGGCTCAGCTCGCCGGGCGGTCCCCGACGGCGCCGACGCCGGTGTCATCGGCCATGGCCAGGGCGGCGTGGCCGTCCTGCGAGGTGACCACCTCGGTTCCGCCGGTCCGGTCGGTGCCGCCGCCTCGGCCGGTCACGCGACCGCGGTCCGTTCCTCCGCCTCGGGCGGTTCCGGCGCCCCGGTCCGTTCCGTCGGTGCGGGCCAGCCGCGCCGACGGGCGGCTCAGCTCGCCGGGCGGTCCTCGGCGGCGCCGACGCCCGTGTCCTCGGCCATGGCCAGGGCGGCGTGGCCGTCCTGCGAGGTGACCACCTTCGAGGGGCGCTCGCCGCGGTCAAGGATCCCGCCCGTGACCGCCAGCGCCAGACCGGCCAGGGCCAGGGCCGCGCCGACCAGGTCGGGGGCCGCCCAGCCCCAGCCCGCCGAGATGACCAGACCACCGAGCCAGGCGCCGGAGGCGTTGGCGAGGTTGAAGGCGGAGTGGTTGGAGGCCGCCGCCATCGTCGGCGCGTCCTTCGCGTTGATCATCAGCAGCATCTGCACGGGGGTGGTGATGAGCGCGCCCATCGCGCCGATGAAGACGACCGTGAGCAGGGCGGGAACGGTGCTGTGGACGGTGAAGTAGAACGTCACCAGCGCGGCCGCCAGCAGGACGATCCCGGAGTACAGCGTCGGGCGCAGCGCCCGGTCGGTGAGCGGTCCCGCGGCCAGCGTGCCCAGCGTCATGCCGACGCCGTACAGCGCGAGCACCCAGGTGGTCGCGGAGTCGGAGATGCCGGTCAGGTGCGTCAGCATGGGCACGAGGTAGCTGTAGACCGCGAAGAAGCCGCCGAAGCCGACGACGGCGGTGGCCAGGCCGATGAAGACCTGCCGGTTGCCCATCGCCCGCAGCTCCCGGCCGACACCCGCCTGCGGGCCGCGCGGCTGGTGGGGCACGAGCAGGCCGAGCGCGGCGAGCGCCACCAGGCCGATGACGGCGACCGCGCAGTAGGCGTACCGCCAGCCCAGATGCTGGCCGAGGGCGGTACCGGCGGGGACGCCGACGATGTTCGCGACGGTGAGTCCGAGGAACACGCTGGAGACCGCGCGGGCCGCCCGATCGGGCGCCACCAGCCGGGAGGCGACGACGGCGCCCACGCCGAACAGCGCGCCGTGCGGCAGCCCGGCCAGGAAGCGGGCGGCGAAGAGCAGGCCGAAGTCCGGGGCCAGCGCCGACGCCGTGTTGCCGACCACGAACAGCCCGGTCAGCAGGAGCAGCAGCCGCTTGTGGGGCACCCGGGCGCCGATGGCCGTCAGCAGGGGCGCGCCGACGACGACGCCCAGGGCGTAGGCGGAGACGAGGTTGCCCGCGTGCGGTACGGAGACGCCGACACCGTCCGCGATCTGGGGCAGCAGGCCCATGGTGGCGAACTCGGTGGTGCCGATTCCGAAGGTGACGACGGCAAGGGCAAGCAGGGCCAGAGGCATGGTGGGAGAGCGAACCTTTCGGGGACGGCGGTCCGGGGGACGGGGAGCGGGACGGGACCGGGAGGTGTCGTGCGGCCTCCGCGGGCCGTCGCGCCGAGCGCCCTTGCCCAGCACACCCCCGAGAACGTGTCAGCGAGACGGGCCGGTCGCGCATTCCTCGATCGGCCGGATCCGCGGGGTGAGCTGTGTCACGGCGGCCGCGGCCGGGGTCACGGACGGCGGCGGGTGGCGGGCGGGATCAGGCGCCGGTGGCCTGCCGGCACTCCGCGCACAGCCCCCACCAGGTAATCTCGCCCTCGTCGACGGTTGACTCGGTCCGTTCGGGGACGGTGGACAGCAACGGCGCGGGTGACGCGCATGCCGGCGGGTTCCTCGCCCTGCTGAGCCAGGGCCTCGACCCCGCTGGGCGCCGCGCGCGGCGCCAACGCGGCGGCGGCCGTGGCGGTGACCCGGCGCCCGCGCGGCCCGGCCCGGCGCCGGCGCCCGACCGCGCGGAGCCGGGCGCGTTCCGCGCGGGCGACCCCCTCGCCGAACGGATCGCGGGCGTCGCGGACCGCTGAGCCGAAACCACTCGATCGGTCGTTGACTATTCGTCATATCCGGTCACGCAGAGGGGAATTCAGCCGGAACCTCTGGCGCGGCGCACGTCCCACCGGATATCTCATGCCTCTGACAGCTTCGGTACCCCGTGTCAGAGTGAAGGGAATTCCCGTGCGACTGCGCCCCCTGCGCGTCCTGTGCTGTTCCGCCGTCCTCGCCGTGTCGGTGCCCGCCCTGCTGCCGGGCACCGCCGCGGCGGCCGTGCCCGCCGCCCCGGTCTACCTGCAGAACGCCGCCACCGGCCTGAACGCGGCCGACAGCGGCGGCACCGTGGCCGCCCGCAACCCCAAGGGCAACGAAGACCACCAGCAGTGGACGGCCGTCGCGGCCGACGGCGGCTACCAGCTCAGGAACACCGACGAGTCCGGCACCTGCCTGGGACGCGGCGGCACCGCCGCGGTGACCGCCGCGTGCGGTGCGGACGGCACCACCTGGAGCATCACGGCCGGCGCCGACGGCACCTACACCGTGGCGGTCCCCGGCACCTCGCAGTACCTGACCGGTTCCGCCTCGGACACCGGCGCCGTCCAGGTGGGCTCCGCGGGCGACCTCGCCCGCTGGTACCTGACCCCGGCCTCGTACGCCACCACGGCGATGCCCTCCGCCGACACCCGCACCCTGGACCAGGTCACCTTCCTGACCGCGCACAACGCCTTCGCCAACGGCTCGGACGGGAACTTCGCCTCGTTCCCCGTCAACCTGTTCCCCAACCAGAACTACGGGATCGGCCGGCAGCTGTCCGACGGCGTCCGCGGGTTCATGCTCGACGACTACACGGTGTCCGGCCGGGCCGTGCTCTGCCACAACAGCTGCGACGGCGTGAGCAACCCCGTACCGCTCGCCACCGACCTCCAGCGCATGGTCGACTTCCTCAAGGCCCGTCCCGGCCAGTTCGCCACGGTCTTCCTGGAGGACTACGCCTCCTCCGACGTGCTGAAGTCCTCCCTGGCCTCGGTCAACGGCCTGTCCGACGTGCTGTTCCGGCCGGACCAGGAGGGCGTCGCCGCCAAGGGGTGGCCCACCATGGCCGACCTCGCCGCCCGCGGCAAGCAACTGCTGATCTTCAGCGACCGCACCCGGGCGGGCGACACCGCGAACGGATGGGCCGCCCGTGACAGCTTCGGCGTGATGTACCAGCGCGAATGGACCGTGGAGAACTACTGGTCCATGGGGGGCGGGATAGGCGCCTCCGACTGGTCCTGCTACAGCCGCTGGGGCACCGACAGACCCCTCACCACCGACTCGGCCGCCTTCCACCCGCTCTTCGTCATGAACCAGTTCCGGGACTACCCGATCGCCTCCACCGCCGCCACCGACAACGGCAAGCTCCAGAACCGGGCCCAGAACTTCTGCACCCCCGCGGCTCGCAAGAAGCCCAACTACCTCGCCGTGGACCGTTACGACACCGGCTCACCCACCCCGCTCACGACCGTCGGCACCCTCAACTCGTACATCCTCGCGCCCGGCCAGTGACCCGACCGGTGTAACGATCGACGTTCTTCAACGCGCGGCAACGCCCGCACGGCCCATGGGTGTTGAAGGCGGACTCCGGGCCAACTCCTTCCGTGCGCCGGCCCGGAGTTCACCAGCCGCCCCTGATGCACCCCACCTCCGGGGGCCCACAGTGACGGCCGGCCCGGCCGCGCGGCCGGGCCCGGCGGCCCCCCCCCCCCCGTCCGCCCCCCCGCGGGCTTTTGAAAAGGAGCACCCAAGGCCGCGCAGACCCCGCGCCG
>NZ_JBIWNY010000049.1:0-32322 GCF_044767465.1 Streptomyces sp. NPDC101237 | reverse complement strand
CTGGCGCACACCCGTGATGGACTCCACGACGTCACCGAGCGACTCCAGGTGCTGGATGTTGACGGTCGAGACCACGTCGATCCCGGCGGCCAGCAACTCCTCGACGTCCTGCCAGCGCTTGGCGTTGCGCGAACCGGGGACGTTGGTGTGCGGCAGCTCGTCCACCAGGGCGACCTGGGGCCGCCGGGCGAGGACGGCGTCCACGTCCATCTCGGTGAACACCGCGCCGCGGTGGGCCAGTTCCCGGCGCGGGATCTCCTCCAGGCCGTGCAGCATCACCTCGGTGCGCGGCCGGCCGTGGTGCTCGACGAACGCGACCACGCAGTCCGTGCCGCGTTCGGTCCTGCGGTGGGCCTCGGCGAGCATGGCGTAGGTCTTGCCCACACCGGGTGCCGCACCGAGGTAGATCCGGAGCCTGCCGCGTGCCATGTCATCCTTCGAAGCGGTAGCCCATGCCGGGCTCGGTGATCAGATACCGGGGGTGCGCGGGGTCCGCCTCCAGCTTGCGGCGGAGCTGCGCCATGTAGACCCGCAGGTAGTTGGTCTTGGTGCCCTGCGAGACTCCCCACACCTCGTGCAGCAGGTGCCTCTGCGTGACGAGCCGGCCGGGGTTGGTGACCAGGATCTCCAGCAGATGCCACTCGGTCGGGGTGAGGCGTACGTCCTGACCGGCCCGTACGGCCTTCTTGGCGAGCAGGTCGATGGTGAAGCCGTCGGTCTCCACGAGGGTGGTCTCGCGGGCGAGCGGCACGTCCTCGGTACGGCGGACCGCGGCCCGCAGCCGGGCGAGGAGTTCGTCCATGCTGAACGGCTTGGTGATGTAGTCGTCGGCACCCGCGTCCAGCGCGGCGACCTTCTCGTCGGAGGCCTGCCGCGCCGACAGCACGAGGATCGGCACACGGGTCCAGCCGCGCAGTGCCCTGATGACGTCGACCCCGTCCATGTCGGGCAGCCCGAGGTCGAGCATCACCACGTCCGGCTGACGCGCGGCCGCCAGCCGGAGGGCCGTGGCGCCGTCGGGCGCCGCGTCCACTCCGTACCGGCGTGCCTGCATGTTGATCACGAGTGCCCGTACGAGCTGGGGGTCGTCTTCCACGACCAGCACGCGGGTCATCAGCTGCCCTTGGTCAGTTCCTTCAGCGCGATGTTGAGTTCGAGGACGTTGACCCGCGGCTCCCCGATGAAGCCGAGGGTGCGGCCTTCGGTGTGGTCCTCGACCAGCTTCGCCACCTGGCCGACGGAGAGGTGGTTCCGCGCGGCGACCCGGTGGACCTGGAGGCCGGCGTAGGCCGGGGAGATGGCCGGGTCGAGGCCGGAGCCCGAGGAGGTGACCGCGTCGGCGGGGATCTCGGAGGCCCTGACCGTGTAGCCGGGCACCGAGTTGTCCTTGACGACGGCGGCCTTGGCGTCCTTCACCTGCTGGATCAGGACCTTGTTGTCGGCGGCGAGGTTGGTGGCACCCGAGAGGATCAGCTTGTACTGGGTGTTGACGCTGTTGCTGCCGAGCCCGTTGGCCGGGCGGCCCTGGAACCACCGCAGGTCGGCGTCCGGGGTCTCCTGTCCCTTCTTCAGCGGCAGGTCGTACGACTGCCCGATGAGGGACGAGCCGACGACCCTGCCGTCCGACGTGATCTCGGAGCCGTTCGCCTTTCCGTGGAAGGCGCCCTGGGCTATGCCGGTGACGACCAGTGGATAGGCGACGCCCGTCACCAGGGTCAGCACGAGGAGGGCGCGCAGGCCCGCCCAGAGCAACCGGGCGGTGTTGCTTACGGAGTTGTTCATGGCCTTCAGCACGCTTTCAGGGACTACAGCCCGGGGATGAGGGAGATGAGCAGGTCGATGACCTTGATGCCGATGAACGGGGCGATCAGACCGCCGAGGCCGTAGATCCCGAGGTTGCGGCGGAGCAGCTTGTCGGCGCTGACCGGCCGGTACTGCACGCCCTTCAGGGAGAGCGGCACCAGCGCGATGATGACGAGCGCGTTGAAGACGACCGCGGACAGGATCGCGGAGTTGGGCGAGGACAGCTGCATGATGTTGAGCTTGTCCAGGCCCGGGTAGACCACGGCGAACATGGCCGGGATGATCGCGAAGTACTTCGCGACGTCGTTGGCGATGGAGAACGTGGTCAGCGCGCCGCGGGTGATCAGCAACTGCTTGCCGATCTCGACGATCTCGATGAGCTTGGTCGGGTTGGAGTCGAGGTCGACCATGTTGCCGGCCTCCTTCGCGGCCGACGTACCGGTGTTCATCGCCACGCCGACGTCCGCCTGCGCGAGCGCCGGGGCGTCGTTGGTGCCGTCACCGGTCATCGCGACCAGCTTGCCGCCGGCCTGCTCCCGCTTGATGAGGGCCATCTTGTCCTCGGGGGTGGCCTCGGCGAGGAAGTCGTCGACACCCGCCTCTTCGGCGATCGCTTTGGCGGTCAGCGGGTTGTCGCCGGTGATCATGACGGTCTTGATGCCCATGCGGCGCAGTTCCTCGAACCGCTCGCGCATGCCTTCCTTGACGACGTCCTTGAGGTGGATGACGCCCAGGACACGGGCTCCTTCGGCGTCCTCGACCGCGACGAGGAGCGGGGTGCCGCCGGCCTCGGAGATGCGGTCGGCGGCCGTGCCGGCGTCCTCGGCGACGGTGCCGCCGTGTTCGCGGACCCAGGCGATGACCGACCCGGCCGCGCCCTTGCGGATCTTCCTGCCGTCGACGTCGACGCCGGACATCCGGGTCTGGGCGGTGAAGGCGATCCAGTCGGCGTGCGCCAGTTCGCCCTGGTGGCGCTCGCGCAGCCCGTACTTCTCCTTCGCCAGCACGACGACGGAGCGGCCCTCGGGCGTCTCGTCGGCCAGCGACGACAGCTGGGCGGCGTCGGCGACCTCGGCCTCGGTCGCGCCGCGCACCGCCAGGAACTCGGAGGCCTGGCGGTTGCCGAGGGTGATGGTGCCGGTCTTGTCGAGCAGCAGGGTGGAGACGTCGCCGGCGGCCTCGACGGCGCGCCCGGACATGGCGAGCACGTTGCGCTGCACCAGCCGGTCCATGCCGGCGATGCCGATCGCGGAGAGCAGCGCGCCGATGGTGGTCGGGATGAGGCAGACCAGGAGGGCGACCAGCACGATCATCGTGAGGTGGGTGCCCGCGTAGTCGGCGAACGGCGGCAGCGTGGCGACGGCCAGCAGAAAGACGATCGTCAGCGAGGCGAGCAGGATGTTCAGCGCGATCTCGTTGGGCGTCTTCTGCCGGGCCGCGCCCTCGACCAGGCTGATCATCCGGTCGATGAAGGTCTCGCCCGGCTTCGTGGTGATCTTGACGACGATCCGGTCGGACAGCACCTTGGTTCCGCCGGTCACGGCGCTGCGGTCACCGCCGGACTCGCGGATGACGGGCGCGGACTCGCCGGTGATCGCCGACTCGTCGACCGACGCGACGCCCTCGACGACGTCGCCGTCGCCGGGGATGACGTCACCGGTCTCGCAGACCACCAGGTCACCGATCCGCAGCTCGGTGCCGGGCACCCGTTCCTCGGTGTCCCCGGCGAGCCGGCGTGCGACGGTGTCGGTCTTGGCCTTGCGCAGGGTGTCGGCCTGGGCCTTGCCGCGGCCCTCGGCGACCGCCTCCGCCAGGTTCGCGAAGATCACGGTCAGCCAGAGCCAGGCGCTGATCGTCCAGCCGAACCAGTCGCCCGGGTCCTTGAAGGAGAAGACGGTGGTCAGGACCGAGCCGATCCAGACCACGAACATCACGGGCGACTTGACCATGACCCGCGGGTCGAGCTTGCGGCAGGCCTCGGGCAGCGAGCTGATGAGCTGCCTGGGGTCGAACAGGCCCGCGCCGACGCGGCTTTCGGCGGGCTTGTGCCCGGTGGGGACGTCGCTGTGCGGCGCCCGGGTCGGGGTGGCTGTGGACATGGAGTCCTCTGACTTCCGGGTACGGGTGGTCATGACGCCAGCCCCTCGGCGAGCGGACCCAGCGCCAGGGCCGGGAAGTAGGTCAGACCGGTGATGATCAGGATCGCGCCGACGAGCAGGCCGGTGAAGAGCGGCTTCTCGGTGCGCAGGGTGCCGGCCGTGGCCGGGACGGGCCGCTGCTCGGCGAGCGAGCCGGCCAGCGCCAGCACGAACACCATGGGCAGGAAGCGGCCGAAGAGCATCGCGAGTCCGGTCATGGTGTTGAACCAGTCGGTGTTCGCGTTCAGGCCGGCGAACGCCGAGCCGTTGTTGTTGGCGGCCGAGGTGAAGGCGTACAGCACCTCGGAGAATCCGTGCGCACCCGGGTTGAGCGCGGAGTGCGGCGGGGTCGGCAGCGCCATGGAGACCGCGGTGAAGACGAGCACCAGCGCCGGCGTGATCAGGATGTAGATCGCCGAGAGCTTGATCTCGCGGGAGCCGATCTTCTTGCCCAGGTACTCGGGCGTCCGGCCGACCATCAGACCGGCGATGAACACCGCGATGATCGCCATGACGAGGATGCCGTAGAGACCGGAGCCGGTGCCGCCGGGCGCGATCTCGCCGAGCATCATGCTGAGCATGGTGATGCCGCCGCCGAGGCCGGTGAAGGAGGAGTGGAAGGAGTCCACCGCGCCGGTCGAGGTCAGCGTGGTCGCCACCGCGAAGATGGACGATCCGCCGACGCCGAAGCGCACCTCCTTGCCCTCCATCGCGCCGCCCGCGGCCTGGAGCGCCGGGCCGTGGTGGGCGAACTCGGTCCACATCATCAGCGCGGTGAACCCGAGCCAGATGGCGCCCATGGTCGCGAGGATGGCGTAACCCTGCCGGACCGAGCCGACCATCACGCCGAAGGTGCGGGTCAGCGCGAACGGGATCAGCAGGATCAGGAAGATCTCGAGGAGGTTGGTGAAGGGAGTGGGGTTCTCGAAGGGGTGGGCGGAGTTGGCGTTGAAGTAGCCGCCGCCGTTGGTGCCCAGCTCCTTGACGGCCTCCTGCGAGGCCACGGCCCCGCCGTTCCACTGCTGCGAACCGCCCATGAACTGTCCGACCTCGTGGATGCCGGAGAAGTTCTGGACGACTCCGCAGGCGACCAGGATCACCGCGGCGACGGCGGCGGCCGGGACCAGGATGCGGACGGTGCCGCGCACCAGGTCGGACCAGAAGTTGCCGATCTCTCCGGTGCGCGAGCGCGCGAACCCGCGCACCAGCGCGACGGCGACGGCGATGCCGACGGCCGCGGAGACGAAGTTCTGCACGGCAAGACCGGCGGTCTGGACGACGTGACCCATGGTCTGCTCGCCGTAGTACGACTGCCAGTTCGTGTTCGTCACGAAGGAGACGGCCGTGTTGAACGACTGCGCCGGGTTGACCGAGGAGAAGCCGAGCGAGCCGGGCAGGACGCCCTGGAGCCGCTGCAGCAGGTAGAGGAAGAGGACGCCGACGAAGGAGAAGGCGAGGACACCGCGCAGGTAGGCGGGCCAGCGCATCTCGGTGTCGGGGTCGGCGCCGATGCCCTTGTAGATCCACTTCTCGACACGCCAGTGCTTGTCGGAGGAGTAGACCTTGGCCATGTAGGTGCCGAAGGGGACGTAGCAGAGCGCCAGCGCGCCTATGAGCGCGGCGAGCTGGAGCACGGCGGCGGTTACGGGACCCATCGCTGTCTCAGAACCTCTCCGGGAAGATCAGGGCGAGGACGAGATAGCCCAGCAGGGCGACGGCCACGACGAGGCCGACGATGTTCTCGGCGGTCACAGCTTGGTCACCCCCTTGGCGGCGAGGGCCACCAGCGCGAAACCCGCGAGCACGGTGACGACGAAGGCCAGATCGGCCATCGTGAACTCCTGGATGAGATGCGGAACGGACTCGGACTGTTAGAGGAAAGCGTCTTTCCGGCCGGATTCGGCCACCGTTGACGGGTCCCTTACGGCGGTGTTCACCCCTTTGACGGGACTCTTACGCGGCCTGGGCCGGCCCGCGACCGGAGAGCGCCGTTCGGTCGCGGAAACCCCTCTGAACTGGGGGAACACCGGCCTCAAGAGGAGCGGCCGGATCAGGACGGGCGGAACCTGAGCCGGCAGATCACCGCGTCGGTCTCCCGGCGGACGGCATGCGCGACGACGGCACCGCGCTGGTTCTGCAGCAGGCGCTGCCAGAGCCGCTCGGGCTCGGTCTCCGGGATCAGCACGGTCACCCGGCTGGCCGGTTCGGCGGCGGCGACCTCGCGGGCGTACGCGGCGATGGGACGGCCCAGCGTGCGCCGCTCGCAGGTGAGCCGGACGAGGGGCACGCCGGGGTCCCACGCGGCCCAGGAGCGCTCCAGCGCCCGCGTGTGGGCACGGTCCTCGGGATCGGTGTGGCAGACGGTCACGGCGCGGACCTCGTCGCCGAGGGAGGCCGCCGCGGACAGCGCCTGGGAGGTGAGCCGGGACAGCGACGACACCGGCACGATCACGACCGACCGCTCGCGGCGCGGGGGTTCCGGGATCCGCCCGAGCCCGAGCCGCTCCCCGATGCGTCCGTAGGCGCGGTGCACGGCGCCGAAGGCGGCGACCAGCAGCGGCAGCGTCACGACGACGAGCCAGGCGCCCTCGGTGAACTTGGCGGCGGTGACGACCACGGTCGCGACCCCGGTCAGGACCGCGCCGAAGCCGTTGAGCAGTGCCTTCCCCCGCCACCTGGGCCCGCGCTCCAGCCACCAGTGCCGCACCATGCCCACCTGGGCGAGGGTGAACCCGACGAAGACACCGATGGCGAACAGCGGCACCAGCGTGTTGGTGTCGCCGCCGGAGAACACCAGCAGCGCGGCCGAGACCAGGGCCAGGGCGAGCACCCCGTGCCGGTGCACCTGGCGGTCGGCCTTGAGCGCGAAGACGTGCGGCAGGTAGTTGTCCCGGGCGAGCAGCCCGAGCAGGACCGGAAGTCCGCCGAAGGAGGTGTTGGCGGACAGCGCGAGCAGGATCATCGTGGCGAACTGGACGACGTAGAAGCCCCAGCCGTGGCCGAGCGAGGCGTCGGCGAGCTGCGCGAGGACGGTCACGCCCTGGACCGGCTGGAGGTGGAACCGCGAGATCAGCACCGAGAGACCGATCAGCATCACGCCGAGCACGGCGCCGAGGGCGGTCTCCGCGTGCTGGGCCCGCCGGACGCGCGGCACGCGGAAGGAGGGCACGGCGTTGGCGATGGCCTCGACGCCGGTGAGCGCGGCACACCCGGAGGCGAAGGCCTTCAGCAGGAGCAGGGTGCCGACGCCGGAGGCGTTGCCGGCGAGCGCCGAGGCGTGTCCGGCGGCGGTGGCGGTGCCGGCCGGCGCGGACCGGAACAGGCCCACGACGATGAGCACGAGGACCGACCCCACGAACACCGCGGTCGGCACGATGAACGCCTTGGCCGACTCCACGATGCCCCGCAGGTTGACGCCGGTGATCAGCACGAGCACGGCCAGGCAGATCCACAGCCGGTCGGCGTACAGCTCCGGGAAGGCGGAGGTGAGCGCGGCGACGCCGGCCGTGACCGCGACGGCGACGTTGAGGACGTAGTCGAGGACCAGGGAGGCGGCGGCCACCAGGCCGGTCCGGGCGCCGAGGTGCCGCCGGGCGACGGCGTAGGAGCCGCCGCCGTCGGGGAAGGCCGCGACGACCTGCCGGTAGGAGGCGACCAGCACCCCCAGCAGGGCGGCGATGGCGAGGGTGACGGGCAGCGTGAAGCCGAGCCCGTGCGCACCGGCGGCGGCCAGCACCAGCACGATGGCCTCCGGCCCGTACGCCACGGAGGCCATGGCGTCCAGGGACAGGGCGGCCAGGCCGGTGACGGCGGTGAGCCGGTGCCGCTCGCCGGTGTCGGGCGGCTCCTCACCGGCGGGAACGGCGCCTGGTTCGGCGGCGAGTACGGACATGTGGAGTCTCCTCCTCGGGACGGGACGAACGCCCGTCCAGGTTCTGTCCGGCGATCACCGCGTCCGGCGCCCCTTGCGCCTTCTTCGCGCGTGGCGGGAGGACTTTGACGCCGCCTTGACGGCGGCGCCGCGGGCCGTGCTCAGCAGGTGGCGTCCCGCGCGTGCCGCCGCGCCGGCAGCGGCTCGTTCGGGTCGGCCAGGGGCAGCGAGACGACCATGGTCAGTCCGCCGCCGGGGGTGTCCTCGGGGGTCAGGGTGCCGTCCATCGCCTCGGTGAGACCGCGGGCGAGCGCCAGGCCGAGGCCGAGGCCGGTGGTGTTGTCGGTGTCGCCGAGCCGCTGGAAGGGCTCGAAGAGCCGCTCGCGGCCGGTCGCCGGCAGGCCCGGCCCCCGGTCTATGACCCGGAGTTCGGCCCGCCCGGCGAGGACGCTCGCGGTGACCAGCACCGGCTTGCCCGGCGGGCTGTAGCGGGCCGCGTTGCCGGCCAGGTTGGCGATCACCCGCTCCAGCAGCGGCGGGTCGGCCAGCAGCGCGGGCAGGTTCTCCGGGTCGCCGTGCACCTCGGCGGCCGGGACGTCGGCGAGCGCCGCGGGGAGGACCTCCTCCAGGGCGGTCGCGCGCAGGCTGAGCGGCAGGACACCGGCCTCCAGGCGGCTGAGGTCGAGGAGGTTGTCGACGAGCCTGCTCAGCCGGGCCATCGACTCGTCCGCGGTGGCGAGGAGTTCGTCGCGGTCCTGCGGGGAGAACTCGACCTCCCGGCTGCGCAGCGAGGTGACCGCCGCCCAGCCGGCCGCGAGCGGGGTGCGCAGGTCATGGCCGACGGCCCGCAGCAGCGCGGTGCGCATCCGGTCGGCGGCGCGCACCGGTTCGACCTCGGCGGCGGCCTGGGCGAGCCGGGCCCGTTCGACGGCCGAGCCGGCGTGCGCCGCGAACGCGGCCAGCACCCGCCGCTCGGACGCGGAGGGCGTACGGCCGCGCAGGACCAGGTAGTTGCCGGGACCGGCGGGTACGGCGGTGGCGTCGACGGCGTCGGGCGGTTCGTCGACGAGTTCGGCGGAGTCCATGCCGAAGGTCTCCCGGGTGCGTTCCAGCAGGGCCGGGATGGTCTGGCCGCCGCGCACGATGCTGCCGGCCAGCGACGACATGGTCTCCGCCTCGGCGGTGGCCCGGGCCGCGCGCCGCGACAGCCGCAGCGAACGGTCCACGACCGCGGCGACGGTGGCGGCCACAACCGCGAACACCCCGAGCGCCAGCAGGGCGTTGGGGTCGTCGAGGGTGAACCGGCCGACGGGCGGGATGAACCAGTAGTTGAGCAGCAGCGAGGCGGTGACGGACGCGATCACCGCGGAGGTGACCCCGCCTATGCAGGCGACGCCGACCACCGCGAGCAGGAAGAGCAGCGCCTCGCTGGTCAGGTTGACGGTGCCGCGGACCTGGGCGAGGCCGATGGTGAGCAGCACCGGCAGGACGAGTCCGGCGACCGGTCCGGCGATCAGCCGCCGGGTGGACAGGGTGCGGCGCCGGGAGGGCAGCAGGGTGCCGCGGCCGGCCCGCTCGTGGGTGACCCGGTGCACGTCGATGTCGCCGGAGAGCGCGGTGACCACCTCCCCGGTGCCCGGTCCGGTCAGGAACCGTTCGAGGCGGCCCCGCCGGCTGGTGCCGAGGACGAGCTGGGTGGCGTTCTCGGCGCGCGCGAACTCGACCAGGGCGGTGGCCACGTCGTCGCCGACGACGCTGTGGTAGGTGCCGCCGAGGTCCTCGACCAGCCGGCGCTGCCGGGCCAGCGAGGCGTGCGAGACGCCGGTGGCCAGTCCGTCGCTGCGGGCCACGTGCACGGCGAGCAGGTCGCCGCCGGACGACCGGTCGGCGATGCGCGCGGCCCGTCGTACCAGGGTGTCGCCCTCCGGGCCGCCGGTCAGCGCGACGACCACCCGTTCCCGGGTCTCCCACACCCCGCGGATGGCGTGCTCGGCGCGGTAGGACTGGAGGGCCTCGTCGACCCGGTCGGCGACCCAGAGCAGGGCGAGCTGGCGCAGGGCGGTGAGGTTGCCGAGACGGAAGTGGTGGGCGAGGGCCGCGTCGATCTTCTCGGGGGCGTAGATGTTGCCGTGCGCCATCCGGCGCCGCAGACCCTCCGGCGGCATGTCGACGAACTCGATCTGCGCGGCCCGCCGGACCACCTCGTCGGGCACCGTCTCGTGCTGGGGCACCCCGGTGATCTTCTCGACGACGTCCTTGAGGGACTCCAGGTGCTGGATGTCGACGGCGGTGATCACGTCGATGCCGGCGGCGAGCAGGTCCTCGACGTCCTGCCAGCGCTTGGGGTGCCGTGCGCCGCCGGGGACGTTGGTGTGGGCGAACTCGTCGACGACCGCGACCTCGGGGCGGCGCGCCAGCACGGCGGCGAGGTCCATCTCCTCGAACGTGCCGCCCCGGTAGGCGCAGCGCAGCCGGGCCACGGTCTCCAGGCCCTCGGTCATGGCCTCGGTCCTCGGGCGCCCGTGGCACTCCGCGTACCCCACCGCCACGTCGGCGCCCCGGGACGCGCGGCGCCGTGCCTCGTCGAGCATGCGGTAGGTCTTGCCGACCCCGGGGGCGGCCCCGAGGTAGACCTTCAGTCGTCCGCGCGGTACGTCGTTCATCACCTCAAGGAGAAGCGCCCTGGGTGGCCCGGGACCGGCGTCTTGACGCGTCTCTTGCGCCGCCGACGACCACGTTGACACCGTCTTGACGGCCCCGCCGCCGTCGGGAGGCCGCCGCGGTCGCGGTCGTACGGGATGACGCTCGGTGTCCGTTCCCGCGCCCCTGCCCGCCTTCCCCCGTACAGCCGAGCGCCGCGCAGCGGCCTCGCGGACCCCGCTTCTTGATGCCGCACCGCCGCCCGCCAGGCGATTCTTAACGCAAGCTTGACGCCCGGCCCCCGCTGATCCGTGGGCCCACGCGTCACTCTCTGCATACGCTGGTGCCGCCGTCCGCGTGATGGCCGGAATCGAACCGCCCCGTACTCAGCGCGCCGGACACCAGGAGCCCGACCGATGGCCACGACCGAACACCCCCCTCCCAGTCGCCTGCGCGCCTGGATGCTGGAGGGACTGTCCGACATGGGCAGGAGCGGCGGCCACACCGGGCCCCACGCGCAGCCGGAGGCCCCGCACAAGGGCCAGCGCTGGTGGCGGGTGATGTGCCTGACCGGCGTGGACTACTTCTCGACCCTCGGTTACCAGCCGGGCATCGCCGCCCTCGCGGCCGGACTGCTCTCCCCGATCGCCACCATCGTGCTGGTCGTCGTCACCCTGGCCGGCGCGCTGCCGGTGTACCGGCGCGTCGCCGCGGAGAGCCCGCACGGCGAGGGCTCCATCGCCATGCTGGAGCGGCTGCTCTCGTTCTGGCAGGGCAAGCTCTTCGTCCTGACCCTGCTCGGCTTCGCCGCCACCGACTTCCTCATCACCATCACCCTGTCGGCGGCCGACGCCTCCACGCACCTGGTCGAGAACCCGCATCTGACCGACGCCCTGCAGGGCAAGCAGATGATCATCACGCTGGTCCTGGTGGCGCTGCTCGGCGCGGTCTTCCTCAAGGGCTTCCTGGAGGCCATCGGCGTCGCGGTCGCCCTGGTCGGCATCTACCTGGCGCTGAACGTCGTCGTCGTGATCGTCGGCATCTACCACGTCGTCACCGCCGAGCACGTCATCACCGACTGGACCACCGCCCTGACCACGGAGCACGGCAACGTCTTCGTCATGATCGGCGTGGCCCTGATCGTCTTCCCCAAGCTGGCGCTCGGCCTGTCCGGGTTCGAGACCGGCGTGGCGGTCATGCCGCACGTCCAGGGCGACGCGGGCGACACCGAGGAGCGGCCCACCGGCCGGATCCGGGACACCCGGAAGCTGCTCACCACGGCCGCCCTGATCATGAGCTGCTTCCTGATCGCGACCAGCTTCATCACCACGCTGCTGATCCCGGAGAAGGAGTTCAGGTCCGGCGGCGACGCCAACGGCCGCGCGCTCGCCTACCTGGCGCACGAGTACCTCGGCAACGCCTTCGGCACCGTGTACGACGTCTCGACCATCTGCATCCTGTGGTTCGCGGGCGCCTCGGCGATGGCCGGCCTGCTCAACCTGATGCCGCGCTACCTGCCCCGCTACGGCATGGCCCCGCACTGGGCGCGTGCCGTGCGCCCGATGGTCATCGTCTTCACCCTGATCGCCTTCCTGGTCACCTGGATCTTCGACGCCGACGTGGACGCGCAGGGCGGCGCCTACGCCACCGGCGTGCTGGTGCTGATCAGCTCCGCCGCCGTCGCGGTGACCATCGCCGCCCGCAAGGCGGGCCAGCGCGGGTGGACGATCGGGTTCGGCGTCATCTCGGCGGTGTTCCTGTACACGACCGTCGTGAACGTCATCGAGCGGCCCGACGGCGTGAAGATCGGTGCCTGTTTCATCGTCGGCATCATCCTGGTCTCCCTGCTGTCCCGCCTGGCCCGCGCCTTCGAGCTGCGCGTGACGAGCGTGAGCCTCGATCCGATGGCGGAACGGTTCATCCGGGACATGGCCAGCCGGAAGATCCGGTTCATCGCCAATGAGCCGGACCGGCGCGACAAGGCCGAGTACCGCGACAAGATCGAGCAGATCCGGGCCGACAACGACCTGCCCGAGCAGGAGGACTTCGTCTTCGTCGAGGTCACGGTCACCGACCCCTCCGAGTTCGAGGCGGGCCTGACGGTGCGCGGCGAGGTCCTGCACGACCGTTACCGGGTCCTGACCCTGGAGTCCGCGTCCATCCCGAACGCCCTGGCCGCGCTGCTGCTGCACGTCCGCGACGAGACCGGCCGCATCCCGCACATCTACTTCGAGTGGACCGAGGGCGGCCCGTTCGCCAACTTCCTGCGCTTCTTCCTGTTCGGCCAGGGAGAGGTCGCTCCGGTCACCCGGGAGGTCCTGCGCGAGGCGGAACCGGACCGCGACCGGCGGCCGCGCGTCCACACGGGCTGAGTCCCGCGGGTCTCCCCGGACGGCCGTCGTAAGAAACCCGTCAATAACCGCTCGGTACGCATAAGAAGCCCGTCAGCCGCCGTCCCCCGGCCCGCGGCGGCCCCTACCGTCGGCCTCATGGAGGACACAAGACGCGGGAGCCGGGCGGCCGGTGACCGTACCTGGCGCGGCGGCGCCCGCCTGGCGGTGGGCTGTGCCGCCGGCTTCGGCGGCCTGACGTTCCTGGTGGACTGGGACGCCGGCACCCTGACCCCGGCGCGCGCGGTGCTCTGGACCGCCCTGTCGGCCGGCATCCTCGCCATGCTGATGCCGGCCCGGGTGACGGCGGGCCCCGGCTGGCTGACCGCGCGCGGGCCGCTGCGCCGCCGGACCGTCCGTACCGACTCCCTCGTGCACGTCGGCCGGTACGGGGACGTCTGTGCCCACCTGGTGCTGCGCGACACCGCCGGCAACCGGCTGGAGCTCGACCCGAACGTCCTGCGCGCCAATCCGCTGCTCTGGCACGAGCTGGACACCGGCGTGCGCCGCTCCCTGGACCGCGGCACCCTGCGCCGGGGCGACGAGGTGCTCGCGCGGCTCGGCCACGAGATCGACGACGCCACCGCGCTCGCGGTGCTCAGGGCCTCCGGCCTGACCTGACCGCGGGGCCGTTCACTCCTCCGGCAGGGCGCGCAGCCTGCCGCTCCAGCGTTCGCCGCCGGAGGTGGCAGGGTCGGTGAGACCGATGCCGAAGGCGTCCTCCAGCAGCGTCAGCACGCTGTCCGGGGGCGCCGTCTCGCCGCGGACCAGACCCAGCGGCCGCATGGTGTCGTCGAGCCGGGCCGGGTCGTACCCGATCGGGTCGATCGCGTGCAGGGTGTGGAAGTCCACGAGGACGTCACCACCGACCGCGTACTTGAACCAGTGCATCGGCTTCTCGTTGTAATGGACCACGACGGCCTCGGTCCCCGCCGAGACCGCACCCAGGACCCGCTCGTCCAGCCCGTGCAGGCCGCCCAGCTCCCAGGCCCACGTCCACGGGCCGTCCACCCCGGTCAGGACGACCGGTTCGTCCCCGTCGTAGAGGTCGTCCCCGAGATCGTCGGCGAGCGCGGTGCCGGGACCGCGCAGCGCCAGGGTCCCGGGGACGGCTCCCATGCGGGTCAGCAGTTCCTCGGGGGCCACGTCCCGCGCGAAGGTCAGCGTGTAGATCGGGATGTCCTGGTGCCGGAACAGGTCCAGGCCCCGGCTCGCTCCTGTGGTCGTCATACGCGGATGCTGCCACACCCCGGCCGTCGGGCCCGAACCGGCGGACGCCGGGTCCGCGGGCCCCGACGGGCGGCCCTATCGTGAGCCCATGCAGTCCTACACGATCGGCCAGGCGGCGCGGCTGCTCGGCGTCAGCCCGGACACCGCCCGCCGCTGGGCCGACGCCGGCCGGATGACCACCCATCGCGACGAGGGCGGCAGGCGGCTCATCGACGGCAGGGCGCTCGCCGCGTTCTCCGTCGAACTCGCCAGGGCCGGGACCGCCGAGGAGGACGCCTCCTACACGTCGGTGCGCAACGCCTTCCCGGGCATCGTCACCGCGATCAAGCTCGGCGACGTCGCCGCCCAGGTCGAGATCCAGGCCGGTCCGCACCGCCTGGTCTCCCTGCTCACCCGCGAGGCCGTCGAGGAACTGGGCCTGGAGGTGGGCATGGAGGCCACCGCCCGGGTCAAGTCGACGAACGTGCACATCGACCGCGTCTGACCGCGCTCACCGGCTTCGGGGTGACGAAGGGCTGCGACGCGGGCGACCGCGGTGCCCGCACCGTCCCCGTCGACGGCGAACCCGTGCACAGCTGCCTCTGTCCGGCCTTCCGCGCCGACGGCCGCACGGTCACCACCGTCGAGGGCCCGGCCTCCCCGGACGGTGAACTCCACCCCGTGCAGCAGCGGTTCCTCGGCGCCCCGGGCTTCCGGTGCGGATTCTGCGCGGCGGGCTTCCTGATGACGACCGCCGCCCTCTCCGAGGACCAGCTGGGGCCCGCGAGGTCCAGGGGGGTCCCGTCGATGCCGACGGCCAGCAGGACGGGTGCGTGCGCGAAGTCCGGGTCGATCTCGGCCCAGGAGAGCAGCGCGTGGTGACCGTCGGCGCCGGTGACCGCGATGAGGAACCGCGGCCGGTCCTTGCGGCGGACGGGGTCGAACGCGGGGCCCGCGGCGCCGAGGACGTCGTACAGCAGGGGTCCGGTGAAGCCGTGACGCCGCACGCCGCTGGTGGCGCAGTCGAAGCTGACCCGCACCCGGTGCTGGGGCCAGCGCAGGAGATCGGACACGGTGAGCCGGGCCGGCCGTGCCAGGTCTCCGGTGAGGTCGAGTTCGGCGAGCGTCATGTGCGGCCTCCTCCCGGATGACGGTACCCGCGGCGCACCTCCGTACAAACGCACATGCCAGGTTCTTGTCTTAAGTGTGCGGCTCATGCGATGCGACAGAAGACTTACGGCTGGCAGGTGCGGCAGTATCATCACATGGCGGCCGAGAGACAGGTCGCACCAGGGCGCGACAGCTTTCTCCACCCGGATTCAGAGGAGTTCACCCGTGATGACCCGTTCCGCGCGCCGGACCCGGCGGACCCTTCAGGTGGCCGGTGCCCCGGTGGCGGCCCTGCTGGTCCTGAGCGCCTGCTCCTCCTCGGACGACGACTCGTCCGCGAAGACGAAGTCGGACACCTCGTCCTCCGCGTCGTCCGGGCTGTCCGGTTCGATCACCGTGTTCGCGGCGGCCTCCCTCAAGGAGAGCTTCACGACGCTGAAGGCGGACTTCGAGAAGGCCCACCCGGGCACGAAGGTCGACTTCAGCTTCGGCGGCAGTGACACCCTCGCCGCGCAGATCACCAGCGGGGCCCCCGCGGACGTCTTCGCCGCCGCCAGCCCCAAGACGATGGCGATCGTGACGGACAAGAAGGACACCGCCACCACCCCGGCCACCTTCGTCCGCAACCAGCTGGAGATCGCCACCCTGCCGGGCAACCCCGACAAGGTCTCCTCGCTCAAGGACCTCACCGACTCCAAGCTGAAGGTGGTCCTCTGCGACAAGACGGTGCCGTGCGGCGCGGCCGCGCAGAAGGCGCTGGACGCCGGCAAGCTGAAGCTGACGCCGGTCTCCTACGAGGAGGACGTGAAGTCCGCCCTCAACAAGGTGGTCCTGAAGGAGGCCGACGCCGCGGTCGTCTACAGGACCGACGTGAAGGCCGCGGGTGACAAGGTGGAGGGCGTGGAGTTCCCCGAGTCCGCCGCCGCCATCAACGACTACCCGATCGCCCTCCTGAAGAACGCCCCGAACCCGGGGCTCGCCAAGGCGTTCATCGCGCTGGTGCGGTCCGCCGAGGGCCGGCAGGTCCTGAACCACGCCGGGTTCCTCAAGCCGTGACGAAGACCGACGAGCCGGACCCCGGGACCGCCGCCGTCACGGACGGCCCCCGGCGCCGGCGCGTCCGCTCGGCCGTGCCGCTGCCGCTCCTCCTGCCCGGAGCGGTGGCTCTGGCCTTCCTCCTGCTGCCCCTGCTGGCCCTGCTGCTGCGCGCGCCCTGGGGCAGCCTGCCCTCGCTGCTGACCAGCACGGAGGTGTGGCGGGCACTCCAGCTCTCGCTGCTCAGCGCGACGGCGGCGACGGCCGTGAGCCTGGTCCTCGGCGTTCCGCTGGCCTGGCTGCTGGCCCGCACCGAGTTCCCCGGCCGGGGCCTGGTGCGGGCGCTCGTGACGCTCCCGCTGGTCCTTCCCCCGGTGGTCGGCGGTGTGGCCCTGCTCCTGGCCCTCGGCCGCAACGGTGTCGTCGGGCAGTGGCTGGACGCGTGGTTCGGGATCACGCTGCCGTTCACGACGACCGCGGTGGTGATCGCGGAGTCCTTCGTGGCGATGCCGTTCCTGGTGATCAGCGTCGAGGGCACGCTGCGGGCCGCCGACCCGCGCTTCGAGGAGGCGGCGACGACGCTGGGCGCGTCCCGTCTCACGGCGTTCCGCAGGGTCACGCTCCCGCTCATCGCGCCCGGCATCGCGGCCGGTTCGGTACTGGCCTGGGCCCGCGCGCTCGGCGAGTTCGGGGCGACGATCACGTTCGCCGGCAACTTCCCCGGCCGCACCCAGACCATGCCGCTGGCGGTCTACCTGGCCCTCCAGAACGACCCCGACGCGGCGATCGCCCTCAGCCTGGTCCTGCTGGCCGTCTCGATCGCGGTCCTCGCGGGCCTCCGCGACCGCTGGATGACCGCCTCATGACCGCCCCGGATCCCGCCCGCCGCCCCGACGCGTCCCCCGCGCCGCCCGCGAAGGACACCGACGGCCTCGACGCCCGACTGGTCGTCACCCGTCCCGCCTTCCACCTCGACATCGCCCTCACCGCCGCCCCCGGCGAGGTCGTCGCCCTGCTCGGGCCCAACGGCGCGGGCAAGACCACCGCGCTGCGCGCCCTGGCCGGCCTCACTCCCCTGACCGCCGGCCATCTGCGTCTGGACGGCGCGGAGTTGGACCGCACGCCGCCCGAATCCCGCCCGGTCGGCGTCGTCTTCCAGGACTACCTCCTCTTCCCGCACCTCACGGCGCTCGACAACGTCGCCTTCGGCCCGCGCTGCCACGGCGTGCCGAAGGCCGAGGCCCGCGCCCAGGCGGCCGCCTGGCTGGACCGCATGGGCCTCGCGGACCACGGCGGCGCCAAACCCCGCCGCCTGTCCGGCGGCCAGGCCCAGCGCGTCGCGCTGGCCCGCGCCCTGGCCACCCGCCCCCGCCTGCTCCTCCTCGACGAGCCGCTCGCCGCCCTCGACGCCCGCACCCGCCTGGACGTGCGCTCCCAACTCCGCCGCCGCCTGGCCGAGTTCGAGGCCGTGGCGGTCCTGGTCACCCACGATCCGCTGGACGCGATGGTGCTGGCCGACCGTCTGATCGTCATAGAGCACGGTTCGATCGTCCAGCAGGGCGGCCCCGCCGACATCGCCCGCCGCCCGCGCACCGACTACATCGCCCACCTGGTCGGCCTCAACCTCTACCGCGGCCGGGCCGAGACGGAGGCCGGGGGCCACCTGGTCCGGCTGGACACCGGCACCGCCGTCGCCACCACGGAGCACCTCACCGGTGACGTGTTCGTCGCGTTCCCGCCGAGCGCCGTCACCCTCTTCCGGGACCGGCCCACCGGGGCCAGCGCCCGCAACGTCTGGCGCTGCCAGGTCGCCGGCCTGGAGATCCACGGCGACCGCGTCCGCGCCGACCTCACCGGCGAGCTCCCCCTCGCCGCCGACCTCACCACCGTCGCGGCGGCCGAACTGGACCTGCACCCGGGCACCCCGGTCTGGGCGACGGTGAAGGCGACCCAGACCCACGCCTACCCGGCGTAGCCCCGCGACGCGAGAGGCCCCGCCGAAGCGGGGCCTTCGTCACGTCCGTGCTGCCGCGGATCAGTCCTCGTAGGCGTCCAGCGGCGGGCAGGAGCACACCAGGTTCCGGTCACCGAAGGCCTGGTCGATCCGGCGCACCGGCGGCCAGTACTTGTCGGCGGCGGACACGCCGGCCGGGAAGACGGCCTCCGTGCGCCCGTACGCGTGCTCCCACTCCCCGCCGAGCGCGGCGGCCGTGTGCGGGGCACCCCGCAGCGGGTTGTCCTCCGCGGGCCACTCCCCCGACCCGACCTTGTCGATCTCCGCGCGGATGGCGATCATCGCCGCGCAGAACCGGTCCAGCTCGCCCAGGTCCTCGGACTCGGTCGGCTCGATCATCAGCGTGCCGGCCACCGGGAAGGACATCGTCGGCGCGTGGAAGCCGTAGTCGATGAGCCGCTTGGCGACGTCGTCGACGCTCACGCCGGTCGCCTTGGTGAGCGGCCGCAGGTCGATGATGCACTCGTGCGCGACCAGCCCGCCGGGGCCGGTGTAGAGCACGGGGAAGTGCGGCTCCAGCCGCTTGGCGACGTAGTTGGCGCTGAGCACGGCCACCTGGGTGGCGCGCTTCAGGCCCTCGCCGCCCATCAGGCGGACGTACGCCCACGAGATCGGCAGGATCCCCGCGGAGCCCCACGGCGCGGCAGAGATCGGCCCGACGCCGGTTTCCGGGCCCGCGGCCGGCTGGAGCGGGTGGTTCGGCAGGTACGGCGCCAGGTGGGACCGTACGGCCACCGGGCCGACGCCCGGACCGCCGCCGCCGTGCGGGATGCAGAAGGTCTTGTGCAGGTTGAGGTGCGAGACGTCGCCGCCGAAGTGCCCGGGCTTGGCGACCCCGACCAGCGCGTTGAGGTTGGCGCCGTCGACGTACACCTGGCCGCCGGCCTCGTGGACCTGGGCGCAGATGTCCGCGACGTGCTCCTCGAACACGCCGTGCGTGGACGGGTAGGTGATCATCAGGACGGCGAGCTGCTCACGGTGCTGCTCGATCTTCGCCCGCAGGTCCTCGACGTCGACCTCGCCGTCCTCGGCGGTCTTGACGACGACGACCTTCATCCCCGCCATGACGGCGCTGGCGGCGTTGGTGCCGTGCGCGGAGGACGGGATCAGGCACACGGTGCGCTGCTCGTCGCCGTTGGCGCGGTGGTAGGCGCGTACGGCGAGCAGACCGGCCAGTTCGCCCTGGGATCCGGCGTTGGGCTGCAGCGACACCTTGTCGTAGCCCGTGACCTCGGCGAGCCGCTCCTCCAGCTCGCGGATGAGCGTCAGATAGCCCTGCGCCTGCTCGGCGGGCGCGAAGGGGTGCAGCTGGCCGAACTCGGGCCAGGTGACCGGCTCCATCTCGGTGGTGGCGTTGAGCTTCATCGTGCAGGAGCCCAGCGGGATCATGCCCCGGTCCAGCGCGTAGTCACGGTCGGCGAGGCGGCGCAGGTAGCGCAGCATCGCGGTCTCGGAGCGGTGGTCGTGGAAGACCGGGTGGCCCAGGTAGCCGTCCTCGCGCAGCAGCGCCTCGGGCAGCGTGTCCACGGCGGCCGTGTCCAGCGCCTCGACGTCGCCCTCGACGCCGAACGCCGCCCACACGGCTCCCAGCTGCGCGCGTGTGGTGGTCTCGTCGCAGGCCATGGAGACGTGGTCGGCGTCGACCAGCCGCAGGTTGACCCCGCCCTGGCGGGCGGCCGCGACGACCTCGGCGGCCTTGCCGGGCACGCGCGCGGTGAGCGTGTCGAAGTAGGCGCCGTGCACCAGCTCGACGCCGCCGTCCGTCAGCCCCGCGGCGAGGATCGTGGCGTAGCGGTGGGTGCGCTGCGCGATGGCCCGCAGGCCCTCGGGCCCGTGGTAGACGGCGTACATGCCGGCCATCACGGCGAGCAGCACCTGCGCGGTGCAGATGTTGCTGGTGGCCTTCTCGCGGCGGATGTGCTGTTCCCGCGTCTGCAGCGCGAGCCGGTAGGCCTTGTGGCCGTCGGCGTCCACGGAGACGCCCACGAGGCGGCCGGGCAGGCTGCGCGCGAACTTCTCCCGCACCGCCATGTAGCCGGCGTGCGGACCGCCGAAGCCCATCGGCACACCGAACCGCTGGGTCGTGCCGACGGCGATGTCGGCGCCCAGCTCGCCCGGCGAGGTCAGCAGGGTCAGCGCGAGCAGGTCGGCGGCCACGGTGACCAGCGCGCCGAGCCCGTGCGCCTGCTCGACGAGCGGCCTGATGTCGCGGACGGCACCGGAGGCGCCCGGGTACTGGACGAGCACGCCGTTGATCTCCCGCGCGGCGAGATCGGCCGGGATGCCCTCGCTGAGGTCCGCGACGACGACCTCGACGCCCGCCGGTTCGGCCCGCGTCCGGATCACGGCGATGGTCTGGGGCAGGGCGTCCGCGTCGATGACGAAGACACCCTTCTTGTTCTTGCCCATGCGCAGCGACAGCGCCACGGCCTCGGCGGCGGCGGTGCCCTCGTCGAGCAGCGAGGCACCGGAGGTGGGCAGCCCGGTGAGGTCGGCGACCACGGTCTGGAAGTTCAGCAGCGCTTCCAGCCGGCCCTGGGAGATCTCCGGCTGGTACGGCGTGTAGGCCGTGTACCAGGCGGGGTTCTCCATCACGTTCCGCAGGATGACGGGCGGCGTGAAGGTGCCGTAGTAGCCCAGTCCGATCATCGAGTCGAGCACCTGGTTGCGGTCGGCCAGCGACCGCAGCTCGGCCAGGACCTCGGCCTCGGTGCGCGCGCCCGGCAGCTCCAGGGTGTCGGCGTTCTTGATGACGTCCGGCACGGCGGCGGCGGTCAGCTCGTCGAGCGAGCCGTAGCCGACCTGGGCGAGCATCTTGGCCTGCGCCTCGTCATCGGGTCCGATGTGGCGCTGCTCGAAGGGGATTCCCTGCTCTAGCTCGGAGAGCGGTACACGCTGGGCGGTCATTGCGGAGGCCTCCTGGTCTGACGCGACCTTCGAGGGGTACCCCGGCACGGGTACCCCGACGGCCTCCCCCTCTGTCATCTCAACCTGAGAGCTTCGCCGGACGCCCAGGGGATCCGGCTTTCACCGTCGGTGAGGGCGGGCGCCGTGGACGCCTGCCCTGCTTTCCAGAGTGACCTCGTCCGTGCGGTACGTGAGCCTGAGAGATTCCGGGGAGGATTTGCTCCTTCGGCGCCTCCGGACTGCCCGGAGGACTCTCCCGCACGGGATCAGCAGCCGCTTGCCAGCGTACCAGCGAGGGCAACGCACAGGTCTTCGAGTGGCCGCCTCCTTCAATGTGCTCTTTTGTAGTGCTTACGGATGAGTTGCGACCTAGTGGAGGGCCCGTGCAGACCGACATCGATCCGCGCAACCTGATCGGCCGCAAGGCGTTCGACCGCAACGGCACGAAGATCGGCACGATCGACGAGGTCTACCTCGACGACGCGACCGGGGTGCCGGAGTGGGCGGCCATACGCACCGGCCTGTTCTCCCGGGACGCCTTCGTGCCCCTGGAGCCGAGCGAGTTGGTCGAGGGCACCCTCAAGGTCCCCTTCGACCGCGCCCTGATCAAGGACGCCCCCGACTTCGGCGTGGGCCGCCACCTCTCCCCCGAGCAGGAACTCCAGCTCTACCACCACTACGGCCTGGACACGGCCGCCCCGCCCCCCGACCACCCCGACCACGACTTCGGCAAGCTGGCGGGAACCGAGGACACGGGCGCGTAGGGCAGGCGAGGGCCGCTCTCGCCGTGCCCGGGACCCCTGACGGGGCCCGTCCCGGCCCCGGAACGCCCCGCACTCCGGATCACACGCCCACCCCGTCCGCGGGAGTCGACGGCACCAGCGGCAGCGGATCCACCGGTTCCAGCTCAGGGTCGTCCACCCGGAACGTCCGCACCCTCCCCGGCACCGCCGACCCCGGCGTCTCGAACCGCACCGTCACCCGCCCCACCCCGCTCCCCTGCACCCATCCGTGGCCGTACCCCGCATGGCGTACGTCGTGCCCCGCGGGCCACCGCCGTTCGACGGCCGCCACCGCCTCGGCGACCGGCTCCGCCACGTCCTCCTCCGCGGCCGGCTCGACCGCGTCCCCGGCCGCCGCCTGCGCGAACAGATCCTCCTGGGTGTAGTCGGCGAGCCCCGACACGCCCACGCCCAGCAGCCGCACGCCTCCCGTCGTGTCCACCGAGTCCAGCAGCCGCGCCGCCGCCTCCCGCACCACCGCCGGGTCGTCGGTCGGTCCCCGCAGCGTCTCCGACCGGGTGAGCGTCGAGAAGTCGTAGCGCCGCACCTTCAGCACGATGGTCCGCCCCGACAGGCCGGCCGCCCGCAGCCGGCGCACACACCGGTCGGCGAGCCGCTGCACCTCCGTCCCCACCCGCGTCCGGTCGTGGATGTCCACGTCGTAGGTGTCCTCGACGGACACCGACTTGGCCTCCCGTTCGGCGACCACGGGCCGGTCGTCGTGGGCCAGCGCCATCGCGTGCAGCGCGTGCCCGTGGGCCTTGCCGAGGAGCCGCACCAGTTCGTCCTCGCCCGCCTCGGCGATCTCACCGACCGTGGTGATCCCGGCCCGCCTCAGATGGTCCCCGGTCGCCGGCCCCACCCCCGGCAGGGTCCGCACCGTCATCGGCCCGAGCATCGCCCGCTCGGTGCCCGGCTCGATCAGCACCAGGCCGTCCGGCTTGGCCTGCTCGGAGGCGATCTTCGCGAGCATCTTGGAGGCGGCCAGCCCGACCGACCCGGAGAGCCCCGTGGCGCCCCGTATGTCCGCGCGCAGCTTCTCCCCCACCAGCCGCGCCGATCCGGCGTCCCGGGCGACCTCACCGGCCTCCAGGTCCACGAACGCCTCGTCGAGGCTCAGCGGCTCCACCAGCGGCGACAGCTCGTGCAGCAGCGCCATCACCTGCTCGCTGATCGACCGGTACAGCGCGAACCGCGGCACGAGGTACGCGGCGTTCGGCGCCAGCCTGCGCGCCTGGGCCATCGGCATCGCGGAGTGCACCCCGAACACCCGGGCCTCGTAGGACGCCGTGGCCACCACACCGCGCGGTCCGAGCCCGCCCACGACCACGGCCTTCCCGCGCAGGCTCGGCTTCGACGCCTGCTCCACCGAGGCGTAGAAGGCATCCATGTCGAGATGCAGGATCGTGGGCGCGTTTCTCACGTCTCCGATGCTGCACCACGCCACTGACAATGCCCCGGCACACCGCGGTGCCGGGGCCTCAGACCGCCTTGTTGCGGCGCCGGGCCAGCTCGTCGGCGGGGTTGTGCCCGACCAGGGTCTCGCCCGTGTCGACGCGCTCGCCGTGCAGCTGGGACAGGGCGCTCTCCACGTCCCGCCAGACCACGCCGACCGCGATCCCGAAGATGCCCTGCCCGCCCTGGAGCAGCGCGTGGACCTCGTCGGGCGAGGTGCACTCGTAGACCGTGGCGCCGTCGCTCATGAGCGTCATCCGCTCCAGGTCGCGGAAGCCGCGCTCCCTCAGGTGCTGGACGGCGGTGCGGATGTTCTGGAGGGAGACCCCGGTGTCCAGGAACCGCTTCACGATCTTCAGGACGACCACGTCCCGGAAGCTGTACAGGCGCTGGGTGCCCGACCCGTACGCGGGCCGCACGCTGGGCTCGACCAGCCCGGTGCGGGCCCAGTAGTCCAGTTGGCGGTACGTGATTCCGGCCGCCGCACAGGCGGTGGGCCCCCGGTACCCGATCTCCTCGGTCGTCATGGACGCAGCCCCTCCGCCGCTCGGCACTGCCGCCGGACGCTGCGAAGCGTGACCTGCAGTGCTGCCGTGCTGGGGGTCCCCCCAACTCGAACGAAGCCGAGGGCTCGGGGGAGGGTACGGACCGCTCTCCCCGAGACGGCGTCCCGGGGCACCCCCAGCCATACCGTCGCCGCTGCTTCTCACGCCGACCTCCGTCCTTGACCTGCCTTCTCGACGGTAGGCAGTCACCAGGGGTGCGTCAACGATCGCCACACTCGGCACGCCGAGTGATAATCACCCTAGGAGTGGTTTCCCGTGCCCCACCGCGGGGAAAGGCTAGCCGAATGCGCTGACGGGAAGGCGTAGGACGCTCTCAGTGGCCGTTGGCAATTGCCCGTGAGTCCGCCGCATCCGCCCGACCGTGAAGCGGCCCGCCACCACCCTTCGCAGGGTGGCCGGCGGGCCGTTGCGGTCTCTCACTGACTGCTGGTACCGAAGTCCTCGGGCGAGATCTGGTCGAGGAACTCGCGGAACTTCTCCACCTCGTCCTCCTGCTCGTCCGGGATCGCGATGCCGGCGTCGTCCAGCACCGTGTCGCTCCCGTAGATCGGCGTTCCGGTGCGCAGCGCCAGCGCTATGGCGTCGGACGGGCGGGCGCTCACCTCCACGCCGCTGGCGAACACCAGCTCCGCGTAGAAGACGCCCTCACGCAGATCCGTGATGCGCACCTCGGTCAGCTCCTGGCCGACGGCCTCCAGCACGTCCTTGAAAAGGTCGTGGGTCAGCGGCCGCGCCGGAGCCATGCCCTGTTGGGCGAACGCGATCGCCGTCGCCTCCCCCGGTCCGATCCAGATGGGGAGGTAACGGTCGCCTCCCACTTCGCGCAGGAGCACGATCGGTTGGTTGGAGGGCATTTCCACCCGGACACCTACGACATCGAGCTCGTTCACACAGCAACCCTAGGCCGTGCCCGGGACGTTTGGGTAGTCGGGCCCGGAACGCGCGCCCGATCCGGCCCGTGCCCGGGTCCTGTCACGATGGTCATGGCAGCCGCACTCCGAGCGCGGTCTGCACCAGTGCGGCGTGCAGCTTCACCGTGAGCGCCGCCAGCTCTTTCGTACGGGCCTCGGCGTGCGCCCTTGTCTGCGGATTGCGGTGCCGCCTCAACGGGGCCACCACCTGGTCCACCAGCCCCGCCTCACGGTCCGCGGCGGCCTTCATCGCCCGCAGATGGCGCGGCTCGATGCCGAACCGGCCCAGCTCGGTCACGAGCGCGGCCACGGTCACCGCCTCGGAGTCGTACGCGCCGTCCGCCAGGGGCGCGAGCAGCCCGTAGGACTCCCACTCCGCCAGACGGCCCTCGTCGATCTCCGCGGCCGCGAGCAGCTCCTCGCGGCCGATCCGCGCCACCGCGGGCGCCTCGGGCATCGTCGGCACCGCCTCGCCGTCCCGCTGCCGCCCCAGCACGGGCAGCTGCACGGCCTCACCGCGCTCCATGGCGTCCAGGTACTCCCGGATGACCTTCAGCGGCAGATAGTGGTCCCGCTGCATCCTCAGGACGTGTCCGAGCCGCTCCACGTCCCCGGCACTGAACTTGCGGTACCCGGACGGAGTACGGCGGGGCTCGATGAGCCCCTCCGACTCCAGAAAGCGGATCTTGGAGATGGTGACTTCGGGGAACTCGTCGCGCAGCACGTTCAGCACCGTGCCGATGCTCATCAGCCCGGTTTCCGTGGCGGCGGTGCCGTGACCGGTACCGCCGCTCGGTGTGTGCAGCATGGACCTTCTTCCCTGGGGTCCCCGCACGAGGTCCGGAGGGTCAGATGCCCTGCCGGCTCGCGTAGAAGACCAGCCGGTACTTGCCGATCTGGACCTCGTCGCCGTTCGACAGCGCGACCTGGTCGATGCGCTCCCGGTTGACATAGGTGCCGTTGAGGCTGCCCACGTCGGCCACCGTGAACGAACCGTCCGGCTGGCGGCGGAACTCCACGTGGCGGCGCGAGACCGTGACGTCGTCCAGGAAGATGTCGCTCTGCGGATGACGGCCCGCCGTGGTCAGGTCGCTGTCCAGCAGGAAGCGGCTGCCCGAGTTCGGACCGCGGCGCACGACCAGCAGCGCGGAGCCCAGCGGCAGCGCGTCGACGGCCGCCTGGGCCTCCGGGGAGAGCGCCGGCACCTGGGTCTGCCCGGTCACCTCGGCGTCGTACGCCTCCAGGCCGGAGATCGAGATCGTGGACGTCGTCTCCGACGCCCGCTCGGGCACGGCGCCCGGGCGCAGCGGAGCACCGCAGTTGGAACAGAAGCGGGCGTTCTCCGCGTTGCGGTTACCGCACCTCGTACAAACCAGGGCCGACATGGACGGATCCTCCTGCCGCGGCTGCCCCGCCGGGTCGTTGGACGCGTACGGGCCGGAGGTAAACCCTCCACCCGCACCTGAGGTTGACGGTTGCCCGAAACCTATGCCGCCGGACTGCGACGGGTCAACTGACGGCGCGCCCTGACCTCCCGAAATGTCACCCCCCGGACCAGCCAGCTGATCCCGGAACAGCGGACGCTGTCCGTCCGCGTCAGGCTGTGCGCGATGGCGAGCGGTCGCGTTGTCGCTGCCCTCTCGCGCGCTCTTGCCGAACAACTTCGAAAACAACTTCACGGGCGATTCCCCTTGACCGAAACAGACCCGCCCGTGGGGCAGGACGAACCCTGACTGAATACACCGGCCGACCCGGACAACCACACAACGTCCGTATCCACCAGACAGTTTCCACCACACACCGGTTTCCCGGTGCGCCGACCCCCCGCATCCTCATGCCCTTGCCGGACGTTCCGCATGCACCGCTGGTTCACTGTGAGGACGACCGAGCGTAGTCAGGCTGCTTCGCCGGTCGCAAGGCATCCACGACGATCTTGGTCGATCGCTCGACGGTCACCGTCGCCTGCTCCTTCTCCAGGGTCTGCACCACGCCTCCGGGGATGTTGAGAGCCGGTTCGAGGTCCTGCGGCTTGCCGATCACCTTGAAAACGTAGGGCTGAGTGATCTTGTTCCCGTCGACGCTCACGCTCTTGCCCGAGTCGGTGAGGTAGGTGCCGGAGACCACGCGCACCCCGTCCACCTGGATCGCCTCCGCGCCGGCCGCGCGCAACTCCTGGATCGCGTCGAGCAGCATGTCCGCCTGTACCGTCCCCTTCGGATCGTCGACCGTCATCGTGATGCCAGGACCCTGCGCCGCCACGGTGCCCGCCAGAATGCCGAGTTGCCTCTCCTTCTCGGCCGTCTGCCGGCGAGCCTCCGCCGCCTGGTCGGAGCTGCTCTGCAACTCCTGGCGCTGCTTCTCCAGTCCTGTCCTCTCGTCCTCAAGACGCTGAGTCCGGTCGTCCAGTTCATCGAGGATGCGAACAAGATCCTCCTGGCGCGCGCCGCGCAACGCGCTGTCGTTGTCGCTGTTCGACGCCACCTGCACGGCCAGGCCGAATCCGAGCCCGAACAGCAGTACCGCGACGATCAGTTGGGCCCGGCTCACGCGCGGCGGCCACAGCCCCTGGACCAGCCGCCGGCGCCCGGTCAGCCCGGCGTCCGGCACCGGCTCGGCGGTGGGCCCGGCCTCCGGCGCCACGGCGGGCACCTCGGCGGGCAGTTCCTTGCGCAACCGGTGCTCCGGGTGTTTCCCGTGCTCATTCATGCCACTCACGCCCGGAAGACATGCCGTCGGATCGCCGCGGCGTTGGAGAAGATACGGATACCGAGAACCACGACCACACCCGTGGACAGCTGCGAGCCGACGCCCAACTTGTCGCCGAGGAACACGATCAGCGCGGCGACCACCACGTTGGACAGGAACGACACCACGAAGACCTTGTCGTCGAAGATCCCGTCGAGCATGGCCCGCAACCCGCCGAAGACGGCGTCGAGCGCCGCGACGACGGCGATCGGCAGATACGGCTCGACGACCGCCGGAACCTCCGGACGGACCAACAGTCCGGCCACGACGCCCACGACGAGGCCAAGTACGGCGATCACGATGTGCCCTTCTCAGTCTTCTCGGTGTACGGCTCGGCCGTACGTACGATCACGCTGGGTGCCGCGGGCAGCCGGACGTCACTCTCCGTGGAGATCGTCGCCCGGATGTCGAAGTTCTCCTCCAGCGCGTGCAGGTACAGCCCGTCGGGACTGTCCTGGAACCTGGAGCTGAGCCTCTCCCCGTCCCCCACCGCCAGCACCGTGTACGGCGGGACCAGCGGCCTGTTGTCGACCAGTATCGCGTCTCCGGCGGCCCTGATCGCGGACAGGGCGGTCAGCCGCTGCCCGTTGATGGAGATCGCCTCGGCGCCCGAGGCCCACAGCCCGTTCACGACGCGCTGCATGTCGTGGTCCCGCACCCGGCCGGTGTCGGAGAAGCCCGAGGTCTCCCGCGGATTTCCGGCGTCGCCGCCCGCGGAGGCCTCCTTGGCGTCGTTCACGACCAGCTTCACGCCGGGACCCTGCACCGCCGTGGCACCCGACAGGACGCCCACCAGGTCCGCCTGATCGCTGCCGCCGCTCGCCTTCAGCGCCGCGCGCTGCCGGGCGCTGACGTCGTCACGGAGCTTGTCGACACTGTTCTCCAGCTTGTCGGCGTCCGCCGTCTCCCGGTCGATGCGGTCGATGAGCTCCTGCCGCTCCTTGGCCACCACCGGGGCCGTCACACGCGCCTGGGCCGCTCCCACGGTCACCACCAGCGCCGCGAGCACCAGACCGCCGGCCAGGCCCAGCCTGGCCCGCAGGGTCTTCGGCATCCCGCCGGACTGCCCCCGTGCCCGTTTGCGGGCCGCCGCCTCGGCGTAGCCGTCGTCCAGGCTGTGGTCCATGACGTTGGTGATCAACGACATGGAGGCGTCCGGGCGGCGCGGCCGGGCGGCGCTGCTCCGAACGGGGGGTTGCTGCGGCATGCCGCACATCGTCGCACGTTGCGACCGGTACCTCCGAATGGCCCCACCGGCGTGCCGGACAGGCCCCCTGCGGGGACACGTGTCCGGCACGCGCGCGTGCGGTGTCCTTGCTTACCGGCCGGCGCTGTCCACGATGGCCGACCATTCGTCCAGCAGTGCCTGCGCGGAGGCGTCGTCCGGGCCCTCCGCCCACAGGTGGGTGACGGCCTCGGCCGGGTCGGGCAGCACCATGACCCACCGCCCGTCCGTCTCCACGACCCGCACTCCGTCGGTCGTGTCCACGGAACGGTCACCGGCCGCCTCGACGACGCGCCGCATGACCAGACCCTTGACAGCCCACGGGGTCGCCAGGTCGCGCTTGAGGACGTGCGCCCGCGGGATCCGCGCGTCGATCTGGCTGAGCGTGAGCTGCGTGCGCGCCACCAGCCCGATCAGCCGTACGAAGGCCGCCGTGCCGTCGTAGACGCTGCTGAACTCGGGGACGATGAATCCGCCCTTGCCGTCACCACCGAAGATGGTGGCTTCCTCACGCCCCACGCGGGTGAGGTCGTCGGGCGAGGTGGTCGTCCACTCGACCTGGGTGCCGTGGTACGCGGCCACCTGTTCGGCGATCCGGGTCGTGGTGACCGGAAGCGCCACACGGCCGCTGCGCCGCTCGGCGGCGACCAGGTCGAGCATGACCAGCAGCGCCCGGTCGTCCTCGATGATGCGGCCCTTCTCGTCCACCAGGGACAGCCGCTCGCCGACCGGGTCGAACCGCACGCCGAACGCGGCCCTTGAGGAGGCCACGATCTCGCCCAGGCGCACCAGTCCCGCCCTGCGCTGGTCCGCCGTCTCCGTGGGCCTGGCCTCGTTGAGACCGGGGTTGACGGTCAGCGAGTCCACGCCGAGCTTTCCGAGCAGGCTGGGCAGGACGAGCCCGGCGCTGCCGTTGGAGGCGTCCACGACGACCTTCAGGCCCGCCTCGGCGATCCCGGTCGTGTCGACGTTCCGCAGCAGCGACCCCGTGTAGGAGTCGAAGACGCTGGCCGGGAAGTGCAGGTCGCCGATCTCGCCGGGGAACGCGCGCCGGTACTCCTGCCGCGCGAAGATCCGGTCCAGCTTGCGCTGGCTGGCCTGCGAGAGGTCCGCGCCCTGCCCGTCGAAGAACATGATGTCGACGGAGTCGGGCACTCCGGGCGAGGTCCGGATCATGATGCCGCCGGCGCTGCCGCGCGCGGTCTGCTGCCGCGCCACGGGCAGCGGCACGTTCTCCAGGTCGCGTACGTCGATGGCGCTGGCCTGGAGAGCGGAGATCACCGCCCTCTTGAGTGCGCGCGCGCCTCGCGAGTGGTCACGAGCCGTGGTGACCGTGGAGCCCTTCTTCAGGGTGGTCGCGTACGCGCCGGCGAGCCGTACGGCCAGTTCCGGCGTGATCTCCACGTTCAGGATTCCGGAGACACCGCGGGCGCCGAAGAGATGCGCCTGTCCGCGGGACTCCCAGATCACCGACGTGTTGACGAAGGCACCGGCTTCGATGGTCTTGAACGGATAGACCCGGACGTTGCCCTGGACGATCGACTCTTCACCGATCAGGCACTCGTCACCGATGACCGCGCCGTCCTCGATCCGGGCGGCCCGCATGATGTCGGTGTTCTTGCCGACGACACAGCCGCGCAGGTTGCTGTGCTGTCCCACGTAGACGTTGTCGTGGACGACGGCGCGGTGGAGGAAGGCTCCGCTCTTCACGACGACGTTGGATCCCACGACCGTGTGCTCGCGGATTTCCGTGCCGGCCTCGACCTTGGCGTAGTCGCCGATGTACAGCGGCCCGCGCAGGACGGCGTCCGCGTGCACCTCGGCGCCTTCGGCGACCCAGACTCCGGGCGATATCTCGAAGCCGTCGATGTCGACGTCGACCTTGCCCTCCAGGACGTCGGCCTGCGCCTTCACGTACGACTCGTGGGTGCCCACGTCCTCCCAGTAGCCCTCGGCGACATAGCCGTAGACCGGCTTGCCTTCCTTCATGAGCTGCGGGAAGACGTCGCCGGACCAGTCGACCGGAACGTCGGCCTCGACGTAGTCGAAGACCTCGGGCTCCATGACGTAGATGCCCGTGTTCACCGTGTCGGAGAACACCTGGCCCCAGGTCGGCTTCTCGAGGAAGCGCTCGACCTTCCCCTCCTCGTCGACGATGGTGATGCCGAATTCCAGCGGATTGGGCACACGGGTCAGGCAGACCGTGACGAGCGCGCCCTTTTCCTTGTGGAAGTTGATGAGTTCGGTGAGGTCGAAGTCGGTCAGCGCATCGCCGGAGATGACGAGGAAGGCGTCGTCCTTCAACGCCTCTTCGGCGTTCTTGACGCTTCCGGCGGTACCGAGTGGCTTCTCCTCATTGGCATAGGTGAGCTCCATACCGAGCTCCTCGCCGTCTCCGAAGTAGTTCTTGACCAGCGATGCCAGGAACTGCACGGTGACGACGGTCTCGGTGAGCCCATGCCTTTTGAGCAGCCGAAGCACGTGCTCCATGATCGGGCGGTTCACCACCGGAAGGAGCGGCTTGGGCATGCTAGAGGTCATTGGGCGAAGGCGTGTACCTTCGCCACCGGCCATCACGACGGCCTTCATGTCGGAAGCGTCCTCCTCTAAAAGATGACGGTCTAGCCGACTTCACCCGTCCAGATTGTCCCGCACTTTTCCGCGGCGGGCCATCGAGAGCCACTACGTCCGGACAATCGCCGAGCTCAATCGGCTGTGGCGTCCGCGCGAACGAGACGACGGACTTGCACCACGTAGAGCACTCCTGCCCACCAATAGAGGGTTGTACCCCATCCGGCGAACGCCCATCCGAAAATGGCAGCGAGTGACGAGATCCAGCCGCTTCCGTCACTGAGCAGCAGGAGCGGGAACGCGTACATGAGGTTGAACGTGGCGGCCTTGCCGAGGAAGTTCACCTGCGGCGGCGGATAGCCGTGCCGTCGGAGGATCCCCACCATCACCAGCAGCACCAGCTCGCGCAGCAGCAGCACGCCGGTCAGCCAGAGGGGCAGGATCTCGCGCCAGGTGAGGCCGACGAGCGTCGAGAGGATGTAGAGCCGGTCCGCGGCGGGGTCCAGCAGCCGGCCGAGGCTGCTGATCTGGTTCCAGCGCCGGGCGAGCTTGCCGTCCAGGTAGTCGCTGATGCCGCTGAAGGCGAGGACGAGCAGCGCCCAGCCGTCGCTCTTCGGCCCGCCGAACTCGGGCCTGAGGATCAACCACAGGAAGACGGGCACGCCGACGAGGCGGGCCATGCTGAGGATGTTCGGGATGGTGAGGACCCGGTCCGTCTGGACACGGGTCTCCTGGACCTCCACCCGGGGGCCTCCTGTGATGGGAAACGAGCCAACTTTGCCCCCTGACCTTACCTCAACGCAAAAAAGCTCCGGCTCTTGGGCTTGATGCCCAAGAGCCGGAGCTCTAAAAGGAGTTCGGCGGTGTCCTACTCTCCCACAGGGTCCCCCCTGCAGTACCATCGGCGCTGTAAGGCTTAGCTTCCGGGTTCGGAATGTAACCGGGCGTTT
>NZ_JBIWNY010000048.1:0-33957 GCF_044767465.1 Streptomyces sp. NPDC101237 | reverse complement strand
CTATCTTCCACTCCCTCCCGGGGGGGGGGGGGCCCCCCCCGCGGGGGGGGGGGGGGGGGGGGGGGGGGACCACCCCCCCGCGCCCCCCCCCCCGCCGCTCACGCCTGCGAGCCGGGCGCGTCCGTTTGGAACGCGGCCGTCCGCAGGGCCGCCGCCACGCGGGCGACCGCCGGCGTCGGCGGGTGCGGCAGCCGGGCCAGCACCTGGCGCCGCTGCTCCTGGGGCCCGCCGCGCACCGGCAGGATCCTGACGCCCGGCGGCGCGGCGGCGGCGAGGCGGCCGGCACGGTGGTCAGCCCGCCTTGCCGCCGGCACCCTGGTCGCCGCGGTCTGTCCCGGCATGGTCGACACCGCCACCTCCCGCCCCTGGTTCGGCGACCACAGCCGGACCCGGTCCCCCGCCGACGCCGCCCGCGCCGTCCTCGACCTGGTCTTCGCCGACCGCGTCGACCCCGCTCTGCACGGCGAGCTGATCCGCTTCGGCAAGCCCTTGCCCTGGCACGACGGCACACCCCCGGTGGAGCAGGACCGCCTGGTCAGGCCGTGAGGGCGGTTCACAGGCCCAGGATCCGGGCGACGGTGCGCAGCACGCCGTCGTCGTTGTTGGACGGGGCGAGGTGGCGGGCCCGGGAGATGACGTCGGGGTGGGCGTTGGCCATGGCGAAGGACCAGTCGGCGGCGTCCAGCATCTCCAGGTCGTTGAGGTAGTCGCCGAAGACCATCGTCTGGGCGGGTGTGATGCCGAGTTCGCGCTGCAGGCCCCGCAGGGCGGTGCCCTTGTTCGCGGTGCGGTTCATCACGTCGACCCAGTGCTCGCCGGAGACCACGACCTGGTGGGTGGCGGCGAAACCGGCGAGAGCCGGGGCGGTGGTGCGCTCGGCCGGTCCGAAGTCGAAGAGCGCGACCTTGATCACGTCGTCGTCGACGGCGGTGAGGTCGTCGACGACCCGGTGCTCGACGTAGTAACGGCGGACCTCGGCGAGGAAGGCCTCGTCGGCGCGCTCCACGTACGCGGCCCGCTTGCCGCAGACCACCGCGCCGACGTCGACGCCGTCGGCGACCAGCCGCCGTACGGTCCGTGCGAGGTCGCCCGCGACGGCCGGGTCCAGCACGTCCGAGCTGAGTTCGACGCCGTCGCGCACCACGTACGTGCCGTTCTCGGCGATGAACACCATGCCGTCGGCGACATCGGCGAACTGCCGGGCCAGGGTGGCGTACTGGCGGCCGCTCGCCGGGCTGAACAGCACTCCGCGGCGGCGCAGCTCGGCCAGCATCGGCCACAGTCCGGCGGGGATGCGCTTCTCGTCGTCGAGGAGGGTGCCGTCCATGTCGGTGACGACGAGTCGGATGTCGGCGGAGCCGGCCGCGGGGCCGGTCGTGGTGAGGAGGGACGCGGGCGAGGCGGGCATGTCCTGCTTCCGGTGGGAGACGGCATTCGCACACCAGTGTCCCGCACCCGGCCGACGGGACCGGAAACGGCGGCGGGGTCCGCGGTGGCCGCGCGGTCACCGGACGACGGCACACCGCCGCGAACCGCGCCGGTACCGCGGTTCGGCGCGGTCGCCGTGAAAGCCTGACCAGGACGTGTGCATCCGAGCCCGTCGAGGAGGATGTCGTATGCCGCCCCTTGCCGACCCCGTGCCCGGCGGGCGCCCCGGCGACCTCGCCCGGGCGCATGCCCTCGCCCACGAGCTGTCCGCCCGGGGGGTCCGCGCGATCGTGCTGGCCTACGTGGACACCGCCGGGATCTGCCGGGTGAAGACGGTCCCCTGGCAGCGGCTCCAGCAGGCGGTGGCGTGGGGCGTCGGCATGTCGCCGGTGTTCGACACCTTCCTGGCCGACGACACGGTCGTCCGCACCGACGTCCTCGGCTCGCCCGACGGCGACCTGCGCCTCTACCCGGACCTGGACCGGCTGGTGGTGCTCGCCGCGCAGCCCGGGTGGGCCTGGGCGCCGGTGGACCGGATCACCCAGGAGGGCGACCGGCACCCCGGCTGCAGCCGCACCTTCCTGCGCCGGACGGTCGCCGAGGTGGAGGACCGGCTCGGCCTCACCTTCAAGGCGGGTGTCGAGATCGAGTGGGCGCTCGGCCGGGCCGCCGCCCCGGCCGACGAGTTCGCCCCGGCGACCCAGGGCCCGGCCTACGGCGCCGCCCGCCAGATCGAGCTGAGCGACTACGCGGCCGACCTGCTCGCGGCCCTGGACGCGCAGCAGGTGGCGGTCGCCCAGTTCCACCCCGAGTACGCACCGGGCCAGTTCGAGCTGTCCACCGACGCGCTGGACCCGGTGGCGGCGGCCGACCAGAGCGTGCTGGTGCGCCAGACCGTCCGCGCGGTCTCGCAGCGGCACGGCCTGCGGGCCTCCTTCTCGCCGGCCGTCACGGAGCACGGCGTCGGCAACGGCGGCCACCTCCATCTCTCCGTGTGGCGCCACGGGGTCAACCTGCACGCGGGCGGCGACGGCCGGTACGGGATGACCGCCGACGCGGAGTCCTTCGCCGCCGGGATCCTGACCCACCTGCCCGCGCTGCTGGCGGTGACCGCGCCGAGCCCGGCGAGCTATCTGCGGCTGCGGCCCTCCCGGTGGGCGGGGGCGTTCACGGCCTGGGGCCGGGAGGCCCGGGAGGCCGGCGTGCGGGTCGTCACCGGAACGACCGGCCACCAGAGCCAGGAGGCCAATCTGGAGGTCAAGCCCATCGACCTGGCGGCCAACCCGTATCTCGCCCTCGGTGCGGTGATCGTCGCGGGACTGGACGGGCTCACCTCGGCCGCACCGCTTCCCGCGGAGGTCGTCGACGACCCGGCCCTGCTGATCCCGGACGAGGCGGTCGCCCGGGGCGTACGACGGCTGCCGACCTCGCTGGTGCAGGCTGTCGACGCGTTCCGGGAGGACAAGGTGCTGTGCGCGGCCCTCGGTCCGGTCCTCACCGACGCGGTGGTGGCCGTGCGCGAGGGCGAGACGGCGGCGGTCGCCGGGCTCGACGAGGCCGGGGTGGCGGCGGCCTACCGCTGGAAGTACTGATGCCGGGAGCGCTCCGGGAGGTGGTCGACGCGCTGCCGCTCGTCGACCACCACTGCCACGGCGCGGTCACCGCCGACCTCGGTCCGCCCGAGTTCGAGGAGCTGCTGACCGAGGGCACGGCCTGGCCGGGCGTGTCGCCGTTCGACAGTCCGGTCGGAGTGGCCGTACGACGGCACTGCGCGCCGCTGCTGGACCTGGAGCGGCACGCGCCCGCCGCCGCCTACCTGGCGCGCCGCGCGGAACTGGGCTGGCGGGAGGTCAACCGGCGGTTCCTGCGGGCCGCCCGCGTGGAGACGTTCTGCGTGGACACCGGCTACGCCCCGCACCCGGTGACCTCGCCCGCCGCTCTCGCGGCCGCGTCCGGTGCCGTCGCCCGTGAGGTGGTCCGGCTTGAGAGCGTCGCCGAGGCGGTGGCCGGGCGGGGCGTGGACGCCGGGGCGTACGCGTCCGCGTTCCGGGCGGCGGCCGAGGAGGCGGTACGGCGCCCGGGTGTCGTCGCCGTCAAGTCGGTGGCCGCCTACCGGACCGGCTTCGGCCTGGATCCGGCACGGCCGACGGACGCGGAGGTGACCGGGGCGGCCGCGCTGTGGTTCGCGCGGGGCGGCAGGCTCACCGATCCGGTGCTCGTGCGTCACCTGCTGTGGACGGCGGTCGCCCTCGAACTGCCGCTCCAACTCCACACCGGTTTCGGCGACTCGGATCTGCGGCTGCACCGGGCGGACCCGGCGCTGCTCACGGACTGGCTGCGGCTGACCGCCGGCAGCGTCCCGGTGCTGCTCCTGCACTGTTGGCCCTACCAGCGCCAAGCCGCCTACCTCGCCACGGTGTTCGAGCACGTCCACCTCGATGTCGGGCTCGCGCTGCACTACGTGGGACCGGGCCGGGCGGCCGCGGTGCTGGCGGAGGCGATGGAGATCACCCCGTTCCGCAAGCTGCTGTACAGCTCGGACGCTTATGGTGTGGCTGAGTTCCACCATCTCGGTGCGCTGTCCTTCCGGCGGGGACTGGCCGGAGTGCTCCAGGAGCGGGTGGACGCAGACGAACTGAGCCACGCCGACGCAGTGAGGATCGCCGCCTGGACAGGACGCGACAACGCCCGTCGCCTCTACGGACTTCCCGTATCGGACCCCGGCCACGACTGAGCGCGTGCCCCACCCGGAAAGTATGATCAATCAATGTCTGACATGACCGAAACCACGCCCGGTTGGCTGTCCTCCGACGAGCTGGAGATGACTCGCGCCCGCATGCCGATCCTGTACGTGGAGGCCGTGCCCGTACGGGTGGACGACAGTGGTGAAGTCACCAGTATCGGACTGCTGCTCCGCATCGGCCCGGACGGAACGGTCAGCAGGACCCTCGTCTCCGGCCGTGTCCTGCACCACGAGCGGGTCCGTGACGCCCTGTTGCGCCACCTGGAGAAGGATCTCGGTCCGGTGGCGCTGCCCCGGGTGCCGGCGTCCCTGCAGCCGTTCACGGTGGCGGAGTACTTCCCGACGCTGGGGGTCACGCCGTACCACGACCCGCGTCAGCACGCCGTGTCGCTGGCGTACGTCGTGCCGGTGGCCGGGGACTGCCGGCCCCGCCAGGACGCCCTGGACCTGGTGTGGTTCAGCCCGCAGGAGGCGGTCTCGGCGGCCGTGCAGAGCGAGATGCCCGGCGGCCACGGCGTACTGCTGAAGCAGGCCCTGGCGTACGTGGGTTGCGTGGGCTGACGGTGCGGGCGGGGGCGGCTGCCCCGGCTGTGGCGCCCGACGCCGGCACCGGGCGGACGACGCTCGCTCGGCCTGTTCGGCGCCGAGGGCCCCGAGGCGCCGGAGCGCGCGCGGGCGGCGCTGCCGTCGCGCGTCCGTCGGACCGACGAGCCCACCGCGCTCGGCCCGCACCCCGCCGACCCGGGCCGGGCAATGGTGCCGGTCGCGGCGGACGCCGATGAGCAGCTGGAAACGTACGCCGGGCCGGACGGCTCCGGGAACGGTCTGCGGGGTCGTGGGAGGCCTGGGGGCCGAGCGCCGGGGGCCGTCCGGCCGGCTGTGGACGCCGCCGGACCTGGGCCGCACTCCAGGTCTGTGGCAGGCGCCGGATCCGCCCCGGCCGCGGGAGATCCTGCGCGGCTCCCGGTGATCGACCGGCGGCCCGTCGACGCCGTCCGCCGACCCGGCGGCCGAGTGACCCGGCGCGGGTGGCGTGCACGGCTCACCGCGCGGTACACGCGAAAAAGGGCCCTCACAGGCTCTCGCCTGCGACGACCCTTCGCACCGTCGGGACGACAGGATTTGAACCTGCGACCCCTTGACCCCCAGTCAAGTGCGCTACCAAGCTGCGCCACGTCCCGGTGCCGTCTGACCTGGGATTTCCCTGGTCGAAACGCGCAAGGAAACAATACCGCACTCGGGCACGTGGTCGCGCACGGCTTTTGTCCGGGCACGGCGCAGGACCGGGGTGCCCGGTCCTGCGCGGGCGCCACGGCCGTACGCGCCGGTGCCGCCGGGCTCAGTCCTCGGCCGGCAGGCCCACCCGCGGATGGGATTCCAGGAGCCTGGGCGGGGCCGCCTGGCGCCAGGAGTCGGCGAGGATGTCGTGCAGCTCGGCCTCGTCCTCCAGGGCGGCGAGCCGGACCCGGACCCAGGCGAACTGCGCCTCGTGACCGGCGATCCAGAACTTGCCCGGCTCGGCCCGCACGAGTTCGTCGCGCTCCTCCTTGGGGCAGCGCACGGCGATGGACGTCTCGTCCTCGGGCAGCGTGGCGAACATCTTCCCGGCGACCCGGAACGTGGGCATGTTCCATGCGGTCTTCTCGCTGGTGTCCGGCAGGGACAGCGCGATGCGGCGTACGTCTTCGGCTTCCGGCATGTCCGGCACCGTAGCCGCTGCCACTGACAGTCAGCCGGTGCCCGTCCCGACGTGCTTGTAGTAGAGGGTCGTCTGACGCAGCACCCCGCCGGGGTCGGCCGCGTAGTCCGGGATGGTCCCGGCGCGGGTCCAGCCGGCCGACCGGTAGAGGTGTTCGGCGGGGCTGTCGGTCTCGGTGTCGAGGTGGAGCAGGGTGATGCCGGCGTCCATCGCCGCCGCCTCGGCCACGGCCAGCAACCGCCTGCCCAGACCCCGGCCGCGGGCCTCGCGGTGGACCATCAGCTTCACCAGTTCGGCGCGGTGCCGGCTGTTCGGCTTGCCAGGGAAGGCGAAGGCGAGGCTCACGGTGCCGACGACCCGGTCCGCGCCGTCCAGCGCGGCCCACACGGCGAGCCGCCCGTCGGCCACCGCGTCCGCCCTTCCCCGCCACCAGTCCGCGGCCTGCTCCGGCCCGAACGGCGCGAGGAAGCCGACGGAGGCCCCGCCGTCGACCGTGTCGGCCAGCAGCGCGGCCAACTCCCCTGCCCGCTCGGCCAGTCCGTCCGCCCCCAGGCGGACCGCCGTCATGGCCGCACCACCGCGAGGACGTAGCGCGCCGCCCGCGGCCCGGCGCAGCGGAACCGGGTCGGTCCCCATACCCGCAGGCGCAGGCAGTCGCCGGTGTCCAGCAGGTGCTCGGTGTCCTGCGCGGTCACCGCGAGGGTGCCGTCGAGCACCCACAGGTGCTGTTCCAGGCCGGGCACCGGCGGGCGGTCGTAGGAGAGGTCCGCGCCCGCCGCGAGCCTGCCCTCCACCAGCTCGCCGCGCAGCGAGCCGTGCGGGGGTGAGACGGACCGGCGGACGAAGCCCGCGGTCCGGTCCTCCCAGACCTGCTGCTCGGCGGCGCGCAGCACCGGCGCGGGCGCCGTCTCGACCTCGCTGAGCAGCTGGGACATGGTCCGTCCGTAGACGTTGCAGAGCCGGTTGAGGAGGGCCGCCGTGGGGCTGGTCTCGGCCCGCTCGGCGCGCGACAGGGTCGACTTGCTCACTCCGCTGCGCTCCGCCAACTCGCCCAGGGTCCAGCCGTGTTCGGCGCGCAGTTCGGCCAGGCGGCTGCCGAGCCGGGCGTCGACGGGGTCCGGGACGACCGCTTCTTCTCGTTTCACATCCGGGACGGTATCCCGTATGTGAAACACACGGATGAACAATCCCTCACAGCCGGGCCGCCTCGCCCAACGCCTTGAGCACCGGGCTGATCAGCGGATGGCCCTCCGCCCCGCGCCGTACGGCGGCGAAGACGCGGCGGGTCGGGGCGACACCGTCGACCGGGCGTACGACGACGCCGGTCAGGTCCATGCCGCGCAGGGCCGACCGGGGGACGAGGGCCACGCCCGCGTCGGCCGAGGCCAGCGCCACCACGGCCCGGAAGTCGTCGGAGGAGTGCTCCAGGCGGGGCTGGAAGCCGGCGCTCTCGCAGGCCAGGACCACCACGTCGTGGCAGGGGTTGCCGGGGTACGGGCTGATCCACGGGTCCTTGGCCAGGTCGGCGAGGGGGACCTCGGCGGCGTCGGCGAGGCGGTGGTGGAGCGGGACGACGGCGTCGAAGGGCTCGGCGTACAGGGAGACGTGGGTGAGCCGGGGGTCGTCGGCGGCGGGGGCGCCCCGGTACTCGACCGCCACGGCGACGTCGACCTGCCGGTCCAGGACCATCGGCAGGCTGGCGTCGCCCTCGGCGTCCTGGACGCGCATGCGTATGCCCGGCGCGGTCCTCGCGAGGCGGGCCACGGCCGGGGCCACCACCTGGGCGATGCCGGTGGCGAAGGCGGCGACGGTGACCGTACCGGCGTCGCCCGAGCCGTACGCGGCCAGTTCCGCCTCGGCCCGCTCCAGCTGGGCGAGTACGGCGTTGGTGTGGCCGAGCAGGATCTCGCCGGCCGGGGTGAGCCGTACGCCCTTGGCGCTGCGCTCGACCAGGCGGTGGCCGGTCTCCTGCTCCAGGGCCGCCAGCTGCTGCGAGACGGCCGACGGGGTCAGATAGAGCGCGGCGGCCGCCGCCGTCACGGTGCGGTGGTCGGCCACCGCACGGAGGATGTGGAGCCGCCGCGCCTCGATCATGGTGTTGATTATTGCAATATGTCCCGCGTGCTCAGTCCGCGAGCGCCGCCCGGGCAGCGACGAAGGCGTCCACCGCGCGGTCGACGTCGTGCGTCGAGTGGCCCGCGGACAGCTGCACCCGGATCCTGGCCCGGCCCTGCGGCACCACCGGATACGAGAAGCCGATCACGTACACGCCCCGCTCCAGCAGCAGCTCGGCCATCCGGCCGGCCACGGAGGCGTCGCCGATCATCACCGGGGCGATGGCGTGGTCGCCGGGGAGGATGTCGAAGCCCTCCTCGGTCATCCGGCGGCGGAACAGCGCGGTGTTCTCGGCGAGCCGGACCCGCAGGTCGTCCGCGGACTCCAGCAGGTCGAGGACCTTCAGCGAGGCCGCCGCGATCACCGGGGCGAGGGTGTTGGAGAACAGGTAGGGACGCGAGCGCTGGCGCAGCAGGGCGACGATCTCGGCGCGGGCCGCGACGTAGCCGCCGGAGGCGCCGCCGAGCGCCTTGCCGAGCGTGCCGGTGATGATGTCGACCCGGTCCATGACGCCGTGCAGCTCGGGCGTGCCGCGGCCGGACGGGCCGACGAAGCCGACGGCGTGCGAGTCGTCGACCATGACCATCGCGTCGTAGCGCTCGGCGAGGTCGCAGATCTCCCGGAGCGGGGCCACATAGCCGTCCATGGAGAACACGCCGTCGGTGACCACCAGCCTGCGCCGGGCGCCCTGCGCCTCCTTGAGCTGCTGCTCCAGGTCGGCGAGGTCCCGGTTGGCGTAGCGGAAGCGGCGGGCCTTGGAGAGGCGGATGCCGTCGATGATCGAGGCGTGGTTGAGGGCGTCGGAGATCACCGCGTCCTCCTCGCCGAGCAGGGTCTCGAAGACCCCGCCGTTGGCGTCGAAGCAGGAGGAGTAGAGGATCGTGTCCTCCTGGCCGAGGAACGCCGACAGGCGCGCCTCCAGCTCCTTGTGGACCTCCTGGGTGCCGCAGATGAAGCGGACGGAGGCCATGCCGTAGCCCCAGCGGTCCAGGGCGTCGTGGGCGGCGGCGACCACCTCGGGGTGGTCGGCGAGGCCGAGGTAGTTGTTGGCGCAGAAGTTGAGGACCTCGCCGGGGCGGCCGCCCGCGGTCACCTCGACGGTCGCGGACTGCGGGGTGCCGATGACCCGCTCCGGCTTGTGCAGGCCGGCGGCGCGGATCTCGTCGAGGGTGGCGCGCAGGTCGTCGCGCACGGAGTCGAACATCATCAGTCCTTGGTTGTCGTCAGAGGGTCCAGTCGAGGATGACCTTGCCGCCGCGCCCGCTGGCCGCGTCGGCGAAGGCCGCCTCGAAGTCGCGGTACCCGTAGCGGCCGGTGATCACGGGGGCGAGGTCGAGTCCGCCCTCCAGGAGCACCGACATGGCGTACCAGGTCTCGAACATCTCGCGGCCGTAGATGCCCTTGATGGTGATCATCGAGGTGACGATCCTCGCCCAGTCGACGGAGAAGTCCTGGGCGGGCAGGCCGAGCATGGCGATACGGCCGCCGTGCGTCATGTTGGCGATCATGTCCTGGAGCGCCTCGGCGCGGCCGGACATCTCCAGGCCGATGTCGAAGCCCTCGCGCAGCCCCAGCTCGCGCTGGCCGTCGGCGATCTCGGCCCGCGACACGTTCAGGGCCAGGCTCACGCCGATCTTGCGGGCGAGGTCGAGGCGCTCCTCGCTGACGTCGGTGATCACGACGTGCCGGGCGCCCGCGTGCCGCGCCACGGCGGCGGCCATCAGGCCGATCGGCCCCGCGCCGGTGATCAGGACGTCCTCGCCGACCAGCGGGAAGGAGAGCGCCGTGTGCACGGCGTTGCCGAACGGGTCGAAGATCGCGGCCACGTCGAGATCGACGGGGACGCGGTGCACCCAGACGTTGGAGGCGGGCAGCGCCACGTACTCGGCGAACGCGCCGTCGCGGCCGACGCCGAGACCGACGGTGGCACGGCACAGGTGGCGCCGGCCCGCCAGGCAGTTGCGGCACTTGCCGCAGACGAGGTGGCCCTCGCCGCTGACCAGGTCACCGGCCTTGATGTCGGCGACGTCGCGGCCGGTCCCGACGACCTCGCCGACGAACTCGTGCCCGAGCACCAGGGGCGCGGTGATCGCCTGCTGGGCCCAGCCGTCCCAGGCCCGGATGTGCAGGTCGGTGCCGCAGATGCCGGTGCGCAGCACCTTGATCAGTACGTCACCCGGCCCGACCGTGGGCTCCGGCACGTCCGCGAGCCACAGTCCGGGCTCCGCCTTCTCCTTGACCAGCGCCTTCAACGCTACGGCTCCTGTGCGTGAGGTCCCGGCCACGGGCGCGCCGAAGCGTCCCGCGGCCGGGGAGGGGGGTGGAATCGCACAGCAATCTGCCGTATCCGGGCGGCCGGGTCCATCGAGGTTTTCTTAACCGCCGCCACAGCTGCGCTTCACGCCCGCCCCGCGCGCGGCGGCGGCACCCGCACGGACCCGCGCCGGGACGCTCAGCCGAGACGGGAGACCTGGTAGTGGCCGATGTACCAGGCGTCGTCCTCGCGGGTCACCAGGACCGAGAGCTTCACGTCCAGCGGGGGCCGGTCCGTGAAGGAGAACTCGACTGCCAGGTAACCGAGAACGACGCCGTCCGCGGGCCGCCTGGTCTCCAGGACGCGGTAGCGGGCCGTCATGCCGAGGGGCTGGGAGGCGTAGTACGCGGCGACGCCCTGGCGTCCGACGCTGTACGGATGCAGCCCCTGGAAGACGGCGTCCTCGGTGAACTGGGCGGCGACGCGCTCCGGTTGGTGCGCGTCGACCGCCGCCTTCCACCGGTCGAGCACTCCGGCCAGGATCTCCGTGTCGTCCGTCGTGGTGGTCATGTCCGCTCCTCGCTGTGGGATATGACGTGCCGTCAGCGTGTGGTGCCGGTCAGTGGCCGGCGCTCATGCCGCCGTCGACGTGCAGGATCTCGCCGGTGACGAACGGCGCGTTCTCCAGGAAGAGCACCGCGTCGACGATGTCGCCGACTTCACCCATCCGGCCCACCGGGTGCAGCGCGGCGAGGAAGTCGTGGGTCTCCGCCGCGTGCATGGGCGTCTTGATGGTGCCGGGCGACACGGCGTTCACCCGGATGCCGCGGCCGGCGTACTCGATCGCCAGGGACTTGGTCGCGGACTGCAGGCCGCCCTTGGTCAGCGAGGCGAGGACGGAGGGGACCCTGGCGTCCGCGCTGTCGACCAGGCTGGTGGTCACGCTGACGATGTGCCCGCCGCCCTGGGCGAGCAGGTGCGGCAGGGCCTGCTGGGTGAGGTGGAAGAAGCCGTCCATGTTGATGCCGGTCACGGCCGCGTAGTCGGCCGCCGTGTACTCGGTGAAGGGCTTCGCCACGAAGATGCCCGCGTTGTTGACCACGGTGTCGATGCGGCCGAAGCGCTCGATGGCGGCGGCCACGACCCGCTCGGCGGTGGCCGGATCGGCGATGTCGCCCCGCACGGTCAGCACACCGGCGTCGTCGGCGGGCTCGATGCCGCGCGAGGTGGCGACGACGGCGTGCCCGAGCTTGCGGTATCCCTCGACGAGGGCGGCTCCGATGCCCTGCGAGGCACCGCTGACGATGGCGACCTTCTGGTTCTGGATGCTCATGATGACCTTCCTCCGGTGGGTGACCGGTACTAGCCGACCGGTCGACTATTCAGAAGGTAGGTCGTGCCGTCCCGAGGGGCCAGGACTGCCTTCCTCCGTACTGGGAGGCACAGGCTCCCAGGCCCGCTCAGCCGGGAAGCGCGTACGGGTCGCCGGCCGGCAGCCAGGCGTCCGGGGCGTGGACGCCGAGTTCGCCGACCTCGTCGCACAGGGCGTCGACGACGGCCAGCACTCCGGCCCGGTCCTCGTTCGCCCGCCGGACCAGGGACCACGTCCAGTAGATCTTCGGCGCCACGATCTCCCGGCGGACCAGGTCGGGCGGGAGCGCGGCGGTCTGGCCCTTCGGCGAATTGACGACCGGGCGGGTGCAGCGGCGGACGTGGTCGAAGAAGGCGGGCCCGGTGACGGCGCCGTCGGAGATGCGCACGGCGCGGGCGCCGACGGCCCGGGTCAGCTCCTCGGCGTATCCGTTCCAGGAGGCCCAGGAGGTGGTGTCGTCGTCGATGAGGACGTCGGTCTCGCGGGCCGGCACGTCACCGGTGTCGCTCCCCTTGGCCACGGCGTACAGCCGGTCCGCGCCGAGCAGCCGGGCCCGCAGTCCGAGCCGTTCGAGGTCGTCGGCCGGCACCCGGCAGACGGCCAGGTCCAGGCTGCCGTCGGCGACCCTGGCGGCCTGGGTGTGGGAGGGCGCGACCCAGGCGTCCAGGTGCAGCCGGGCCACCGCCGCCGTCCGCGACATCAGGTCCGGGGGAAGCCAGTTGACGTACCCGAGCCGCACGGACTGCGAGCCCGACAGGAGGCCCGCGCGGCGCTTGAGGTCGTCGGCCCGCTCCAGCAGGACCCGGGTGTGCGGGAGCAGGGCGGCTCCGGCCGGGGTGAGCGAGACCGAGCGGCGGTCCCGTTCGAACAGCCGCACGCCCAGGTCCCGTTCGAGAGCCTTGATCTGCTGCGAGAGCGAGGGGCCCGCGATGAGCAGCCGCTCGGCGGCCCGCCCGAAGTTCAGCTCCTCGGCGACCGCGACGAAGTACCGCAGCTGGCGCAGTTCCACGGGCGTCATGCTACGCGCGGTGGGAGGCAGGGCCTCCCAGCAGCTAGGCGGCCGGTAGTGGCACCGCGGTCCCGGACGGCGCACGATGAAGGCACCGAGAACAGAAGGAGCGCACCGTGCGAGAGTTCCTGGTCGAGATCACCACCACCGTCCCCGAGGGTACGGACCAGGAGGAGGTCGACCGGCGACGGGCCGCGGAGGCCGTCCGCGCGGGCGAACTGGCGGCGGCCGGCCACCTGGTCCGGCTGTGGCGCCCGGTGGGCGAGTTGCGGAGCATCGGCGTCTGGCGCGCCGGCGACGAGGCGGAACTCCACGAGAAGGTCCTCGGCACCCTGCCGCTGCGCCCGTGGATGACGCTGACCGTCACCCCGCTGGAGTCCCACCCGAACGACCCGGGCCGGGTCGACGGCACCCGATGACCCCCACGTCCGCCCGGAGCCATGCCGCCAGGGCGGGTGCGGCGCTCGCCGCGGGCATGGGCGTCGGCCGCTTCGTGTACACGCCGATCCTGCCCCTCATGCAGGCCCGGGCGGGCCTGTCCGCGGCCGCCGGAGCGCACCTGGCCACCGCCAACTACGCCGGCTACCTCGTCGGCGCGCTCGCCGGCACCCTGGCCCCGGCGCTGGTCCGGTCCCGTGCGGTGCTGCGCGGATCACTGCTCCTGCTGACCGCCTCGCTCGCCGCGATGCCGCTCCCCCGCAGCACGGTGCCGTGGGTGCTGCTGCGACTGCTGGCGGGAGGGGCCAGCGCCCTGGTGTTCGTGGTCGCGGCCGCCGCCGTGCTGCACCATCTGCGGGAGCACCCGGCGCACCTGTCCGGCTGGTCCTTCGGCGGGGTGGGCGCCGGCATCGCGCTGTCGGGGCTGCTGGTGCTGGCCCTGCGGCCGGTCGCCGACTGGCGGGCCGCCTGGTGGGCCGCCGCCGCGCTCGCCGGGGTGCTGACCGCGCTCTCCTGGAACCTGCGGCCCGAGGACCCGCCGGCCGGACCGGCACGGGGGCCTGCGGCGACCGCCGGGACCCACCGCTGGTTCGGCGCCCTGTTCGTCAGCTACTTCCTGGAGGGCGTCGGCTACATCGTCGCGGGCACCTTCCTGGTCGCGGCCATCGGCCAGGACTCCCCCGGCTGGGTCGGCAGCGGCGCGTGGGTGCTGGTCGGGCTGGCCGCCGTGCCGTCCGCGGCGCTGTGGGCCCGGCTCGGGCGCAGGTGGTCAAGGCCCGGTCTGCTGCTCACCGCGCTGGTGGTGCAGGCGGCCGGTATCGCGCTGCCCGCGGTGACCGGGAGCACGGCCGCCGCCCTCGGCTCGGCGGTGCTGTTCGGCGCGACGTTCCTGGGCGTGAGCACCCTGGCCCTGGCCACCGGGGCGCACCTGCGCTTCCCGCGCTCCGTGGCGCTGCTGACCGCCGGGTACTCCGTGGGACAGATCCTGGGCCCGCCGGCCGTCGCCCCGCTGCTGCGGCACGGCTATCACCAGGCCCTGCTGCTGGCCGCCGCGGTGGTCGTCGCGGCGGCCGCGGCCGCGGCGGTGCTGCGGATCGGCTTCCCGCACCACCTGGGCACGGAATCCACGGAACAGGTACGACGGCCGCGGCCGGCCGGGGCCACGGGCTCCTAGGACACGCGACCCCGGTCATCCGTGCCCGGGGCCACGCGTGCCGGGGCCGTGCGTGCCTGGGCGGGGGTCGCCGTCGCCCCGAGCAGTGCCCGGCAGTTCTGCCACAGCGGGCCGAGACGTCCGGTGTTGTTGTACAGCTTGGCGAACATCACCTGTCCCTCCAGCTGGGCCACCACCGCGCGGGCCGCCTCCCCGGGGTCGGTGACCGTGACCTCACCGCGCTCGCGGGCCTCGGCGATGACGGACTCCACCATGCCGACCTGCGCGTCGAAGATCTCCTGGAGCCGCTCGCGGACCGCCTCGGTCTGGTTGCTGAGCTCCAGGGTGAGGTTCCCGAACAGGCAGCCCGACACCGTGCCGCAGCCCTCCTGCGCGACGCGCTGCCCGGCCTCCGTCTCCTCGAACAGATCCCGCAGCCGCCTCAGCGGTTCCGCCTCGCCGGTCAGGACACGCGCCCAGGCACGCTCCTGGGCCGCCCAGTGCTCGTCGACGACGGCGAGCGCGAGGGCCTCCTTGGACGCGAAGAAGTAGTAGAAGCTGCCCTTCGGCACCCCGGCCGCCGCGCAGATCTCGGCCACGCCGAGCGCCGAGTAGCCGCGGTCCTCGATCAGCGAGCGGGCGGCGTCGAGGATCTTGCGCTTGGCGTCACTCGTACGTCCCATGCCACCAGCGTACGGAAGTACTAGACCGGTCGGCTAGTGTGCCGGACCGTTCCCGGCGTCACAGCAGCGGCAGCCCGTCCGCCTCGCGTCGCTCGATGCGGGCCACCAGCTCCGCCGCCGACGACTTGATGGTCTCCAGACCCGAGCGGCCCCAGGGCCGCGGCGCCACGTCGAGCACGCACACCGTGCCGAGCGCCGTCCCGGTGCTGTCGATGAGCGGGGCACCCAGATAGGAACGGACGCCGAACTCGTCGACGACCGGGTTGCCCGCGAACCGCGGGTAGTCGCTGACGTCCTCGAGGACCAGCGCCTTGCGCCGGACCACCACATGGGGGCAGAACCCGTGGTCGCGGCCCAGCTCGCGGCCCAGCACCGGCGTCGTGCCGTCGGGCCTCACCACCACCGGCGGCGACACGGCCGGCAGGTGCAGCCCGGCGAAGAACTGCCGGTACTCGCCGACGAAGTTGACCATGGCGTACGGCGCCCCGGTGACCTCCGCGAGCCGGTCCGCGTAGGCGTCCAGATCCGGGTCGCGGCGGTCGCCGAGGCCCAGCTGGCCCAGGCGCCGGACGCGCACGGGCGCCTCCTTGTCCTCCGGCGTGAGCAGCAGCCGGCCGGCCGGGCGCGCGGGGTCGTACCTCATGGGCGGACTCCGCCGCCGTGGACGTGGGTCATACAGGGCCTCCGAGGGGTGTGTGGGGTTCACATGTGGGCGCCGTGGCTCGGCGCGGAGACCGGGGCGTGGGCGATGAGATGGCGAACCAGGGTGAGCAGGGTCTGGACGCCCGAGCTGGAGATCCTGGCGTCGCAGCGGACGACCGGGACCTGCGGATCCAGGTCGATGGCGGCGCGCACCTCCTCGGGGTCGTAGCGGTAGGACCCGTCGAACTCGTTGACGGCGACGATGAAGCCGAGGCCGCGCTCCTCGAAGAAGTCGACGGCCGCGAAGCAGTCCTCCAGGCGGCGGGTGTCGGCGAGGACGACCGCGCCGAGCGCGCCCGCGGACAGTTCGTCCCACATGAACCAGAACCGCTCCTGGCCCGGCGTGCCGAAGAGGTAGAGCACGTGTTCGGCGTCCAGGGTGATGCGGCCGAAGTCCATGGCCACGGTCGTCTCGACCTTGTTCTCGATGCCTTCGAGACTGTCGGTCGCGGCGCTCACCGTGGTGAGGAGTTCCTCCGTGGACAGCGGCGCGATCTCGCTGACCGCGCCCACGAAGGTGGTCTTGCCGGCCCCGAACCCACCGGCCACCAGGATCTTCAGCGCGGTGGGGAAGGGGTCACAGCTGTCGTCGTAGTCCATCGAGCACTGCCTCCAGAAGAGACCGGTCAGTGGGGTTGTGGTGGAAGGCGGGGGGCTTGGCGGTGAGCACCCCGCAGTCGACGAGGTCGGAGAGCAGCACTTTGGTGACCACGGCGGGGAGCTTGAGGTGCGCGGCGATCTCGGCGACCGAGACGGGGGCGCGGCACAGGTCCAGGGCCTGTGCGTGCTCGGGGCCGAGGTAGCCGAGGGGGGTGGCTCCGGTGGCCATCACCTGCGACATCAGGTCGAAGGCGATACTGGGCTCGGTGCGGCCGTTGCTGACCGTGAACGGGCGCACCAGGCGTCCGGCCGCGTCGTCCAGCCACGGCCCGTCGCCGGCTGCCGCCACCCTCAAGGCCTCATCGCCGTGGGTTCGACGGGGTGCTGCCGGGGCGCCGTGACGAGGTAGGGGCGGACGCTCTTGACCAGCATCGCCATCTCGTAGCCGAGGACGGCGGCGTCGGCCTCGCGGCCGGCCAGCACGGCGAGGCAGGTGCCGGATCCGGCGGTGGTGACGAACAGCAGCGTCGAGTCGAGTTCGACGACGACCTGCCGGACGTCCCCGCCGTCGCCGAAGCGGACGCCCGCGCTGCGGCCGAGCGAGTACAGACCGGAGGCGAGCGCGGCCATGTGGTCGGCGCTGTCGGGGTCGAGCCCGTGGACGGACTTCACCAGCCCGTCGCAGGACAGGAGCACCGCGCTGGTGGTGTGGGGTACGCGCTGGACGAGGCCGCTCATCAGCCAGTCGAGGTCGGATACCTGGGCGGTCGGCGCATCGCTCGCCATGGTGGATCGACTCCTTGGGGTACGAAGGTCTAAGGGAGCGGTGGGGGTCGTGGTGGGGGTGGGGAGGGTGCTGGTCATCCGGCCGGTGCGCTCCCGTCGGGCCGGGCGTGGCGGTCGGAGGCGTGCAGCGGGCGCAGGATCGGGGCGTGCGCCGGGGCCGGGGACACGGTCGGAGGGTCGGCCGGGGCCGCCGCTGCCTGCGCGGGACCGGTGGGTGCCGGGCCCGGGTGGACCGAGGTCACGCGGCCCAGGGCCGAGTGGCCGGACGCGGTGGCTTCCGTGTGCGTGACGTCGGTGTGGGGGAGATCCGTGTGCGGGGCGCCCGTCTGCGAGAGATCCGTGTGCGGGAAATCCGCGTGCGTGGCGCCCGTGTACGACAGATCCATGTGCACGCCGTCCGCGTGTGTGGCGTGGGACGCGCTGCTCGACACGTCCTCGGTGCGGGCGCCGAACCCGATGACGCCGGACCCGGCGTCGAGCCCCGCGCCGGAGGTGTCGTGCACACCCGTGCCCGGAACGCCCGGGTCGGCGACGCCCGGTCCGGCGACCCCCATGCCGGTCGGGCCGGTGCCGAGGCGGCCCAGGTCGGTGACGCCCGTGCCGTTCAGTCCGGTGGCGAGGGTCTCTCCCCGCGGTCCGCCCACCGGTCCGGCGGCGGTCCGCTGCTCCGGCTGAGCGGCCTCCAGGTGCTGCTGGGCCTCCGCCAGGCCGATGCCGCGTTGGAAGGCGGCCATCAGACCGGGGTCGTGGCCGGCCGTCGTCTCGGAGTCCTGGCGGGGAGCCGGGCCGCCGCGGAGCTGGGGGACGATGTGCTCCTGGGCACGGCGGCGCGGCAGCTGGGGCTTGCCCATGGTGCCGCGCACCGTTCCGACGCGCGGGACGGGCGGGGCGCCGGCGTGCTCGGCGACCGCCGACCGGTCCTCGGGCCGGATGCCCGGCAGGGCCTCGGCGGGGTTGGGCCGGGTCTGGCGGGTGCCGCGCGTCGGCAGTGGCGCGGGTGCGCCGCCGGGCTGCGCGTGCCGGCGCCGTCCGCCGACGGCGGGTGCGGCCGGTCCCGGCTGCGGTGCGGGCCGGCGGTCCGTGGGCGGACCGCCCGGGGCGGCGGCCGGACGGGCGCCGGGTCCGGCGATCGCCGGGGCGGCCGGGGCGGGGGCATCGCCGCCGTCGGATGGACCGAGGGCGTCGGACGGGCGGGTGACGCCGTCGGGTCCGGGCGGCGCGTCCCCGGCGTCGCGCGGCTGCGGTACCGCTCCCGCGCCGCCCGCGGCCGAGCCCAGCAGGCTCTGCGGGACGACGAGAACGGCCTGGACACCGCCGTAGATGTTGCTCTGGAGCCGGACGTGGATGCCGTGGCGGCGGGCGAGCTGGGAGACCACGAAGAGGCCGATGCGGCCGTCGGCCAGCAGGCTGCCGACGTTGACCTGGTCGGGGTCGGCGAGCAGGGCGTTCATCGTGGACTGTTCGCCGACCGGCATGCCGAGTCCGCGGTCCTCGACCTCCACCGCGAGGCCGGAGGTGACGAGGTTGGCGCGGAGCAGCACCTGGGTGTGCGGGGCCGAGAACACCGTGGCGTTCTCGACGAGTTCGGCGAGCAGGTGGATCACGTCGGCGACGGCGTGCCCGCGCAGTTCGCCGTCGATCGGCGGGACGAGTTTGACCCGGGAGTACTGCTCGACCTCGGCGATGGCGGAGCGCAGCACCTCGGTCATGGGGACGGGATTGCTCCACTGCCGCCGGGACACGGCGCCGCCGAGCACGGCGAGGTTCTCGGCGTGCCGCCGGATGCGGGTGGCCAGATGGTCGACGTGGAAGAGCCCCTTGAGCAGGTCGGGGTCCTCGATCTCGTTCTCCAGCTCGTCGAGGATCGAGATCTCCCGGTGCACCAGGGACTGGAGGCGCCGCGCCAGGTTGACGAAGACCTCCAGTTTCTGTTCGCTGCCGGTCTGGCTGGAGAGCTGGGCGGCCTGCACGACGGCGGTGACGGCGCCGTCGTGCGCGCGGGACAGGTCGGCGGCGAGCAGTTCGAAGTCGTCGGCGTCCGCGGGCGGTCCGCCGCGCGACCTGCGCGGGGGCGGGGTCTCGCCGCGGCGCAGCGTCTCGACTAGGGCCAGCAGATCGGCCTCGCCACGGGCGGTGCTGCGGCGCAGCGTCTCGACGCGGTCGCTGACCGAGCGGGCGGCGCGGCCCGCGGCCACGGCGGCGATCACGATGCCCGCGGCCGTCACCGAGACCGCTCCGGTCAGCACGGCCAGCAGGCTGAGGCTGGGCGGGGCCCCGGTGGAGCGCACGGTGAACAGGACGGCCGCACAGCCGCTGAGCGCCACCGCGACCGGCGGCAGCACGGCGAGGCGCATCAGCTGAGGCCGTATGCAGGTCTCGGGCAGCGCGGGAACGGGTCGGGCGACCGGACGTCCGTGCCGGCCGCCCTCACGGCGGTCGGCGCGGGCGGCCGGTGCACGGAGGTGAGACATCTGCGTCCTCGTACTGGTCCGTCGGGCCTGGATCACTCGCGCGGGACGCGCGAGCCGGGCATGCGCCATAGCGGTGCCGGCCGAGGAGACCGCAAAAGTATTCGGCCCCGCGTCGCCCGACGGACACTCACAGTAGTCGCCAACGCATCAGGCGCGGTGGGCAGTTGACAAAGTCCCCCGGCGGCGGTCCCGCTCTGGTATGAGCCGTCGCACGAAGGACCGAAAAGGTTTCTCGAAACCTCGCCCCTGAATGACCAGCACCTGATCCGACCTGCTCAGAATCGGTCAGAGACGGAGAGCGCGGACCGGCACACCCGCCCCACCGCTTCTCCCCCGCACCCCCGGACCCGCACCGTCCGGACGGGCCCGCCGGGACGGCCGGACGGCCCGCCAGGGCCTCACCGCCGCCCTGCCGTCACCCCGCCATCACCCCGCAGAACATCACCCACGGTGACCGCCTCCGTCGCGGTCACCGGGCTCCGCGGGTGTGCTCACTTCACGAGATCGTCCGCGTCCGGCGTCACCGCTTCGCCGGCCGGGCCGAGGTCCCGCTGCCCGGCCTCGCTCCGCGGCGGGACGGCCGTGCGCCACGGCCGGGCGACCGGCGCCGACACCTCGCGCCACCACGGGCTGACGGGCACCGTGCCGGACGGCTCGAACGGCTCGCCGGGCCGGGGCAGGGCCACCGCCTGGCCGGCGCCGTCGCCGGCGTCCTTGGTCCACTCCCCCGGCTCGGCCCAGGCGTGCGGGGCGAGGTTGAAGGTGCCCCAGTGGATCGGCAGCAGCACGCCGTGCGGACCGCCGCCCTGCAGGTCGAGGTGGGCGCGCATGCCCTCCGCGGGCGTCATGTGTATGTCGGGCCAGAACTCGCTGTACGCGCCGATCTGGATCATCGTCACGTCGAAGGGCCCGTGGTCGGCGCCGATCTCCTTGAAGCCGTCGAAGTAACCGGTGTCACCGCTGTGGTAGATCCGGTGCCGCTCGCCCGCGACGACCCAGGACGCCCACAGGGTGTGCTGGGTGTTGCGCAGCCCTCGGCCGCAGAAGTGGCGGGCGGGGGTCGCCGTCAGGGTGAGGCCGCCGACCTCGGTCACCTCGTGCCAGTCCAGCTCGCGCAGCCGGTCGGCGGGGACGCCCCAGTGTTCGAGGTGCGCGCCGACCCCGAGCGGCACCGCGAAGAGGGTGTCCGTGCCGGCCAGTGCCTTGATCGTGGGCAGGTCGAGGTGGTCGTAGTGGTCGTGCGAGATCACCACGACGTCGACCGGGCCGAGCGCGGCCAGCGGCAGCGGCGCCGGGTGCAGCCGCTTGGGTCCGGCGAACGGGAACGGTGAGCAGCGCTCGCCCCAGACGGGGTCGAAGAGGACGCGGTGTCCGTCGATCTCCGCGAGGACGCTGGAGTGCCCCATCCAGGTCACCCGCAGTCCGCTCGCGGCGGGCCGGGCGAGGTCGGCGACGGTGGTGGGGTGCACCGGGACGGTGCCCCGCGGAGCGCGGCGGACGCGCTGCTCCTTCTCGAAGTAGGTCCTGGCGAATTCGAGCATCGAGCCCGAGGGCCGGGTGCGCGCGGTGCCGCCCGGGTTCTGGAAGACACCGTCCTTGAAGTGCGGTGAACCCTGGATACGGGCCATGCGCTCGCCGCCGGGTTCCACGCCGAAGGCGGCGGGCCGCGGCACGCGGAGCCCGGAGCTCTGGGAACGCGGACGGGTCACGGTACCTCCAGTGGTGTGGCGGGGTCCTCCATTATGGTCGGCCCCTCGGGTGGTCGGCGTTGACACCCCGCCACCCAGATCCTGATACTGAACCACTGTTCAGTAACACCCTCTCCTTCGCGAACCTCCCGGGAGCCACCATGGCCGCTCCACTGATGTCTCTCGTCTGGACCGACCACGTCACCGGACGGCAGGGCTTCCTGGTCGTCGACCGGCTGGTGCGGGGCGTGGCCAGCGGAGGCCTGCGGATGCGGCCGGGCTGCACCCTGGAGGAGGTCACCGGCCTGGCACGCGGCATGACGATGAAGGAGGCCCTGCACTACGACCCCACGGGCCGCTACGTCCCCCTCGGCGGCGCCAAGGGCGGCATCGACTGCGATCCGCAGGACCCCGGGGCGTACGCCCTGCTGGTCCGCTACCTGCGCGCCATGCGGCCGCACGTGGAGAGCTTCTGGACCACCGGCGAGGACCTCGGGCTGACCCAGGACCTGGTGGACCGGGCGGCCGCCGAGGCGGGGCTGGTCTCCTCGATCCAGGCCGTGTACCCGCTGCTCGACGACGAGGCCGCGGCCCGGCGGCGGCTGGCGGACGCCTTCGCCATCGAGGTGGACGGGATCGGCCTGGACGAGCTGGTGGGGGGCTGCGGAGTCGCCGAGTCGGCGCTGGCGGCCCTGGACCGGGCCGGGGTGCCGTACCCGGGGACACGGGTCGCGGTGCAGGGGCTGGGCACGATGGGCGGGGCCACGGCGCGTTTCCTCTCGCGGGCGGGGCTGACCGTGGTGGCCGTCGCGGACGTCAAGGGCACGATCGCCAATCCGTCGGGGCTGGACGTCGAGGCGCTGCTGCGCGCCCGGGACGCCTACGGCACCGTCGACCGCTCGGTGCTGCGCCCGGACGATCTCGAACTGCCGGGTGAGGCGTGGCTGTCCGCCGACGCGGAGGTGCTGGTGCCTGCCGCGGTCTCGTACGCCGTCGACACGTCCAACGAGCACCTGGTCACCGCCCGCTGGATCGTGGAGGCGGCCAACATGCCCGTCCTGCCGGAGGCGGAGGAGCGGCTCGCGGCGCGCGGGGTGACCGTGCTGCCGGACGTGGTGGTCAACTCGGGCACGAACGCGTGGTGGTGGTGGACCCTGTTCGGCGACATCGGCGCGGACGCGGACGAGGCGTTCGCGCACACCCGCCGCTCGATGCGGGCCCTGGTGGGGCTGATGCTGGATCGCGCCGCGTCCGACGGCACGACCCCGCGGGCCGCGGCCCACGCCGTGGTGGCCGACCGCCTGCCGGTGATCGCGGAACGGTTCGGCTGGTACCGGTGACCGTGACGGTCCGTCCGGGGGAGCCCGGTGACGCGGAGGCCGTGCGCGCGATCCGCAACGACGCGATCGCGCACTCGACGGCGCCGTGGACCTCGGCCCCGCGGTCTCCCGCGGCGGCGGCGGCCTGGCCGGCCGCGCATCTGGCGCGCGGCTCCGCGTTCGTGGCGGAAGTGGCGGGCGAGGTGGCCGGATTCGCGGTGTACGGCCCGTGGCGCGAGCTGGACGGCTACCGGTCACGGCGGAGGACTCGGTCTGCGTCCGTGCGGAGCGGCACGGGCTCGGCATCGGCTCCGCGCTCCTGGCGGCCCTCGTCGCCGCGGCGCGCGAGTCGGGCCACCACGCCATGATCGCCGGTGTCGAGGCGGAGAACACCGCCTCCGTCCGGCTGCACCGGCGGTTCGGCTTCGAGCACGCGGGGACGGGGCGGGAGGTGGGCGTCAAGTCCGGCCGGCGGCTGGATCTCACGCTCATGCGCCTGCCGCTGGGCGGGGACGGCGACACGCCCGGGGGCGGGACCGTCTAGGGTGACCGCGTGGCGAGAGTGCGGTTGAGCGTGGCCGAACGGCGTGAGGAACTGCTGCGGGCGGCCATCGAGCAGATCGAGGCGCGGGGGGTGGCGGCGGTGCGGATCGCCGACGTCGCCTCGGCCCTCGGCGTGAGCAACGCACTGGTGCTGTACCACTTCTCGACGAAGGAGAAACTGGTCGCCGCGGCCTTCGCCTACGCCGCCGAGGACGACCTGGCCCATCTGCGCAAGCTGCTGGGCCGCCGCACGTCGGCGTCGCGCCGGCTGCGGGCGGCGGTGCGCTGGTACGCGCCGACCGGGCAGGCCAAGGGCTGGCGGCTGTGGATCGAGGGCTGGGCGGTGGCGCTGCGCGAACCCGCCCTGCGGGACGTCGCCAAGCGGCTGGACCAGCAGTGGAAGGCGGCCATCGCCGAGGTCGTCGCCGAGGGCGTGGCCACCGGCGAGTTCCGGTGTCCCGATCCGGCGGCCGCGGCGCTGCGTCTGACCGCCCTGCTCGACGGGCTCGCCGTCCAGCTCACCTCCTACCCGGGCGCCCTGTCTCGGGCGCGGGCGCAGGAGTGGGTCGACGAGGCGCTGGCGCGCGAAGTGGGGCTGGAGCAGGACGCATGAGGGGCGGCCCGCGCGCGGGCCGCCCCTCGTCCGCTTCCGTGCCGTCAGGCCACGGAGGCGATCCGCATCCTGATGTCGTCCGGGGACAGCGCCCCCTTGGCGGTCACGTGGTCGCCCGAGGACTCGCCGCGCAGCCGCCGGCCGATCCACGGCACCAGGTACTCACGGGCCCACTGCACGTCGTCGCGGCGGATCTCCAGGGTGCCGCGGGGCGGCAGCAGCGGCCACGGCTGGTCCGGGTCGGCCGGCACCTCGAGGCCGAGCGCCTGACCGGCCCGCAGCGCCACCCGGGTGTGCCCCTCGGGAGACAGGTGCAGCCGGTCGCCGTCCCAGGCCCGCCGGTCCTGCACGGTCTTCAGGGACCACAGGTCGAGCACCGGGCAGCCGTACCGGTCGGCGACGGCGCGGACATGGCCGTTGTAGGTGGCGATCTTGCCGCGCAGATGCTTGAGGACCGGCACGCCCCGGGTGTCGAAGCCGGTGGTCACCAGGACCGTCCCGACGGCCTCGGTGAGCCGGGCCACGGCCCGCTCGAACCGCTCGGCCACCTCGTCGGGGTCGGTGCCGGGGCGGATGATGTCGTTGCCGCCCGCGCTGAAGGAGACCAGGTCCGGGGCGAGTTCGACGGCTCGCGGCAGTTGGTCCGCCACGATCTGGTCGAGCAGTTTCCCGCGCACCGCGAGGTTGGTGTAGTCGAAGTCGCCCTCGGGCCGCCGGTCCGACAGCAGGACCGCGAACCGGTCCGCCCAGCCGACGAAGGCCCCGTCGGGGCCGGGGTCGCCGACGCCCTCGGTGAAGCTGTCCCCCACCGCCACGTACGACCCGATCACTGATGCCTTGTCACTCTTCGAATCGTCTGCCACGTCGGACCATGATTCACCTCGGGCTGTGACCTACGCGACCGTAATAAGGGGTTGACTGCCGGTGATATAAGACACTTGTAAATAGTCGGCCAATCCAGGAATAAGCCCCTGATCAGGCGCGTTGACGCGTCGATCGCCCGAAGGCCGGACCCGGGGATCGGGGTCCGGCCTTCGGAGTGCGTGGCGCACGGGAGGTGTCGACGGGTCAGCCGACGGTCACGCCCTTCGAGCGGAGGTAGCCGACCGGGTCGAGGTCGGAACCGTAGTCCGGGGTGGTCCGTATCTCGAAGTGCAGGTGCGGGCCGGTGACGTTGCCGGTGGCGCCGGAGAGGCCGATCCGCTGACCGGCGGTCACGGTCTGGCCGGGCGAGACGGAGAGCGCCGAGAGGTGGCCGTACTGCGCGTAGTAGCCGTCGGCGAGCCTGATGACGACCTGGTTGCCGTAGGCGCCGCCCCAGCCGGCCGTCACGACCGTGCCCTCGCCGACGGCCTTGACCGGGGTGCCGGTCGGGACGACGAAGTCGACACCGGTGTGGTAGCCGCTGGACCACATGCTGCCGGCGACGTGGTAGCGGGTGCCGAGGGTGCCGCCGGTCACCGGGAGGGTGAAGCCGGAGACGGCCGTCGTCGACGCGTCCGAGGAGGCCGCCGGGTCCGAGGACGGCGCCGAGGGGGCGTGGGACCGCGAGGGCGCCGGCGTCTCGGGCCGGGAGTCCCGGTCAGGGCGGTCGGCCGCGGCGTGCCGGCCGCCGAGCGCGAGCTCGAGACCGGGGTGGATCAGCGAGGGGTCGCCGCCGACCGCCTGCCGGTTGTCGGCGTAGAGCCGCTGCCAGCCGCCGGGCACGTCGTGCTCGGAGGCGATCTTCGAGAGGCAGTCGCCGGACACCACGGTGTAGACGCGGTGCGTGGAATTCCCGGTGCCTGAATTACGGTCGGCGGCTTTCCGCGCGACCGTCTTCGCGACGGTCGGAATCGACTGCGTGGCCTTTTCGGAAACGGTCTGCGTGGTGGCCGCGTGGGCGCCGGTGGCCCCCATGAGCGGCAGGGCCAGCGCGGCGCCGCCGGTTCCGGCGACGGCCATCGAGCGCGTGAGGCGCTGGGACTTGGGACGGCGGTGCTTACCCTTCGCGGGCATGACACATTCCTCTCCGGCGCCTGCGAGGTGAGCTGTCGGGTTCGGGCTGGAGCTGCCCGGCCACGCGGGAAGACGTGGCTACACCCCTAGCCGTCCCGGGAACCGGAACAGGCGGTCATACCTGGTGGGTCCCCCGCTCCTGCCGGGCACGGGTGAGTGTGTGTGGGGACTCCGGTCGGCGGCAGGATTCGGCGTTCCGTCCGGATGCGTGGTGAACGTAAGCGAGCAGGACGCACACGAACAAGAGCCCGGTTCCGTCCGTCCTGGTTTCACGTGATCCGTTACGGGAATTCCCGGTCACTCTCCGTGAATTCCCGTCCCGCCCCGACCGTCAATCACCCGGAAAGGCACCGGAATTACGTGAGCATGACGCGCGACGGACGGTCACGGATATGACGCTCCTCACGCACGTCCCACCACGTCCGCTTATTCCAGAACTAGTCGGAATGAAAACACTACTTCGGACATATGGCTCAGATGCGACGGAGCCGGACAACCGTCGCATCCAGGTCGCCGCGCAGTTCCGTGCGCAACCCGTGGTGCAACAGCACGGCCCCGCGGAGTATTTCGCCCGTGTCCCGGTCTTCGTACGACGCCTCCGGGTCGAGCCCCTGGAGCCGCAGGGCGGGCATCGGCTCGCCGTAGCTCTGGGCCTGGAGCCAGGCGAGCACCACGGTCTCGTCGCCGAGGGTGTACTGCACCGCGCTGAGCCCGCCGGCCGGCGGCCGCAGCCGGAACTGGTCGCCGCGCTGCACCAGGGGCCGGATGTCCTTGTAGAGCTCCACCCAGCGGGCCGCCTCCGCCAGCTCCTCCTCGGTCCACCGCGAGAGGTCGCCGCCGACACCGAGAGCGCCCGCCATGGAGCTGACGAAGCGGAAGCGCAGGCTGCTGACCCGGCCGTTGAGCTGGTGGTTCGGACTGTCGGTCACCCAGGCGGACATGACCCGGGCCGGATGGATCTGGCTGAAGCCGTGCTGGATGGCGAGCCGGTCCAGCGGGTCGGTGTTGTCGGAGGTCCACACCTCGTCGGTGCGGCTCATGATGCCGAGGTCGATCCGGCCGCCGCCGCCGGAGCAGGACTCGATGGCGACGTCCGGGTGGGCCGCCCGGATCCGGTCGATCAGGGCGTACAGCCCGCGGACGTGGTCGACCCACAGCCGCTGCGGGTACGGCTCGCCGGGCCAGCCCGCGTCCGTGAAGCAGCGGTTGAAGTCCCATTTCACGTAGTCGATCGGAGCGCTGGACAGCAGGGTGTCCAGCTGCTCCCACAGGTATTCCCGCACGTCCTCGCGGGCGAGGTTGAGGACGAGCTGGTTGCGGAGTTCCGTCCGCCTGCGCCCCTGCTGGAACTGCACCCAGTCGGCGTGGGCGCGGTACAGGTCGCTGTCCGCGTTGACCATCTCGGGCTCGACCCAGATGCCGAACTGCATGCCGAGGGCGTGCACGTGGTCGCCGAGCGGCTTGAGGCCCTCGGGGAAGCGGTCCGGGTTGGGCGTCCAGTCGCCGAGGCCCGCGCGGTCGCTGGTACGGGCGCCGAACCAGCCGTCGTCGACCACGAACAGTTCGACACCGATCGCGGCGGCCCGCCGGGCGAGGGTGGCCTGCTGCTCCTCGGAGATGTCGAAGGTGGTGGCCTCCCAGGAGTTGAACAGCACCGGCCGGTCCCGGCCGGCGTCCGGGATGACGTACGCCCGCTGGTAGGCGTGCCAGGCACGGCTGGCGCCGCCGAAGCCGCCGTCGCTCCACAGGCCCGCGAAGACCGGGCTGGTGTAGGACTCGCCCTCGGCCAGCATCAGAAGGCCCGAGTCGTCGTAGCCGGCGCCGCCGGTGATCTGCACGCGGGCGTCGGGGAGTTGGGCGACGGCGATCCGCCAGGAGCCGGACCAGCCGAGCGCGCAGCCCCAGACCTCGCCGCGCTCCTCGGTGGCGTCGGTGTCGAGGGCGACCCAGGGCAGGTGCTGGTGGCTGGTGTGGCCGCGGCGGCTGCCGATCACCTTCTCGCCGTAGGTGAGCGGGGCGCGGGTGAGGCGGGACTCGGCGGCCCAGCGGCCGTGCAGCTGGGAGAGGCGCCAGCCCTCGCGGTCCGGGAGCGTCCAGGCGGCCGGGTCGGCCCGCAGCAGCTCCAGGGGCGCGTGCGCCCGGTTGTCGACGGTCACCCAGCGTTCGACGACGTCGCCGCGCATCCGGTAGTGCAGGGTGAGGAGGATCCCCGCGTCGTTGAACCGCAGGCGCAGTCCGTCACCGTCCGCGCCGTCGTCGGTCTCGTACGACTCGAAGACCCACTCGGTGCCGCGGCGCTCCTCGGTGCGCACGGACAGGGCGGGGCGGACGAACCGCGGGCCGCCCTCGACGGGGTACTCCTCGCGGCCGTCCAGCGGGGACTCGAAGGCCCAGTAGGCGGGCAGCGCCCGGGTGCTGAGCTGCTCGGCGTCGGCGAGCCGGATCCTCGGGCCCCAGTGCAGGTGGAGCAGCTCGTCGTCCTCCGTGAGATGCAGCGCGTAGCTGCTGCCGGGGCCCGACAGGAGCCAGGTACGACCGTTATCGGCGATGTCCACCACGAGAAACCTCACACAGGTGCCAACAGATCCGCTCAAGCACCAACATCATCAAGGGCGTGGGGCCCTGGAGGCAACGGCTGTGGACAACTCATTGCCCGTGGAAACCGATGTCGTATGGTCGATCCAGTGCCCGCCGGCGAGCAGCGCCGACGGGACCGGCCGGGAGGAGCCCCCGTGACGCAGCAGGTCCCGTCGACCGAGCCCGAGCTGGCCGGGGTCCGCAACTTCCGCGACGTGGGCGGCCTGCCGACCGTGGACGGGCGCCGGGTCCGGCACGGCGTGCTGTTCCGCAGCGGGCACCTGGCGCACGCCACGGAACAGGACACGGAGTTCCTGGCCTCCCTCGGCCTGCACACGATCTTCGACTTCCGCAACGCGGCCGACCAGAAGCTGGAGGGCCCGGACGTCGAGCTGCCCGGCGTCCGGAACCTGAACCTGCCGCTGACCGACCCGGCACACGGCGCCGAGTTCTGGACGATGGTCCGCGAGGGCGACACCGAGCAGCTGCGCGGACTCCTCGGCGACGGCAAGGCCGCCCACCGGATGGTCACCTCGTACCGCACGATCGTCAGGGACCGCACCGCGGAGCACTCGCGCGTGCTGCACGACCTCGCCGAGGACAGCGTCCCGGCGCTGATGCACTGCGCGGCCGGCAAGGACCGGGCCGGCGTCTCGATAGCCGTGACCCTCCTCGCGCTCGGCGTGGAGCGGGACGCGATCCTCGCCGACTACCTGGAGTCCAACGCCAAGCACCGCCGCTACAAGGTGCGGCGCAGCGGCGGCGGGGACAGCGCCTACGGCCCCGAGGTGATGGAGCTGCTGAGCCCGCTCTTCGACGCCCGGGCGGAGTACCTGACGGCGGCCTTCGAGAGCATCGAGGAGACGTGGGGCGACGTCGACACCTACCTGGAGCAGGGCCTCGGAGTCACCCCGCGCACCCGCGAGCGGCTGCGCGCACGCCTCCTCGACTGAGGCCGGGCCGTCACGGGAGCGCTCAGCCCTTGCCGCCCACGGCGAACAGCAGGTAGAGGAAGGCGGCGAAGACGTGGCCGACGGCGATGTAGATGATGAGCCGGACCCACAGGGCCCGGGGGAACTTCTCCTCGATGTTGCTCACGGCAGCTCTCCAGTGATCGGCCCCAGGCACAGCGCGGCCAGGGGACTCTGCAGCAGGGTGTGGACGAACAGGAGCTCGACGCCGTCGTGGTCCTCGGCGGCGAGCCGGTGCGGGGTGAGCGAGTCGAAATGGGCGCTGTCGCCCGCGGCGAGGACGTGGGTGGTGTCACCGAGGCGCAGCCGGAGCCGGCCGCTCAGGACGTACAGCCACTCCTCGCCGGGGTGCACCCGCACGATGTCGCCCTGGGATCCGTGGGGCACCCGGACGCGCAGCGACTGCATGCCGCGGCCGGAAGCCCCGGCCTGCCAGTACGTCCAGCCGCCGGCCCGGGTCGGTTCCATGTCGCCGGCGCGCACGATCGCGTGCTGGTCGGCGACGCTCTCTCCCAGCAGTTCCGATACCGTCGTACCGTAGACACGAGCGAGTGCGAGCAGCATCGGCAGCGACGGCTGGCGCTGCCCGGTCTCCAGCCGGGAGAGATGCGCGGCCGACAGTCCGGCGTCGCGTGCCGCGGCCTCCAGGGTGAGGCCGGCGCGACGGCGCAGGGACCGCAGCTGCGGAGCGACGGCGGGCAGATCCTCGACCGGACCGCCCGCCCGCCCGTTCTCGGAGGCGTTCATGCCTCTATTCAGCCGCACATTTGCCTGTGCGGCAATTTTCTTGCCTCAGAGACAAAAAGCTAGCGGTTGGCGACCGCCTGCCTGACGAGGGTCTTGCCGAAGTCCCACATCAGGCCGCCGCCGCTGTGGGCGTCGTCCATGACGTCCGTGAAGGCGGCCACGAACCGGTCCGCGTCCGCCTCGTCGACGACGAGCGGCGGGATCAGCTTGATGACCTCCAGGTGGTCGCCGGAGACCTGGGTGAGGATGCGGTGGCGCTGGAGCAGCGGTACGACGACCATCTGCGCGAACAGACCCTTGCGGGCGGCCTGGAGCATGGTCCAGCGGCTGCGGAGCTTCAGCGAGCTGGGCCTGCCGAACTCGATGCCGATCATCAGCCCCCGGCCGCGCACGTCGGCGAGCAGCTCGTAGGTGTCGATCAGCTCGGTGAGCCGTGTCCTGAGCCGGTCCCCGACGGCCCGGGCGTTCGCGACGATCTGGTCGTTCTCCATGACGGAGAGGACGGCGAGACCGGCCGCCATCGCCTGGGCGTTGGCACCGAAGCTCGCCGAGTGGACCAGCACCCGGTCCATGGACGAGTAGACCTTCTTGAAGATCCAGTCCTTGCCGAGCGTCGCGCCCACGGGGACGTACCCGCCGGACAGGGCCTTCGCCACGCACACCAGGTCCGGCTCGACACCGTCCTCGTGCTGGTAGGCGTAGAAGTCGCCGGTACGGCCGAGGCCGGTCTGCACCTCGTCGGCGATCAGCAGTGCCTTGTGCCGGCGCAGCAGTTCCTGGGCGCCGCGCAGGTAGCCGGGCGGCGCCTCGTGCACGCCCTTGCCCTGGATGGGCTCGACGATCAGAGCGGCGACGTCGCCCTTCCTCAGCTCGCGTGCCAGGGCGTCGAGATCGCCGAGGGGGACGGCCGTGTCGGGCAGCAGCGGGGCGAAGCCGTCCCGGAAGCCGTCCTCGCCGTTGACCGACAGCGAGCCGGTGGTCAGGCCGTGGAAGGCGTGGTCGCAGTAGAGGACGCGGGGTCTGCCGGTGGCGAAGCGGGCGAACTTCAGCGCGGTCTCGACCGCCTCGGTGCCGCTGTTGCCGAAGAACACCCGGTCCAGGTGCGGGCTGTGGGCCAGCAGCCGCTCGGCGAGCAGTCCCGGCAGCGGCTGGCAGTCGAAGCGGGTGAGGTCGGCCAGTTGCGCGTCCAGGACGTCGTGCAGGGCCTTGCGGACGACGGGGTGGTGCCGGCCCAGGCCCATCACCCCGAACCCGGCGAGCATGTCCAGGTAGTCGTTGCCGTCCTCGTCCCAGAAGTGGGCACCCTCGGCGCGCTCGTAGACCTTGTCGAAGCCGATGGTGTGCAGCATGCGCGGCAGTTGGTGGTTCAGGTACTTGGCATGCAGCTCGTAGCGCTCACCGCCACGCTCGGCCAGCAGCGCGCCGAGGTCGAACTCCGTGCTCATCGCTTCTCCTTGTGAGCGCCGTCGGAGACGGCGCCCTCGGCTGTGGCGCCCCGCAGAGGCACGGGGCTGCGTTCGATCTGCGGCTGCCGCCGCGCGGGCGCGACCCGCCCGGACGGACCCGCACCCGTCGAACGGCCGCCCGCGGCACCCTCGTGGGCGCTCTCGGCCCCCCGCCCCGCGAGGCTCGCTCCGACGCGGCCCGCGATCTCCACCGGTGTCAGGCCGATGTCGGCCAGCACCTCCCCCCGCTTGGCGTGCGGGAGGAACTGCTCGGGAATCCCGAACCTCCGCACCGGCACGTCCACCTCCGCGTCACCGAGCGCGAGCGCGACCGCCGAACCGACACCGGCGGCGCGGCTGTTGTCCTCGACGACGGCGACCAGCTCGTGCTGGGCCGCCAGCACCGGCAGCGCGGGGTCCACGGGCTTGACCCAGCGGGGGTCCACGACCGTGCACGCGATGCCCCGGGCGGCCAGCAGTTCCGCGGCCTGGAGGCAGACCGGCGCCATCACGCCGACCGCGACCAGCAGCACCCGGGCGTCGGCTCCACAGTGCAGCACGTCCAGGCCGCCGATCCGGTCGACCGCCGGGATGTCCGGGCCCACCGACTCCTTCGGGAAGCGCACCAGGGTGGGCGCGTCGTCCACGGCGACCGCCTCGCGCAGTTGGAGGCGCAGCTGCGCGGCGTCGCGCGGGGCGGCGATCCTGAGGCCCGGGACCACCTGGAGCACGGACATGTCCCACATGCCGTTGTGGGAGGCGCCGTCGACGCCCGTGACGCCCGCCCGGTCCAGGACGAACGTCACCCCGCACCGGTGCAGCGCCACGTCCATCAGCAGCTGGTCGAAGGCACGGTTCAGGAAGGTGGCGTAGACGGCGACCACCGGGTGGAGGCCGCCGGTCGCGAGGCCGGCCGCCGAGACCGCCGCGTGCTGCTCGGCGATGCCGACGTCCCAGACCCGGCCCGGAAAGCGCGCCGCGAACGGGCCCAGGCCGACCGGGTGCAGCATGGCCGCGGTGATCGCCACGATGTCGTCGCGTTCCTCGCCGATCCGGACGATCTCGTCGCCGAACACCGAGGTCCAGGTGGGCCCGCCGGACGGTGCGAGGGGCTCGCAGGTGAGCGGGTCCATCACGCCGACGGTGTGGAAGCGGTCCTCGTCGTGGGCGAGGGCGGGTTCGTAGCCGCGGCCCTTCTCCGTGAGGCAGTGCACGAGCACCGGCCCGTGGAAGCGTTTCGCCCGCCGGAGCGCGGACTCGACGGCTCTGATGTCGTGGCCGTCGATCGGGCCGACGTACTTGAGGCCCAGGTCCTCGAACATGCCCTGCGGGGCGAAGGCGTCCTTGAAGCCCTTCTTGGCGCCGTGCAGGGACTCGTAGAGGGTGCCGCCCACCAGCGGGGTGCGCAGGAGCACGTCCTTGCCCCAGGCCAGCGCCCTCTCGTAGCCGTCGGTGGTGCGCAGGGTGGCCAGGTGGTTGGCGAGGCCGCCGATGGTCGGGGCGTAGGAGCGTTCGTTGTCGTTGACGACGATGATCAGCGGCCGGTCCTTGGCGGCCGCGATGTTGTTCAGCGCCTCCCAGGCCATCCCGCCGGTCAGGGCGCCGTCGCCGATCACCGCGACGACATGGCCCTTCTCCCCTTGCACCTGCCGTGCCTTGGCCAGGCCGTCGGCCCAGCCGAGCGCCGTGGAGGCGTGGCTGTTCTCGATGACGTCGTGCTCGGACTCCTCGCGGGACGGGTACCCGGACAGCCCGCCCTTGCCGCGCAGCTTGGAGAAGTCCTGGCGGCCCGTCAGCAGTTTGTGCACGTAGCTCTGGTGACCGGTGTCCCACAGGATGCGGTCGGCCGGGGACTCGAAGACCCGGTGCAGTGCGACGGTCAGTTCCACGACTCCCAGGTTGGGGCCGAGGTGACCGCCGGTCCTGGCGACCGCGTGCACCAGGAACTCACGTATTTCTTCAGACAGTTCGCGAAGTTCCGCCTCGGACAGCGCCTTCAGGTCGCGTGGTTGCCGGATGGTCTCCAGAATCGTCACGCTCGGCCCCCTCTCGGTCCGTGCTGTTCAGCTCACGGTGACGGCGGGCGTTCCGGACCCGGCCCCGTCCTGCTCCATCTGCTCTGCGATCTTCATCGCTTCCTCGATGAGGGTCTCCACGATCTTGGACTCGGGGACGGTCTTGATGACCTCGCCCTTGACGAAGATCTGGCCCTTGCCGTTGCCGGAGGCCACGCCGAGGTCGGCCTCGCGGGCCTCCCCGGGCCCGTTCACGACGCAGCCCATGACGGCGACGCGCAGCGGCACCTCCATGCCCTCCAGACCGGCCGTCACCTCGTCGGCCAGCTTGTAGACGTCGACCTGGGCGCGGCCGCAGGACGGGCAGGAGACGATCTCCAGGCGCCGCTGCCTGAGGTTGAGGGACTCCAGGATCTGGATACCGACCTTGACCTCCTCCGCGGGCGGCGCGGACAGCGACACCCGGATGGTGTCGCCGATGCCGCGGGAGAGCAGGGCGCCGAAGGCGACGGCCGACTTGACGGTGCCCTGGAAGGCGGGGCCGGCCTCGGTGACGCCGAGGTGCAGCGGGTAGTCGCACTGCGCGGC